>CAZCDJ010000205.1:0-1510 GCA_964497655.1 uncultured Oscillospiraceae bacterium | reverse complement strand
CATATGACCGTTTACGATAATATGGCCTTCTCCCTGAAGCTGAAGAAGGTTGACAAGGCCACCATAGACAGGAAGGTGCGGGAGGCCGCCGAGATTCTGGATATCACCCAGTATCTGGACCGGAAGCCCAAGGCGCTCTCCGGCGGACAGAGACAGCGTGTGGCCATCGGCCGCGCCATCGTCCGGGAGCCCAAGGTGTTCCTTATGGACGAGCCCCTCTCCAACCTGGACGCCAAGCTCCGCAACCAGATGCGCGCGGAGATCATCAAGCTGCGCCAGCGCATTAACACCACCTTTATTTACGTCACCCATGACCAGACCGAGGCCATGACTCTGGGCGACCGGATCGTCATCATGCGGGACGGCTTCATCCAGCAGATTGGCACCCCCCAGGAGGTGTTCAACCACCCCGCCAACCTGTTCGTAGCCGGCTTTATCGGCACGCCGCAGATGAACCTGTTCGACGCCGAGCTGCTCAAGGACGGCGAGACCTACTCCGTGAAGATGTACGACCGGGTGTTCCCCGTCAGCGCGGAGAAGCAGGCCAAGCTGCGCGAGCACGGCGCCGTGGCCGGCCCTGTCACTCTGGGCATCCGCCCCGAGCACATCCTGCTCTGCGCCGACGACGTGGCGGAGAGCGTCCCCGCCACCGTGGACGTGAGCGAGATGATGGGTTCCTCCATCCATCTCCATGTGACCACCGCCGGCAAGGACGTGGTGCTGGTGATCTCCACCGTGGATCTGCCCGAGGAGCACCGCTTTGGCTTCCGCTTCGGCGAGAAGATGAGCTTCACCTTCGGCAGCAACGCCATCCATGTGTTCGACCAGGAGACCGGCGCGGCTCTTACTTAAGAACAGCGGCAAGGGGGACGGTACCGTCCCCCTTGCTTTTTGCCGCAAAAATGCGCCCCCCGAAGCCGGGGGGCGCACATTTTTTTATTTCGCGTATTCCACAGCCTTGGTCTCCCGAATCAGGTGAACCTTGATCTGGCCGGGGTAGGTAAGCTCGTCCTCAATCTTCTTGGCGATGTCCCGGGCCAGCAGAACCATCTGATCCTCGCCTACCTCCTCGGGCTTCACCATGATACGCACCTCGCGGCCCGCCTGAATGGCGTAGCAGCCGGACACGCCGGGGAAGCTCTTTGTGACCTCCTCCAGCTTTTCCAGACGCTTCACATAGTTCTCTATGTTCTCGCGCCGGGCGCCGGGACGGGAGGCGGAAATGGCATCCGCCGCCTGCACGATGCAGGCGATGACGGTGTGGGGCTCCACGTCGCCGTGGTGAGCCTCAATGGCATGGATGACCTCGGGGCTTTCCTTGTACTTGCGGGCGATGTCCACGCCGATGGTCACATGGCTGCCCTCCACCTCGTGGTCAATGGACTTGCCCAGGTCGTGCAGGAGACCGGCGCGCTTGGCGGTGGCAATGTCCACCCCCAGCTCCGCGGCCATCAAGCCGGAGATCTGCGCCACCTCGCCGCCCGAGAAGCCCATCAGCACCTTCGTCTCC
>CAZCDJ010000204.1:0-1559 GCA_964497655.1 uncultured Oscillospiraceae bacterium | reverse complement strand
TCCACCACCTCCCCGGAATTCCATCTCAATACCGGCTCGGCCGGTACAATCACCGCAAGCAAATCGGAAGCGCTTGACATGAATGTCCGCGTGGAGGGCAATGCCACCATCTCCGGCCTCACCGTGGAAAGCAGCAAGGAAATCGTGGTATCCGACAATCAGCGTGCCTCCAATGTGGACATCGGCGCGAACACGGTGCAGGTCTATGACAATGCAAACCATGGATACAGCTTCACAGCTACCACCGGCACGGCACACATCCACAATCAAAACGTCACAAATTTCTCCTCCGTCACGCTCAACGGCAAAAACCTTGGCACCCCCCACGTTTTTGGCGTGTCCGGCAGCTATCAGATATTTGTGGGCATCGCCAGCGCGGAGGGATTGACGTTCAAGGTTTATAAGGACAATAATGGTGAATGGACAGAGCTGACCGCTCCAACCGTAACGGCGGTAAATGCTGTGGGAGAAGCAAGCGGCGAGAATGCCGTAAAACTACATATTTCTGCGAGCACAGCGCAAGACGCCACATGGTTCACAAGCACCGATCTAGTGCGCCTCACCGTCACTGTCACAAGCGGCGGCAAAGTAGTCTTTGACCCGCTGCCTTTCAAGTCCACCCAACCGTAACCCCCCACACGCGAGAAGGCCCGCTTCCTTTTGGAAGCGGGCCTTTTTGACGCCTTTGCCTTACCAGCGCACGCGCAGCTCGTCGTTGAGGCTGCCATGACAGCGGAGAATGGAATAGTCGTCCGCCGAGAGAAAATCGTCCAGACTGCTGGCGTACACGCCGTGGTAGATAAGCCCCGTGGCGTCGAATACCATCAGCCGGCAGCCGCAGAGCCGCAGGCTGCGCTCCGCCGGCTCTCTCACGTTGGTGGACGCCATGGCAAGCTTTCCGTCCCGGTAGTCCATGGCGGCGTAGTAGACGAAGTTGCCGCCGCCGTCCGCCGTGGGGATGTCGCATTGGTATTCCCGGGCGTAGCCGCCCGCGGTGCGGGTGTAGACGGTCACGCTGCCCTCCGCCGTCTCGTTTCGATCTGAGCAGACCAGCGCGAGAAAATCGCCGCCGTCAAAGAGCCGCAGCAGGGGAGTGGCCTCGTCGGCTTCCAGCGGCAGGGTCTGCATGGGCGTGGCGCTCTCCGCGTCCAGCACGGTGAGGGTCTGTGCCCCGCCCCGCTCCGTCACCAGCAGCAGCCGGTCGCCGCCCTGCGCGGTGAGCAGCATGATGACGGATTCGTCCTCCGCCATGGGGTACACCAGCTCCAGCCGGTCGGGGGACAGGGTGGTCACACTCCCGTCCGTGGAATAGGGGAGCCGGTACAGCCCGTAGCCGCCGGGGGTTGCAGAGAAGTCCGCGTAGCTGCCCTCCTCATACCGGTTATAGAGGTAGAAAAAGCAGTCGCTGTCCGTCACCGTACACAGGCTGGAGGGCGAATAGGCGTAGTCGCCCACGCTGTTGCTGCCCCAGCCGATGATCTGGCCTGCCGCGTCCTTATTGACGCTTACCTCCATGCGCTGCCCGGGCAAAATGGGGATGGGGAACAGCGCAGAGAGCG
>CAZCDJ010000203.1:0-1573 GCA_964497655.1 uncultured Oscillospiraceae bacterium | reverse complement strand
ACCCACCAGCGCCTCGGCGATCTCGCCGTTGACATTCTCCACGGCCTTGATGACGCCCTTGCCCAGATAGCGGCTCTTGTCGCCGTCGCGCAGCTCGCAGGCCTCATAAATGCCGGTGGAAGCGCCGGAGGGAACCGCAGCGCGGCCCACGGTGCCGTCGTCCAGCGTTACTTCAACCTCAACGGTGGGGTTTCCGCGGGAGTCCAGGATCTCGCGGGCCAGCACATCGGTAATCTCAAGATATTCTTTCATGTTTGTACCTCCAAATTAATGAATAATTAGCGACTTTCCGGTCATTTCGGCCGGGCGGTCAAGGTGCATAAGCTCAAGCATGGTGGGGGCGATGTCCGAGAGGCGTCCCGGGTTGAGGGACACGTCCGCGCCGCAGACCACAAGGGGGACCAGATTGGTGGTGTGGGCCGTGTTGGGGGTGCCGTCAGCGTTGACCATGCGGTCCGCGTTGCCGTGGTCGGCAGTGACCAGCAGAGTGATGCCATTGCGCTTGGCGGCGGCGACCACCTCTCCGATGCATCTGTCCACGGTCTCCACCGCGGAAATGGCGGCGGGGATGACACCGGTATGACCGACCATGTCGCAGTTGGCGAAGTTGCAGACGAAGAAGCCGCAGCCGCACTGATCCATGCGGGACACCAGCGCATCCTTCACCTGCTCCGCGCTCATCCGGGGAATCAGGTCGTAGGTGGGGAATTCCTTGCTGGAGGGAATGAGCACACGCTCCTCGCCCTCGTACTGTTTTTCCACGCCGCCGTTGAAGAAGAAGGTGACGTGGGCATATTTTTCGGTCTCCGCCACACGGAACTGGCGGATGCCAAGGGAACTGACGTATTCTCCGATGGTGCCGTCCAGCTGCTCCGGCGGGAAGGCGATGGGCAGGGGCAGCGCCCCATCGTACTGGGCGGTGCACACATAGGAGAGCGTGAGCTTCTCGCAGCTCAGCTCCGCACCCTCGGGCAGGTAGCCGCACAGGGCCCAGGTCATTTCCCGGGCGCGGTCGGGTCGGAAGTTCATGAAGATCACGCTGTCGCCGCTCCGAATCATGCCGTCAGCGTCCAGCACCACAGGCTCCAGAAACTCGTCCGTGACGCCCTTGGCGTAGCTGTCCTCCACGGCCTTCACCGGGTCGGAGGCCTTCACGCCGATGCCGCGCACGAGGGCGTCGTAGCCCTTTTGCAGCCGCTCCCAGCGCTTGTCCCGATCCATGCCCCAGAAACGTCCCTGCAGCGTGGCAATCTTGCCCAGTCCCTGCCGGGCGCACTCGTCGCCCAGCGCCTTCACATAACCCGCGCCGGACTTGGGGGACACGTCCCGTCCGTCCAGGAAGCAGTGAAAATACACCTTGGTGAGACCCATGCGCTTTGCCATTTCCAAAATGGCGAAAATGTGGGTGATGTGGCTGTGGACGCCGCCATCGCTGAGCAGTCCCAGAATGTGCAGCGCGCCGCCGGAGGCCTTCGCGTCCTCCATGGCCTTCACGTAGGCGGGGTTTTCAAAGAAGCTGCCGTCCTTGACCGCGTTGGTTATGCGGGGCAGGTCCTGATACACCACCCGGCCC
>CAZCDJ010000202.1:0-1602 GCA_964497655.1 uncultured Oscillospiraceae bacterium | reverse complement strand
CAGGTGAGCATGATGGAAATGGTTCTGGACGTTGACGATATCGTCAAGGAAATGACCGCTATCCGAGAGCAGTACGGCAAGTATTAAGGGCAGGGAACAGGCCCGTATACTGTCTGACGGGCTCCCAGGGGCGGCGGCTTCAGCCGCCGCCCCTTTTTCATCACAGGCAGAATAACGAAAGAGGAATGAACGAATGAAAAGTGTAATAAAGGGTGCCGGCTACATCCTTGTGCATGCGCCGGACATGGTCTTACACAACGGCACCACCCAGACCACCGAGCGCATCGTAAACCCGGACAGCGAGTATCTCAAGGTGCTGCCGCAGCACATTCGCAGCTATGAGCAGGCGCTTTCCTACTACCCCAATCAGGTTTACATCGGCAACGTCACTCCCGACCAGCTCTCTGCCGTGGAGCAGCCCTGGTTCGATAAGGACTGCCCGGTGAAGGAGCGCACCGGTCCCTTCGGCCAGATCATGCCGCAGGAGGAATTCCTGCTGCTGATGCAGGCCTGTGATGTGTTCGACCTGGTGAAGCTGGAGGAGAGCTTCGTCTCCGCCCACCGGGCGGCGCTGGCGACAAACGCGGTGATCGACGAGAGCATCATGGCCCGCGTGGGGCAGGGCATCGCCGGGGCGGAGATCAGTCGTCTGGTGGCCGAGGAGCATTCCGAGGGGCTTTATGTGCAGGGCACACTGGTGGGCTGCGTCAACCGGGCTCATGACATCGACCCGAACCTGTCCGCCCATGTGATGCACGAAAATCTGGTGTCCAAGGCGTCCTCCGTGCTGGCGCTGCTGTCCGCCGTGGCAAACGCGGGCATCGGTAAGGATGAGGTGGAGTACGTCATCGACTGCGCCGAGGAGGCCTGCGGCGACATGAACCAGCGGGGCGGCGGCAACTTTGCCAAGAGCGCCGCCGAAATCGCGGGGCTGATGAACGCCACCGGCTCCGACGCCAGAGGCTTCTGCGCCGCGCCCTCCCACGCCATGATCGAGGCCGCCGCCCTGGTGGCGTCGGGCGCGTATCAAACCGTTGTGGTCACCGCCGGCGGCTGCACCGCCAAGCTGGGCATGAACGGCAAGGATCATGTGAAAAAGGGAATGCCCATCATTGAGGATATGCTGGGCGGCTTTGCCGTGGTGGTCTCCCGGGACGACGGCGTCAGCCCCGAGATTGCGCTGGATATTCTGGGTCGCCACACCGTGGGCACCGGCAGCGCGCCCCAGGCGGTGATCTCCTCTTTGGTGACGGATCCGCTGGATCGGGTGGGTTTAAAGGTAACGGATATTGACAAATTCTCTCCGGAGATGCAAAATCCAGATATAACGAAGCCCGCGGGCGCGGGAGACGTGCCCCTCGCCAACTATAAGATGATCGCTGCGCTGGCCGTGAAACGGGGCGAGCTGGACCGGGCGGACATCATGAAGTTCGCGTCCGAGCACGGTCTCACCGGCTGGGCGCCCACCCAGGGGCACATTCCCTCCGGCGTGCCCTACATTGGCTTTGCCCGCACGGACATCATGGCGGGGAAGATCAATCGTGTCATGATCATCGGCAAGGGCTCCCTGTTCCTGGGCCGCATGACCAACCTCTTTGACGG
>CAZCDJ010000201.1:0-1638 GCA_964497655.1 uncultured Oscillospiraceae bacterium | reverse complement strand
TAAAGTTTTTTATCCTCACCGGCAGAGCCGGTGGTTAGCTTTCGCTAAAGCTACAGTATGAAACGGAGAGCACCGCTATGGCGGTGCTCTCCGTTTGTATTCGGTTTCTCCGGTCACAGCCGTTCCAGCTTCCGTGAATTGAAGCCGGTATGGCACCTCTCAAAAAACTGTCTCAAGCTCCATGTTCAGCAGATCGAACAGGTAGAGCCTACCCGCTTCCACCTGCCGCCCGCACAGCAGCTTCACGCACAGGGCGGTTTGCAGCGCGGCGCAAAGCGCCGGCGTACACGCCAGTGAACTTTTGCTCCCCAGCTCCGCGCCCTGCGGATACAGCGTATCCATCAGGCCGCAGCCGGGCAAAATGACCGCCGCCTGGGCGACCCAGCCCTGGATGGCCCCGTACACATAGGGGATAGCGGCGCGGGCGCAGGCCTCGCTCAGCAGCTTCCGGGATGGGATGTTGTCCAGCGCGTCAATCACCGCGTCGCAGCCCCGGAGCAGCGCGGCGACGTTGACCGGGCTGACGTACTCCGCCACGGCGGTGAAGCGAACCTGAGGATTGACGGCGCGGGCGCGTATGGCGGCTGTCTCCGCCTTGCTGTGACCAATCACGTTCACATCCGACAGGAGCTGCCGGTTCAGGTTGGACGGCTCAAATACATCCCCGTCCGCCACCGTGAGCTCCCCCACGCCCAGGCGCAGCAGCATATCAATGCTGTGACCGCCAAGGCCGCCGCAGCCCGCCACAAACACCTTCTTCGTCCGCAAAAGGGCACATTCCCGCTCCGTCAGCGCGCCCAGATTGCGGAGATACCGTTCCTCCATGGCTCAGCCGCCTCCCACCGGCGGGAACAGGGCCACAACATCCCCGTCCTTCACCGGGTCTCCGCTCTTGCTGTGGAAGCCGTTGATGAGCAGGATCGCCACCTCCGCCTCAGGAATGGCGAAATGGCGCAGCACATCCGCCGCGGTGGATATCCCCTCCGGCGGCAGCAGATTTATTTTCTCCCGGCCCTCCCGCAGAGTGGCAAACACTTTGACTTCTATCATGACACAGCTCCTAATGATGATTATGAGCGGCATAAAGCCGCTCATAATCGTTATGCTTAAGTTATTATCTTACTTTCCGACGCACTCGTCAAGACCCAGCTTTTTCAGCGTCTCATCCGTGGGGAAGGCGTTGACCCAGCCGCGGGCCTCGTAGTACTGGGGCAGAGTCACCGGCAGCTGAGAGAGCATCCCCTTGGACGGTCCGTCCACGATGGGCTCGGTCAGCAGACGCTTGGGCAGGCGGTCATCCTCCGGCTTCATGCCGGCGGCCTTATTGAACATACGCTCAATGTTGTAAATTCTGTCGCCGATTTCCAGAAGCTGCTCCACGCTCCAGCTGGTGCCGGTGGCGGCATTGAGCAGCTCGGCGTACTCGCCGGCGCCCAGGGCGAAGGAGGTGAACAGGCAGTTGCCCATGGAATCGATGACGGCGGTGAGATCCTGGAAGATCTTCGTCCAGCCGGCCTTGCCTTCGGTGACGGTGCGGTCAAGCTGCTCCGGCAGACCCAGCACCTCGGGGCTGATCATATAGCCGCGGACATGGGCCGCGCCGCAGTTGGCGGTGGCATAGTTGATGCCGATGCCCTG
>CAZCDJ010000200.1:0-1652 GCA_964497655.1 uncultured Oscillospiraceae bacterium | reverse complement strand
AAAAGCCCGCGCAGGCCAAGGAGAGCCGGGACACCCGGAAGAAGGGCACGCCGGAGCTGGAAAAGCAGCGCCGCCGGGTGGAGCGGGAGATTGAAAAAACCGAGGCGCGCATCAGTGCGCTGGACGCGGAGACGGAGGCCAACGCCTCCGACTATCAGAAGCTGCTGGAGATTGACGGGGAACGTGCCGGTCTCTCTGCGCAATTGGACAAACTGTACGAGCAGTGGGAGGAACTGGATGAAAGCTAAGCTCTGGCTCATCGCCCCCGCCCTGCTTCTTGCCGGGGGCTTCGTCTTTCGCTTCGCCCTCTCGGGGCACGACTTCATCGGCTACGGGCTGTTTTTCGCGGCCGCTGTGGTAATCGCGTACCACTTTTTCTCCCCCCGGCTGCGGAAAATACTCACGGTACTGCTGATTTTGGGCGTGCTGGGGTTCGCCGCGGTGGAGACGCCCATTCTCGCCGGCGCTCACACGGACGCGGCGGAGGAGACGGACTATATCATCGTGCTGGGCGCGGGTCTCCACGGGGACGTGCCCAGCCTCTCCCTCACCGACCGGCTGAGCGCGGCGCTGGACTACACGGAGGCTCACCCCCAAGCTATGGTGATTGTCTCCGGCGGACAGGGCGCGGGGGAGAACATGACCGAGGCGGAGGCCATGGCCATCTGGCTGGAGGCCAGGGGGCTTGACGCTTCCCGCATCCTGCGGGAGGATCGGGCCGCGTCCACGGAGCAGAATCTGGAATACTCCTTTGCTCTCATCCGGGAGCGGGGGGACGACCCGGAGGGCTGCGCGGTGGTCACGGCGGAATACCACCTGTACCGGGCAAGGCTGATGGCCCGGGACATGGGCGTGGCGGTGCAGGGCGTGGCGGCTCACACCAGCTGGCCCACGCTGATGGTGAACTACTTCCTCCGCGAGGCCTTCGCGGTGGTCTACTACTGGATTTTCAGGTGATGGAATGGAAAAAGTAAACGTATACGATTTTGATAAGACAATTTTGCCCTACGACAGCACCGAGGCCTTTCTCCGCTGGTGCGCCCGGCGCTATCCCCGCTCCCTGCTGCGCTCCGCCGCCGCAGCCCCCCTGCTGCCCCTGTGGCTCATCGGCAAGAGCAGCAAGACGGAGGTGAAGGAGGCCGTGTTCCGCTTCCTCACCCTCATTCCGGACGTGCAGGCGGAGGTGGCGGCCTTCTGGGCGGTAAACCTGCCCAACATCAACAACTGGTATCTGTGGCAGAAGCGACCGGACGATATCGTCATCTCCGCCTCCCCGGAATTTCTGCTGCGTCCGGTGGCGGAGGAGCTGGGCTTCCGGCTGATTGCCTCCCGGTACAGCCCCTACACCGGCCGGGCCGAGGGCGCCAACAACGACGGGGCAGAGAAGGTGCGGCGGCTGCGGGAGCTGTACCCGGATGTGGTGATTGACGAATTCTATTCCGACTCCCTCCACGATTCGCCGCTGGCCCGGCTTGCCCGCAGCGCGTGGCTGGTGAAGGGCAGCGCGCTGGCCCCATGGCCGAAATAAAGGGATCCGGGTCAGGCAACGCCCGACCCGGATCCAGGTGATAATAACGGAGGAGCGTACGCTCCTCCGTTCAGTCTGTCGAAAAAGTCCAGCGAAGAGGCTGGGCTTATTCGTCTGAATGCGG
>CAZCDJ010000199.1:0-1678 GCA_964497655.1 uncultured Oscillospiraceae bacterium | reverse complement strand
GAGGATATCTTCGCCGCCCTGGACATTCAGGATCAGCTGCAGACCCTCTATACCTCCGGCACCGTGTTCCACGCCTTCCTGGGCGAAAAGCTGCCCGACTGGCAGGCGGCCGCCAACCTTGTCCGCAAGATTGCCGAAAATTACACCCTGCCCTATTACACCCTCTCCCCCACTTACTCGGTCTGCAAGAACCACGGGTATCTGTCCGGCGAGCAGTTCAGCTGCCCCACCTGCGGCGAGAGCGCCGAGGTCTACTCCCGCATCACCGGCTACTACCGCCCGGTGCAGAACTGGAACGCGGGCAAGACCCAGGAATACAAGCAGCGCTCCGAGTATGACCTGAGCAATTCTCACCTTGACCCGGCCAAGCACGCCGCGGCCGAGGCCCACGCCCACGCGGTGGAGTGCGGCTGCGGCGAGGAAGCTGCCCCCGCCCCCATCTCCGGCGACGCGGAGGCTCTGCTGTTCACCACCCCCACCTGCCCCAACTGCAAGCTGGCCATCTCCATGCTGGACAAGAAGGGCTTTGCCTATCGGAACCTGAACGCCGAGGAGAACGCGGAGCTGGCAAAGCAGTACGGCGTTCGGCAGGCCCCCACTCTGGTACTGGTCAGCGGCAGCGCCTTTGAGAAATTCGCGGGCGCGGGCAGCATCAAGCAGTACATCTCCCAGTAAGGGAAGGCGACGCCATGTATGATCTGATCATCGTGGGCGGAGGCCCTGCGGGCCTCACCGCCGCCATCTACGCCCGGCGCGCGGAAAAAAGCGTGCTGGTACTGGAAAAGAACAACTTCGGCGGCCAGATTGCCTGGTCGCCCAGAGTAGACAATTTCCCCGGACGCCCCAGTGTCAGCGGCGCCGCGCTGGCGGATACGCTGGTGACGCAGGCCACGGAGCTGGGCGCGGAAATCGACCTGGCCGCCGTGACCGGTATCGAGGATCTGGGCGACCGAAAGCTGGTGCACACCGAGTTCGGCGATCAGGAGTGCCGGGCGGTGGTTTTGGCAACCGGCGCCAGGCACCGGCATCTGGGCGTGCCCCGGGAGGAGGAGCTCACCGGCAACGGCGTTTCCTACTGCGCCGTGTGCGATGGGGCCTTCTATAAGGACCGCCCCGTGGCCGTCTGCGGCGGAGGCGACGCCGCCCTGCAGGACGCCATTTGCCTTGCGGGCACCTGCTCCACCGTGTACCTGATCCACCGCCGGGACGAATTCCGGGCAGAGGCCGCCAACGTGAAGGCCGCCCATGCGCGCAGCAACATCCGCTTTGTGATGAACAGCCGGGTGACGGCGCTGGTGGGGGACGATGAGCTGAAGGGCGTGGTGATTGAGGGCGACGCCTCCCCCCAGCCCAAAACTCTGCCCGTGGACGGACTGTTCGTGGCCGTGGGCTTTGAAAGCGAGAATGAGCCCTTCCGCAGCGTGGCCGACCTGAGCGGCAGCGGCTGGTTCGCCTCCGGCGAGGACTGCCGCACCCGCACCCCCGGGGTGTTTGCCGCCGGCGACTGCCGGGACAAAACCGTCCGGCAGCTCACCACCGCCGTGGGCGACGGAGCCGCCGCCGCCGTGGCCGCCTGCCGCTACCTTGACAGAGCGTAAATAGCCATTAAAAAACCGTCGTCCCCTAAATGGGGACGGCGGTTTTTTTGCCTGCTGCGACGCGGCAAACGCGCTATATC
>CAZCDJ010000198.1:0-1689 GCA_964497655.1 uncultured Oscillospiraceae bacterium | reverse complement strand
GAACGAGGGCCTGAAGCAGGCCATCGAGCACGTGCTGAAGCTGAAGGTCATCAACCTGAAGACCGACCCCCAGCTGATGGGCGCTCTGGGCGCTGCCGAGTACGCTCGCCAGAAGGGAATGGCAAAGGGCGCCTGATCGCGGCCCTCTCCGATTAATCACGAAAGGAGAATCACTCTTTTATGTGCAAGAAATGCAAATTCGGCAAGTTCCTGTGGAAGCTCCTTAAGATCGGCTTTGCGGTGACCGGTGTTCTCTTTGTCGTCTACTTCTGGAACCTGGATCAGAAGCTGATGGCATGGGCCTATACCATGGTCAACCGGATTTTCGACCGCAAAAAGGCCGATATCAAGTTCTGAGTATGGAGCTATATAACAGCACAATCAAAGAATTAACAGCTCTGCTGGATCGTCCGTCCGCCAAACGGTGGACGTACGACCCGGCGGGGGCGTGGCACGACGTGGGCGCAAACGAGCTGGTGCTCACCAGGGACGCGGCGTTTGAGCTGGGGGGAGAGGGGCTTCCCGCCTCCAACTTCACCTGCGTCACCACCAATGCCGAGCTGATTCCCAAGGACACCGTGACCCTTGTGGGCCCGGATCTGGGGGAGCTTCGGGGCGACACACCCTTTGCGCGTATCGCGCTGCTGCACGTGAACAACATCTCCGGCGACGATCAGGAGGCCTTCCGCACCGTGCGGGATATGGAGTTCGTGAAGTATCATGTGTTCCCGGAGGGGTACATGATGCGGGTCTCGCCGGAAAACCAGCGGGAGCAGGTGCGCGTAAGCCGTCAGGCCGTGAAGAAGGGCATATCCTTCCGGGGCGTGGGCAACGACTTTATCCGCAAGTATAAGGAAAACGGGCTCATCGACCATGTCAGCATCATTTTTGTCACCGGGGATAAGGAGCTGTGCGCCAAGCTGCTCGCCACCGCCAAGAAGGTGGATCAGCTTACGCTGACGCTCAACCACATCATGGACGGTCTGTCCACCGACTGCTCCTCCTGCTCCTTCAAGCAGGTGTGCGACGAGGTGGAGGGGCTCAAGGAGCTCCACTTCAAAAAAGGGGAACAGCCCATGGAGCTGGACGGGGACAAGTAAAGCATCAACACCAAATCTCCGCGCCCACGGGCGCGGAGATTTTTATGACCTTTATGCGTTGTATTGTCCTTTTGGACGTGTTAGAATGTCCTGTCAGATTATTTTGGAGGTGCAGCCGATGAACGAAATCAGAGACATCGCCCTCGCCCCGGAGGGCGAACGTAAGATCCAGTGGGTCCGCCGCAATATGCCCATCCTGCGGGGCATTGAGGAGGATTTTCGCGCCACGCGCCCCTTTGCGGGGATGAAGGTGGCTCTTAGCGTCCATCTGGAGGCAAAAACCGCTTACCTTTGCCGGGTGATGGCGGCCGGCGGCGCGGAGATGTACGTCACCGGCTCCAACCCCCTCTCCACCCAGGACGATGTGGCCGCGGCGCTTGCCGCCGGCGGCATGGAGGTTCACGCAGTCCACGGCCAGGGCGGGGAGCAGTATAATCACTATATGGAGGCGGTCATTGCCGCCGGCCCCAACCTGATCATTGATGATGGCGGCGAGCTGGTGGACATGATCCACGGCAAGTACGCCTCGCTTCTGCCGGGGGTCATCGGCGGCTGCGAGGAGACCACCACCGGCATTACGAGGCTGAAG
>CAZCDJ010000197.1:0-1715 GCA_964497655.1 uncultured Oscillospiraceae bacterium | reverse complement strand
TGTGAGGGTTCGAATCCTTCACCCGCTGCCAAACTTGCAGCCCATCCTTTCGGATGGGCTGTTTTGTCTTTTCCCCGTTTCGCCGGAAGGAGGAGCAATGAAGAAATGCCGGGTCGCTTCCCTGTACGCCATCCTTGCCGCCGCGCTGTACGCGATAGGCATCCCCTGCTCCAAGCTGCTGCTGCGTCATGTGCAGCCCACCATGCTGGCTGTGGCGCTGTATCTGGGGGCGGGACTGGGTCTGGCGCTGTACGCGCTGGGGCGCAAAGCTGTTTGCGGGCACCCCGCGCCGGAGCCTCTGCGGCGCGCCGACCTGCCCTACACCATCGCCATGGTGGCGCTGGACATTGCCGCGCCCATCCTCATGATGCTGGGGGTATCGCTGGTGAGCGCCTCCAGCGCCTCCCTGCTGGGCAATTTTGAGATTGTGGCAACCTCCCTTATCGCGTTTCTTGTGTTTGGAGAGGTCATCACCCGCCGGCTGTGGCTGTCCATCGCCCTGATTACCGCCGCCAGCATCCTGCTGACCTTTGAGGGCGGCGGATTTACCTTCCACCCCGGCTCACTGCTGGTGCTCTCTGCCTGCGTCTGCTGGGGGCTGGAAAATAACTGCACCCGCAAGCTCAGCGGCCGAGACCCCATCCAGATTGTCACCATCAAGGGCTGCTTCTCCGGGCTGGGAAGTCTGCTGGTGGCCCTGTGCGTCCGGGAGCGCCTGCCCGATTTCAGGTGGCTTGTTCCCGCCATGCTGCTGGGCTTCGTGGCCTACGGCCTTAGCATCAGCCTCTACATTCTGGCCCAGAAGGAGCTGGGCGCGGCAAAAACCAGCGCCTACTACTCGCTGGCGCCGTTCTTGGGTGTCCTGTTTGGCGTGCTGGCGTTGGGCGAGCGGCCCGGTCTCCGCTTCTATCTGGCGCTGGCGGTGATGGCCGCGGCGGTGGCGCTGCTCAGCCGGGACACCGCCGTGCTCCGGCACATCCACGGACACAGCCATGTTCACACCCACGAGCACGCCCACGGCGATCTGGTGCACACCCACGAGCATGAGCATCTTCACTCCCACAGTCACGACGCCCGGGGGCTGGGTCACGTCCACCCCGCCGCCGACTTGAGCAACCATAGTCACAGCCATACCCTCTGCGTGTAAGACACGAAAAGAGCATCCCCGCAGCGGGGATGCTCTGAGTTTTTCAAAGAAGTCCCACGGGACTTCTTTGAAAAAAGGGTTGCGCTGCGCTCTGCGCCTTAAGTTATCCGCCACAGGCGGACAACTCGACGCTCGCTCCGCGAAAAGTGTTTTCCGGCACGTACACGCCGCGCCGGAAAACAGGATTTGACCTTATTTCGCCGCTGCGGCGACGAAACTCTACGAGGTTTTTTGACAGTCTGAGAGCATCCCCGCCGTTTGTGTTACACCTCGAAGTTGACGCTCTTGTCGCCCTTGGGGTCCTTGCCGAACTCATAGTCCATGCCGGGCAGAATCGCGTTCAGGACGATGCCCACCAGCGCGGCGGTGGCCAGGCCGGACAGGCTCACCGCGCCCAGGGAGATGGCGCCGGGGCCGTAGTTGATGCCGATGGCCAGCACCAGGATGAGGGCGGCGATGATCACGTTGCGGCTCTTGGTGAAGTCCACCTGATTTTCCACCACGTTGCGGACGCCCACCGCGGAGATCATGCCGTAGAGCACCAGGGACACGCCGCCGATGGTGGCGG
>CAZCDJ010000196.1:0-1758 GCA_964497655.1 uncultured Oscillospiraceae bacterium | reverse complement strand
CGGTGCTGGCCTATGTGCTGTGGCGCACGGCGGGGGAGAACTGGGCCATCCTGGCGGGCTGCGTGTCCATTCTCACCATCCGCCTGCTGGCGGCCCGCTACCGCTGGAGCCTGCCCCGCATCCGTCCCCCCCAGGAGGAGCCTGCCGGGAGCGGTCAGGCGCATTGACACCGGGGGTCGGACGTGATATAGTGACTGTGTTAATCGGTATAATACAGTTTGGGGAGTGTGGTTATGTTTCGAGGGGGTCGCCGCCACCGGGGACGGCGCATATTGCTCTGGGTGCTGCTGGCTGCGCTGATCGTGTGCGGCAGCGCCTTTGCCACGAACCGCATCCTCACGCTGGTGAACGGCGGCGGGGACACGCCCTGGAACCTGACCCTTGTGAACGGGCGCCACGCCCTGCCCCGGAACTGGGACGGCGCCCTCACGGAGCTGCGGGGCGGGGAGAGCGTGGACAGCCGCATTGTGCCCGACCTGCAGGCCATGTTCGACGACTGCCGGGCGGCGGGGCTTGCCCCCATTGTCCTCTCCGGCTACCGCACCCCGGAGCAGCAGCAAAAGGAGCTTGACGCAAAGACCGCCGCCTATCAGGCGGAGGGCAACAGCGCCGGGGAGGCGGAGAAGCTTGCCGCCCTCACCGTGGCGAAGCCGGGTCACAGCGAGCATCAGCTGGGTCTGGCGGTGGACATTGACAGCGAGGATCTGACCGTGTGCAGTCACCAACAGGTGTGGGACTGGCTGGCCGCCCACTGCGCCGACTACGGCTTCATCCTCCGCTACCCGGAGGGGAAGGAGTCCGTCACCGGCTACGCCTACGAGCCCTGGCATTTCCGCTATGTGGGGCGGGATGCCGCAAGAGCCATCACCGACCGTGCCATCACGCTGGAGGAATATTGAAGGAAGCTCTGATCAAATCCACGCGCACGCCTTGTCGGCGGCTTTTCCGCCCGGACTGCGTTAAAAACCCTTGAAATACGTCAGTATTCCTGTGGATTTTTGCCTTGCCGGACGAAAAATCCACTCGCCAATTCGCACACGCTGATTTCATCAGAGCTTCCTGAATTCCTCCGGCGTTTTGATTGGCAGGCCCATCCGCTCCGCTGCCTCCCGGGCGCTCAGCTCCCACAGCAGGGAGCTGAAGCAGTCCTCGCACACCTGCTCCGTCGCATCCCCCGCCGCCCAGGTCCACACCTGATCCCAGGCAGGAATTACACAGCCGCATTCCCCACAAAGCAAATCTCTTTCCTCCAAAATTATTCTTTTGCACAACTCATGCTTTTATAATATACGCAAAAGAATATCTTGTCAAGAGAGAAATGTCATTTTATCTCTCCAAATGAGAGAAAAGAGGGGGGCGTATTTTGTCATTGACGAATTGACCGGATATGCTTGCAATCTGTGCCGGTGGAGATTAAGATAGAGCTGTCAAGAGGAAAACCATAGGAATCCCATCATTTTGAAAAGTGAGGTTTCTGCAAATGTTGACAAACGAGTATGTAAAACGCGTCTATGAAACGGTGGAAAAAAGGGACCCGGGTCAGCGGGAGTTCCTGCAGGCGGTGATGGAGGTATTTGAAAGCCTTGAGCCTGTGGTAGCCAAGCACCCGGAGTACGAGGCCAACGGTATCCTTGAGCGTTTTGTGGAGCCGGACCGCCTTGTGGAGTTCCGCGTACCATGGGTGGACGATGCGGGCCGGGTACAGGTCAACCGGGGCTACCGGGTGCAGTTCAACAGCGCCATCGGGCCCTATAAGGG
>CAZCDJ010000195.1:0-1764 GCA_964497655.1 uncultured Oscillospiraceae bacterium | reverse complement strand
TGTCCGCCATCCACGGTCATGGCACCGGCGACCTGCTGGACGAGTGCGTGGCCCACTTCCCGCCCGCCGACGCGGACGAGGAGGAGGACGACCGCATTCGCGTGGCCGTCATCGGCAAGCCCAATGTGGGCAAGAGCTCCCTCATCAACCTGATTCTGGGGGAGAAGCGGGTCATCGTCTCCGACATGGCGGGCACCACCCGGGACGCGGTGGACACGCCCCTTGAAAACGAATACGGCAAGTACACATTCATTGATACCGCCGGCATCCGCCGCCAGTCCCGGGTGGACGACCGGGTGGAGCGCTTTTCCGTCATGCGCGCCCAGCTTGCCATCGAGCGGGCGGAGGTGTGCCTCATCATGATTGACGCCCGGGAGGGCGTCACGGAGCAGGACACCAAGATTGCCGGTCTGGCCCATGAGGCGGGAAAGGCCTCCGTCATTGTGGTGAACAAGTGGGATCTGGTGGAAAAAGACGGCAAGACCATGGACAAGATGCGTAAGGATGTGTACCGGGATCTGGCCTTCATGACCTACGCCCCCATTCTGTTCATCTCCGCCCTCACCGGGCAGCGCACCCAGCGCATCTTTGAGCTGGTGAACTTCGTCAACGGGCAGAACGCCATGCGTATCTCCACGGGAATGCTCAATAACGTGCTGGCGGACGCCCAGGCCAGGCAGCAGCCGCCCACGGACAAGGGCCGCCGCCTGAAAATCTACTATATAACCCAGACCGGTGTGCGTCCGCCCAACTTTGTGGTGTTCTGCAACAGCCGGGATCTGTTCCACTTTTCCTATCAGCGTTATTTGGAAAATCAGATCAGGGCGGTGTTCGGACTGGAGGGCACTCCCGTCCGCATGGTCGTCCGCCAAAAGGGAGATACCGAATGATCATTACGGTCGTGCTAATCTTCTCCGCGGTGTTTGCCTACCTTTTGGGCAGCGTGAACGGAGCTATCATTGCCTCCCGCTATGTGTTCCGCCGGGATGTGCGTGAGATGGGCAGCGGCAACGCGGGACTCACCAACTTCTACCGCAACTTCGGCACCCGGGGTATGGCCCTTGTGGTGGGCATCGACGTGGTGAAGGGCGTGCTCTCGGCGCTGCTGGGCGGCTGGCTTCTGGGTCTCACCGCCGGGGACTACGCGGGAGCACTGGACTTTGTGGCCATCGGCCGCCTGTTCGGCACCTTCTGCTGCGTGCTGGGCCACTGCCTGCCCGTGTTCCACGGCTTCCGTGGCGGCAAGGGCATCCTCTGCGGCGCGGCCGCAGCCTTCGTGGTGGACTGGCGGGCGGGGCTCATCTGCCTTGTGGTGTTCGGCATCGCCTTTGGTCTCACCCGCTATGTGTCTCTGGGCAGCGTGCTGGGTTCCGTTTCCTTCCCCATCACCATCGCCGTGCTTGGCTACGGCTCTCTGGCCTTTACGCTGGCCAGCTTCTCGGTGGCGCTGATTCTTGTGGGTCACCGCAGCAACATCGTGCGGCTGATCAGCCGCAGCGAATCCAAATTTGAATTCAAAAAGAATGTGACGCGCAAGCTGGATCAGGACGAATTCTGAGAGGAGCTATCCCATGCTGGAACTGAAGAACGTATCCTATACCGCGGAGAGCGCTGACGGCGCAAGGGACATTATTCGAGATATCAGCCTGAAAATCGACGAGCGCTTTGTAGCCGTCACCGGCCCCAACGGCGGCGGAAAATCCACCACCGCACGGCTGATCGCGGGCATCACCCGGCCTACCTCCGGCAGCATCTGGCTGGATG
>CAZCDJ010000194.1:0-1768 GCA_964497655.1 uncultured Oscillospiraceae bacterium | reverse complement strand
GGCGGGACATTCCTTTTATGGGCAAAGCTCGGGCGGGACATTCCTTTTATGGGCAAAGCTCGGGCGGGACATTCCTTTTATGGGCAGAGTTCGGGCGGGACATTTGGCTTTACTTGCGGGGGATTTCGTGGTATGGTCAGAAAAAAGAGAAAACGGAGGCGGAGGCCATGGAGAGTAAAAATGTAACGGCGCTGTACTTTTCCCCCACCGGGGGCACGGCGCAGGTGGCGCGGGACATCGCGGCAAAGCTGAAGGGCGAGAGCCGGGAGCTGGATGTGACCGTGAAGGCCGAGAACACCGCATTCGCACCCGGAGACCTGGTGGTGGCCGCCGTGCCGGTGTACGGCGGGCGGGTGCCCGCGCCGGTGGCGGAGAGGCTTTCCCATGTGAGCGGCGGCGGAGCCTTCGCCGTGGCCGTGGCGGTATATGGCAACCGCGCCTACGAGGACGCGCTGCTGGAGCTGAAAAATCTGCTGGAGGCACGGGGCTTCCGTGTCATCGGGGCGGGGGCCTTCCTTGCCCGCCACTCCATCATGCCCCGGTACGGCGAAGGCCGGCCTGACGGGGCGGATCTTGCAAAGCAGAGCCGGTTGGCCTCGGCCGTTGCCGCGAAGCTGGCTGCCGCGCAGACCCCGGAGCAGGTGTCTGGCGTGACCGTGCCGGGCAATATGCCCTACCGAAAATTCGGCGGTCTGCCCCTGCACCCCACGGTGAATAAGGTGCGCTGCGGCAAGTGCGGACGCTGCGCCGCCCAGTGTCCCGTGGGGGCCATCCCGAAAGCCGACCCCACCAAGACGGACACGGGCAAATGCATCACCTGTATGCGCTGCGTGCGGGAGTGTCCCCACTATGCCCGGAGCATCAGCCCCCTGCTGCTCTCCGCCGCCGCCGCGAAGCTGAAAAAAGAGTGTACGGAGAGAAAAGAACCGGAATACTTTGTATAACGCAAAAACCGGCGCTGCGAAATTTCGCAGCGCCGGTTTCTCATGGGTTATCGTACGCCGAACAGCAGCTCGCCGTAGGTGGGGAAGGGCCAGCAGTCCTCCGCCGTGTTCTGCTCCAGCTCGTCGCACACGCTGCGGAGGGAGTCCATCACGGGAATGACGCGCTTGCAATAGTAGAGGCTCTTGTCCTCCGGCGTCTCGGCCTTGGCAGCGCCGGAGAGGGCGGTTTCCAGCTCCTTCACCAGACGGTAGCTTTCGCCCACGCCGGCAGAGAGGTGGGAGACGATCTCCTCCTCGAAGCTGCAGTCCGCGCCGGGCAGGAACTGACGCTTGCTGTCGGCGGTGCGGGCCATGCGCCCGGTGTAGCGGCTCACGGCGGGGAGGATTTCCTTTTCCACCATGTCCACCATGGTCATGCCCTCAATGCCGGTGACCTTGCAGTAGTTTTCCAGCATAATCTCATAGCGGGAGCGCATCTCCGTGGAGGAGAACACGCCGTGCCGCGCAAAGAGAGCCACGTTCTTTTCGTCTAACAGATGGGGCAGGCACTCGGGGGTGGAGGGCAGGTTCATGAGCCCACGGCGCTTTGCCTCGGTCAGCCACTCGTCGGTGTAGCCGTTGCCGTTGAAGATGATGCGCTTGTGCTCCCGGATGACCCGTTTAATCAGGCAGTGCAGGGCGCTCTCAAAGTCCTCCGCGCCCTCCAGCTCGTCGGCAAACTGCCGCAGCTCCTCCGCCACCACGGTGTCCAGCACAATGTTGGGGCTGGAGATGGAGGCGCTGGAGCCCAGCATACGGAACTCAAACTTGTTGCCGGTGAAGGC
>CAZCDJ010000193.1:0-1816 GCA_964497655.1 uncultured Oscillospiraceae bacterium | reverse complement strand
GCTCAGCACCTTGTCCGCCACGCCGGTGAGAGGGTTGAACTCGCTGATGCGGTCGATCTCGTCGCCGAAGAACTCCACCCGCACGGCTCTGTCCTTATAATAGGCCGGGTAAATCTCCACCGTGTCGCCCCGCACCCGGAACATATTCCGCTCAAAGGCGATGTCGTTGCGTTCGTAGCGGCACTCCACCAGCTTTTGCAGCAGGGTATCCCGGCTGTACTCCGCGCCGGCGCGCAGGGACACCGCCAGCGCCGCGAAGTCCTCCGGCTCGCCCAGACCGTAGATGCAGCTCACCGAGGCCACCACAATCACGTCCCGTCGCTCCAGCAGGGAGAAGGTGGCGCTGAGGCGCAGCCGGTCAATCTCGTCGTTGGTGGAGGAATCCTTCTCGATATAGGTGTCCGTGTGAGGCAGATAGGCCTCCGGCTGGTAATAGTCGTAGTAGGAGACGAAGTACTCCACCGCGTTGTCCGGGAAGAACTCCCGAAACTCGCTGCAAAGCTGAGCCGCCAGAGTCTTGTTGTGGCTGAGCACCAGCGCCGGGCGCTGCAGCCGCTCAATCACCTTGGCCATGGTGTAGGTTTTGCCGCTGCCGGTGACGCCCAGCAGGGTCTGCTCATCAATGCCCAGCTCCAGTCCCCGGGAGAGGGTATCAATGGCCTCCGGCTGGTCGCCCGAGGGCTGATATTCACTTACCACATGAAAGTCCGGCATGGCAGCCTCCAAACACGTTTTAATAAGACATTATACCACTATTCTCCCCAAATGAAAAGCGCCCCCTTTGTCCATTTCGGGACAAGGAGGCGCTGAACACAAAATGTTACAGGTCAATCCAGTAGCGGCGGCGGAGATGGGGCCCCTCGGCGCTATTCTCGGCGGGGATGGTGTCCATGAGCACACCGCCCAGCTTCTCGCACACATGGATGGAGACGGCGTTTTCCTCGTTGATGCACAGCAGCACCCGATTAAGGCCGTGCTCCTCCCGGGCCAGCGCAAGTCCCCGGCGCAGCAGCTCCGTGCCATAGCCCCTCCCCTGCCGGGAGACGCGCACCGCGTAGCCCACGCTGCCCATGTCGGTCATCACCCGCTCTGTCAGCTCCGTGCGAAGCTGAAATTCGCCGATAAACTCATTCCCGTCCGCCGCCCAGTAATGGAAGCCTCTGGGCTGGTCGGGGATAAGCCCCAGCTCCTTCCGGTCATACCAGCTCTTGGTGCGCTCAAACCAGCCGTCGTCCAGGCGCGCCGGGTCTGAGGGCACAAAATAGGTCACATGGCTTTCATACGCCTCCCGGCAGTAGTCCCGATAGCCGGGAAAAAACGCCGCCGAGCGGTCAATCAAAGAGAGCATCCGCGCCCCCCTGCGTTCACACCAGCTGCCGGCCCATGAGCACGCCCATGGCGGAGCTCATCATGAGCCCCCGGGTCCAGCCGCTGGAATCCCCCAGACAGTGGAGCCCGGTCACGTTGGTGCACAGGTCGGTATCCATCTTCACCTTGTTGGAATAGAACTTCAGCTCCGGGGAATAGAGCAGCGTCTCATAGGAGGCAAAGCCGGGGACGACCTCGTCCATGGCCTTGATGAAGTTGATGATGTTCATCATGGCCCGGTAGGGCATGGCGGCGGTGATGTCCCCCGCTTCCGCGTCCGGCAGGGTTGGCTTTACGTTGGACTGGGCCAGTTCCTTGGGCCAGGTACGCTTACCGTCCAGAATATCCCCAAAGCGCTGTACCAGAATGTGACCCGCACCCAGCATATTGGTCAGTTCCCCAACCTTTTGGGCATAGGCGATGGGCTGGTTAAAGGGGTGGTTGAAAT
>CAZCDJ010000192.1:0-1837 GCA_964497655.1 uncultured Oscillospiraceae bacterium | reverse complement strand
TCTCGCGTACCGCCTCAAGACGGTCGCGGGTGATGGCACCCACGCAGCGTACGCCCAGACCGGGGCCGGGGAACGGCTGGCGGTACACCATGCTGTCGGGCAGACCCAGAGCCTTGCCCACCACGCGCACCTCATCCTTGAACAGGAATTTCACCGGCTCCACCAGCTCAAAGTCCATGTCCTCGGGCAGACCGCCCACGTTGTGGTGGGCCTTCACGCCGTCGCTCTCCAGAATGTCGGGATAGATGGTGCCCTGAGCCAAAAACCGGATGCCGTCGAACTTACGAGCTTCCTCGTCGAACACGCGAATGAACTCCGCGCCAATGATTTTACGTTTGGTCTCCGGGTCGGACACGCCGGCAAGCAGATCGAGAAAACGGTCCGTGGCGTCCACAAAGTCCAGATTCGCGCCCAGCTCATCCCGGAACACCTGAAGCACCTGCTCGCTCTCGCCCTTACGCATCAGGCCGTGGTTCACGTGCACACACTGGAGCTGGCTGCCCACCGCCTTGATGAGCAGCGCGGCCACCACGGAGGAGTCCACGCCACCGCTGAGCGCCAGCAGAACCTTGCCCTCGCCGATCTGGGCGCGGAGCGCGTCCACCTGCCGGGCGATAAACACCTCGGCCAGCGCCGGGGTCGTAATCCGCTTCATCTCGGGTCTTTTGTTGTTGTCCATAGTAATATTGACCTCCAAATCGGTAAGTATATAGGGGGGTGATAACATGGCAATCGTCATCATCAGAACATTCATCATCTATTTTGCTCTGGTGGCATTCATGCGTCTGATGGGAAAACGGCAGCTTGGGGAGCTGGAGCTGCCCGAGCTGATCGTGGCGGTACTCATCGCGGATCTGGCATCCCACCCGCTGCAGGACATCGGAATCCCGCTGATGAACGGGCTCATCCCCATCATCGTGCTCTTTTGCTGCGAGGTGCTGATCGCGGGCCTCACCATGAAAAGCGTGAAGCTGCGGGTGCTGCTCTACGGCAGACCCTGCTTTCTTGTGCGCCGGGGCGTGATCGACCAGGACGAAATGCGGCGCAACCGCTTCACCCTGGACGAGCTGACCGAGGAGCTGCGAAGCAAAAACATCCTGGACATCGCAAAAATCGAGTACGCGGTGCTGGAGACCAACGGCACCGTGAGCACCATTCTGTTCCCCGGTGAGCGTCCCGCCACGGCGAAGGAGGTGGGCGCGCAGAGCACCGACAGCGGCTACCCGGTGATTCTCATCAGCGACGGAAAGCTGCTGCCCGCCAACCTGAAGCTGATGGGCCGGGATATGGGCTGGGTGGAAAAGATGCTCGCCCAGTACGGCGCGGCGGACGTGGGGGACGTCTACCTGCTGATGCTGGATCAGGGCGGCGGCGTGTACTACGCCGCCAAAAAGAAAAGAGGCGGAGGACATTGAAAAAGGAGCTTGCCGCGCTGGCGCTGCTGCTGGCACTGATTGTCGGGTCGCTGGTGAACATCAGCTACCTGCAACGCTTCGCGGGGAAGCTGGGCGATCAGGTGAGCCTGTCCCGCTCGGCACTGGCGCTGGGGGACAGGGAAAACGCGGAGCGGATGCTCCGGGATGCCATCGACGCCTGGCTTCACGCAGACGGCTACACCCACATCTTCATCCGCCACTCGGAGATCGACTCCACCACCGACGCCTTCTTCGATCTGCTCAGTCAGGTGGGGGCCGGCGATCCCGGCAGCGCACAGGGGGCCTATGAGAAGGTGACGGCCCATCTGCAAAGTCTGGTGGGCATGGAAAAGCTCACGCTGGGCAGCATCTTTTAGCTCCGGTTGCTGAGCAGCTTGGTCAGCTCCTCCATAAAGGTGTTG
>CAZCDJ010000191.1:0-1841 GCA_964497655.1 uncultured Oscillospiraceae bacterium | reverse complement strand
CACCGCCATCACCGACCTGGCCACCACCGGCAAAGTAAGCCTTGTGAGCCTGGACGCGGATCATGTGAACTCCCTGCTGGCCAGCAGCCCCTATTACAGCGCCTACACCATCCCCGCCGGCACATACTGATTCTGACGGGCGCTCCCGCGCGGAAGAGCTTCCTCGCAGGATTCCCGTATGGCAACTGCGCCGCCCAAGGGCGGCGCAGTTCCTGCCGCTTTCAAGGAAAACTGATGGGTCAGTGCTTCCTTAGACTCTAACGGAGGTGTTCCAATGGCACGGAAAATGAAAAAAAACAATGGGCCGGTAAACGTTTCTGGCGACGATGTGGCCGATGTGATGCGTATGTACGACCGGGAATCCGCCACCCGCATCTGGGAGGGCGTGACCGGGAAGGTCGTCAATACCACCATGGCGGTGTTCTCCCTGTACTGCATCTGGTCCACGCTGTTCTCCACGGCGGACCTGCCGATACGTCTCACCGCGTTTCTGGGGCTTGTCATCATCATGGGCTACCTCACCTATCCTGTGAGCAAGCACCACGTCACCCCCAACTCCATGCCCTGGTACGACTTCGTGCTCATGGCGCTGGGCAGCGCCTGCTTCTTCTACTACTGCTTTAACTACTCCTCTCTGGTGCTGGTGCTCACCAGCGCCAGTCGGATGACCCCCTTCTACACCGCGGTGGGCATCATCGGCATTTTGTGCCTTGCCGAGCTGTGCCGCCGCTGCGTGGGTCTGCCCATCCTGTTTGTGGTGGGCGCTCTGCTGACCTATACCTTCATCAGCATGATGGGGGACAGCAGCTTCGGCGTGGTGCTGGAGCGGGTGGTCTACACCCTGTTTTACGGCACCAGCGGCGTGCTGTCCACGCCGGTGCAGGTCTGCGCCAAATTCATCGCCGTGTTTATCATTTTCGGCGCGTTTTTGGAGCGCACCGGCATTGCCAACCTGTTTGTGGATCTGGCCAACTCCGTGGCGGGCTTTGCCTCCGGCGGCCCCGCCAAGGTGGCGGTCATTGCCAGCGCGCTGGAGGGCATGGTGTCCGGCTCCTCCGTGGCCAACACCGTGGGCTCCGGCAGCGTCACCATCCCCATGATGAAGCGCACCGGCTACAAGAGCGAATTTGCCGGCGCGGTGGAGGCTGCCGCTTCCACCGGCGGACAGATTATGCCCCCCATCATGGGCGCAGCCGCCTTCCTGATGGCGGAATATCTGGACGTGCCCTACCTGCAGGTGACGGTGTGGGCCATCCTGCCCGCCATTTTGTACTTCACCGGCATTTTCATCTCCGTCCATCTGGAGGCCAAGCGGCTGGGACTGAAGGGCATTCCCCGCAACGAGCTGCCCAACTTCTGGCAGCTGCAAAAGAAGATTTATCTGCTCCTGCCGCTGGTGCTGCTGGTTTGGATGGCCTCCACCAACGTGCGCTCCCTGCAGTTCACGGCGTCCGTGGCCATCGTGCTGGCGATTCTGGTGAGCCTTCCCGGCGCGTTTGTTGCCAGTGCCGGGGAAAAGCCCAAGTGCGGCGTCCTTGCGGACGTGGCGAAAAAGACGGGACGCCTGATCGTCGGCTCTCTGGAGGCCGGCGGACGTGGCTGCATCACCGTTATCGTGGCCTGCTCCATGGCGGGCATTGTGTCCGGCTGCATCACCGTCACCGGACTTGCCTCCCGCCTCATCAGCGGAGTGGTGAACATCAGCTCCGCCATCCCCTACCCGGCGCTTGCCACCTTCATCGCCCTGTTCCTCACCATGCTGTGCTGCATCGTGCTGGGCATGGGTGTGCCCACCACCGCAAACTACTGCATTATGGCCTCCACCTGCGCGCCCATCCTGA
>CAZCDJ010000190.1:0-1846 GCA_964497655.1 uncultured Oscillospiraceae bacterium | reverse complement strand
GCCCACACGTCCGCGCTGTCCAGCGCCACATAGATGGGCAGGTCGCCGATAATCTCAATGTCCTGGCTGTGGACATAGTCCCGCAGGGCATTCCACTGCTTATAAAACAGGAATTGGATATAGGTGAACAGGCGCACATCGGCTGCAAGCTCGCCGGTGTAGCGCTCCACGCTGCCCGGCCGCCTCATGCGGATGTCCTCATCCGGCCACTCCGTCCAGCTTTTCATGCCGAAGCGGCGCTTCAATGCCATGAACAGGGCGTAATCCGGCAGCCAGCCGCGGTTTTCGGCCACAAAGGCCTCCACCTCTCCCCTGTCCCGGTGGTAACCCGCGTCGCAGGCCCGGCTCAGCACGGCAAAGCGATTTTCGTAGATTTTGCCGTAGTCCACCATGGAGGGGTTTTCCCCCCAGTCAATGGTCTCCAGCTCCTCCGGGGAGAGCAGTCCGTCCTCACAGAGCATGGTCAGGTCGATAAAATAGGGATTGCCCGCGTAGGTGGAGAAGGAGGAATAGGGCGAATCGCCATAGCCGGTGGGGCCGAGAGGCAGCATCTGCCATATTCTCTGCCCGGAGGCCTTCAAAAAGTCCGCAAACGCGTAGGCTTCCCTGCCCAGCGTTCCGATGCCGTACCTGGACGGCAGGGATGAAATCGGCATTAAAATGCCGCTTGCCCGGTTCATGGATATTACCCCTTTACAGCGCCGGCCGCGACGCCCTTGATGATGTATTTCTGGCAGGAGAGATAGAAGATGATGATGGGCACAATGCTCAGCATGATCACCGCCATGGTGGCGCCCATATCCACGCTGCCGTAGCTGCCCTTCAGATACTGCACCACAATGGGGATGGTCATATATTCCGTGCGATCCAGCACCAGATAGGGCAGCAGATAGTCGTTCCAGATCCACATGGTCTCCAGCACCCCCACGGAAATCATGGTGGGGCGCAGCATGGGGAACACCACGCAGAAGAAGGTACGCAGCGGGCCACAGCCGTCGATGGCCGCAGCCTCCTCAATTTCGATGGGCATACTCTTGACGAAGCCCGTGAACATGAAAATCGCCAGCCCGGCGCCAAAGCCCAGATAGATGATGGGAATGGTCCAGGGGGTGTTCAGATGCAGGGTGTCCGCCGTCTTGGCCAGGGTGAACATGACCATCTGGAAGGGCACCACCATGGAAAACACGCAGACGTAATACACGATTTTGCAGAACTTGCTGTTCACCCGGGAAATAAACCAGGCGGACATGGAGGTACCCAGAATGATGAGAGCGGTGGACAGCACGGTGATGGAAAGAGAATACACCACGGCCTTCCAGAAGGGATAGTTGCCGTAGGTGACGCCCTTCACATAGTTGTCCATCCCCACATAGCTCTCGCTGTTGGGCAGAGCGAAGGTGGCGGTATTCACATAGCTGTTGGATTTGAAGGAGTTGATCAGCACGATGACGATGGGCAGAAGGTAGACGACGCAGATGACGACGAACACCACGGTGAGGGCCAGCTTGCCCTTATCCGTTTTGTGCCCTCCGGGAGAGAGCTTGCTTCCGCTCATTGCTGTACCTCCTTCCTTCGGCTAAAGCTGAGCTGCAGCAGCCCGATGACCGCCACAAGGATAAAGAACACCACGGCCTTGGCCTGACCCACGCCCCGGGAGTTGGCGTTCAGATAGAAGCTGTTATATATATTCAGCGCAAGCATTTCCGTGGTCTTGATGGTGGCGCCGTTCTGGAACAGGAACGGCTGTCCCCCGTTCAGCGCCAGGTTCTGGTCGAAAAGCTTGAACGAATTCGTCAGGGTAAGGAAGGTGCAGATGGTGATGGAGGGCATGACGCAGGGAATGGTG
>CAZCDJ010000189.1:0-1868 GCA_964497655.1 uncultured Oscillospiraceae bacterium | reverse complement strand
TCGCTCTTTTCCTTGCCGCGCTTGGCCTTCTTGTCCTGGGTGAACTGGGGCGGGATGAAGTCCAGGGGGGCGATGGAGCTGCCGATGCAGGAGATGTAGAAGGACGCGCTGTCGGCCTCGTTGGCGAAGGAGGCCACGCCGGGGATATCGTCCAGATAGTCGGTGGTGACGCCGGTGGCGTTTGCCACCATCTCCCGCAGGCCCACCAGATGGCTGCACGGCCCCATAAGGACAACGTGCTCCACCTGCATATCCCAGTGGTTGGAATTATAGTAGTCGGTGCTGCGGGCGATGTTGCTCACCAGCCGGCTCAGGCTGTCGCTCACCTCGGCGGGGGACATGACGCCGCTGCGGATAAATTCCGGCTCCTGGGTGCTGCACTCATGCAGCGCGTCCACATAGTCGGTGGGGGCCTTGCCGGAGGCGTTCATGTAGCCCAGCACCAGCTCGTCGCCGCCGAAGGTGAAGGTGCGCTGGAGCAGCAGCCTGCCATTCTGGGTGAAGGTGACCACGGAGCTGTTGCAGTCCACGTTCACGAACATACTCACGCCCTCGCCGCTGAGGCTGCGGAGGGCCTGATACTGGCTGTTGCCGCTGTAATCAATGGCCATAACGTGCAGACCCGTCTGCTCCGCCATGGCGAAATAGTTCTCCAGCAGGGAGAGGGGCGCGGCGAACACCAGCACCCGGCAGCCCGCGTTTTCGCCCTTTTCGGTGCGCTCCAGCAGGCTTTCCGTGATGTGGTACTTGGCCAGATCCACGGGAAAATAGTCCGAAGCGTTGCTGTCCACAATGGCCTTGATGCGGTTATCCTTCACCGGGGGCAGAGTCACCTCGCGGGTGGCCACCTTGCCGCTGGTGAGGGCGAACACGGCGTTTTTCGCATCATTCAGTCCGTGGGCAGCCAGCTGACTTTTCAGCTCCGCGGCCATAACGTCCGGCGCGGAGAGAAAGCCGTCCGCCACGGCGTTATCCGGCGTCTGGAACATGAAGCTGTGCTTAATCTGATAGGACTTCCCCTTGGGAATGGACAGGCAGACCTTGGTGAGCCGGTCGCCCACCTCGATATTCAGCACTTTACCTTTTACGGGCATGGCTTTTCTCCCCTTTATGTCAATGGATGAATATACAAATTAAAATAGTGCCGGGTTTCAGATCAGCAGGCCCAGATACCAATTGAGCGCCGCGTCGCCCCACAGGAGAGCCAGGAACACGCCGGCGGAGAGATAGGGCCCCAACGCCAGAGTGCGGTCCGCCTTTTTGGCGGCCATGAGGGATACATGGATGACGCTGCCCAGCAGGCAGGCGGCGAAGAAGGCCAGAAGGATGTTCCTCCAGCCGAGGAAAAGGCCGCAGGCGGCCATCAGCTTGATGTCGCCGCCGCCGATGCCCCGGCCGCCGGTGACGATTAATATAATGTAGAGCGGCACGCTCACGGCCACAAGGCCGATGGCGTACAGCTGCCAGTTTGGCAGGTCGCAGAGCACCCGCCCAAGGCCGAGGACGAGGATAAAAATCGTCGTCCCCGGCGGGATGATGCGGGTCCGCGCGTCGATCACGCTCAGCACCACAAGGGCGGAGCACATGCCGCACGCGAGGAAGAACACCGGCGTCATGGAAAAGCGCCGGAACAGGATGCACCAGAGAATGCCGTTAGCCGCCTCAATTAGGGGGTATTGGGCGGAAATGGGGCTCTTGCACTCGCTGCAGCGGCCCCGCAGAAAGAGATAGCTGAATAGTGGAATCAGCTCGTACCATTTGAGTTTTTTCCCGCACTTCATGCAGTGGGAGGGCACGGTCACGACGCTCTCCCCCTTCGGCAGGCGGTAGATGCAGACGTTCAGGAAGCTGCCCACCGTGACGCCGAA
>CAZCDJ010000188.1:655-1870 GCA_964497655.1 uncultured Oscillospiraceae bacterium | reverse complement strand
CTCCAGCGAATTCGTCCAGCCCACATAGCCGTCCGCCTGGGAATACTTGTCGAATTCCGGCCGCAGACCGTACACGGTGGAGCGCTGATCCACGCCGATCTTCTCAAAAAACGCGGTTTCCCGGGCCTTGCCCTCCTCCAGATACTTCCGCATGAACAGCTCCATGAGGAAGTTGTCGTTATCCTGGGTGATGCCCCCGTGCCAGCCCACCATGGAGTCCCTGTGCAGATACTTGGTTTTCCCGGCGGTGAACACATAGTTGGCGGCGGAGGAGAAGGCCACGCCCCGAATCTCCACATCCAGCCCCTTATCAAACACCCACTCGCCCAAATCCATGCCGATGTTCACCTCGCCGCCGGGGCTGTTCACCACAAGTCGCCGGATGTCCGGGGTGTAAAGCTCCTTCACCCGCGCCACGCCCTCCTCCGCCATGGGGCCGTCGTAGAACAGGAAGCTGCCCTCCACGCGCACCTCCACCTTGTTCTCCTCCTCCGAGCCGCCGGAGCCCAGGGACAGGGCAAGCCCCACCCCCGCCAGCAGCACCGCGGCCACGGCGGCGATGGTGATGCGCTTTGTTTTCTTTGTCATTTTATCTCTCCTTCTCCGCTCCGCTTGCGGAGCATCCGATGTTCGCCCAGCAGCGTGCCGTCCCGCAGCCGGATGGCATCGGGCGCTGATTTCACGCTATCCTCAGCATAGCATAGCCGCACGCAAAAAGATACCCGGCACGCTATTTTACGCTTACTCTTAAATGGGGAGCTCACGCCGCCCCGGAAAAAAATGAACCTGACAGAAGGAGCTTCTGTCAGGTTCATTTGCGCCTTGCGAACACCCCGGCCATGCATCAAGCGGCAGCCGGGTTGTCCGTAAGCATCCATTTCTTTTAGCCCATTATTTGCCAAGATCGCGCCAGAGGAAGGTGACAATCTGTGCGCGGACACACCCGTCGGCGGGGTGGAAGGTCGTAGCAGAGGTGCCCTCGGTGATTCTTTCCTCCGCCGCCCACATCACGGCAGTTTCGTAGTAAGCGCCGTGCTCCACATCGACAAAGGGATGCCCTCCGGACTGCGCCGGTTTGCTTGCCGCGCGCCAGAGCATGGTGACCACCTGAGCGCGGGTAACGGTATCGTCGGGGCTGAAGGTGGTGGCACTGGTGCCGATGGTAACTCCCTTCTCGATCGCCCAGAGGACGGCATTGTAATAGTAAGCGTCAGC
>CAZCDJ010000188.1:0-601 GCA_964497655.1 uncultured Oscillospiraceae bacterium | reverse complement strand
GGCTCCGGGCTGCCTATGGCGCGCCACAGGAAGGTGACGGCCTGCGCCCGGGTGCAGACGGCGTCGGGGCTGAAGGTGGTGGCACTGGTGCCCTCAGTAATGCCATTTTCCACGGCCCAGTCCACGGCGGCCTTGAAGTAGTCGCCATCCTTCACGTCGGCAAAGGAAAGTGCCTTGACCCACTTGGCGTAAACGGTGATGTCCTTGTCCAGCTTCACGGAGGTGACGATGGCGGTAAGCGCCTGATCGCTGTACCAGCCGCCGAAGTTGTAGCCCTCGCGGGTGGGCTTATAGGCGGTAAGGTCAACGGTTTCACCGCTGTTCTTTTTAACCGCGTCCAGCTCGCTGCCGCCGTTGGTGTTGAAGGTCAGGGTGAAGCTGCTGGTGACACTGCCGCCCCCGATGGGAGGCGCAGAGACATAGGGTGTGAGGCTGCCCTTGAGGACATTGTAGTTGGCTGTATCGCTTGGGGTATAGGTCCAGTTATATGCGGTGTTTGCCGCAACCGTCTGTCTGTCTCCCAAATCCCATGAGATAGTGCCGCCATCTGGGATGATGCCGTCTATTGTCAGATTTGCATCGGCAAGGGTCTTGCCTGCTT
>CAZCDJ010000187.1:0-1891 GCA_964497655.1 uncultured Oscillospiraceae bacterium | reverse complement strand
CCTTCGGCAGGCGGTAGATGCAGACGTTCAGGAAGCTGCCCACCGTGACGCCGAACAGGAATATTATAATGTATGTAAGCGCCGTGACTGTGTCCATTCAGATGGTTCCTTTCAGGGTGTTAGGGGATTTCACTTCCAGCTGGTATATACGGCAGTAGAGTCGTCATACGCAACCGCAAAAGATTTATCAGCGACCTTAATGGTAATGCTGATATTCCCAAGAGCAACTCCGCTATTGGATTTCAGCGTAAAACCAGCAGAATTTCCAAGCGCTGCAACAATTGCTATGCCAGCATCTGTAGCGGCATCAGTGGTATTGAAGACATATGTTCCATTCTTGGCTGTATCACTCCAACGAAGCGTAACGTCTGCGGCCCCGAGGCTTACATCGGGATCAGACGCGGCAACCTTCGCAGCTTTGATTACTTCATCCAGCGTTGTCTGGTCGGCGCTGACGCGAGAACGCTCCACGTACTTCAGGTACTGGGGGGCAAGGATGGCGACCAGGGCGGCCATGATGGCGATGACGATGATGAGCTCGACCAGCGAGAAGCCGGCGTTGCCCTTCATGAACTTCTGGTGTTTCTGCCAAAGTTTCTGCATTTTCATTTACCTCTCTTTTTTTAAGAAAATAGAAAACTGATTTATATATACCCGCCCCGCTCCCCTAAAGCAGGTTGGGGATATAACGCTTTTACATGCTGTCCAGCGCGCTGTACATGCTCATCATGGGCATGAGCACGCTGAGGATGATGAAGAACACAATGCCGGCCAGCAGAATGATAATCAGCGGCTCCAGCAGGGCCATCACCTGGGCGGTGGCTGCCTCCACTTCCTCCTCGTAATAGTCGGCCAGCTTAGTCATCATGGAATCGATGTCGCCGGTCTCCTCGCCGATAGAGAGCATATGGTGCACCATGGGCGGGAACAGCCCGGTTTTTTTCACGGCCTCGCTGAGGGGCAGACCCATGGCCACATCGTCCTTGGCATCCTCCAACGCTTCCTTGAAATACACGTTGGACATGGTGCTGGCGGTGATCTCGATGGCCTCGATCATGGGGATGCCGGCGGCCATCAGGGTGGAAAGGGTGCGGCCCATGCGGGCGCTGGCGGTTTTCACGTTCAGGTTGCCAAGTCCCGGCAGCTTCAGCCCCAGCTTGCCGAACAGGTGCTTGCCGGCGTCCGTGGTGCCGAAGTATTTGATGCCCAGCACCAGCGCCACAATGCCGGCGATCAGCAGCCACCACCACTTTTGCACAAAGGCGCTGGCGGAGATCATGAACAGGGTAATGCCGGGCAGCGTGCCGCCGATGGAGTCAAACATGCTCTGGAAGGAGGGCACGATGAACAGCAGCATACCCATGATGACGCCGAAGGCCACCACCAGCACCACGATGGGGTAGATGCTGGCCTTCTTCACCGTGGCATGGAGCTTGGAGGATTTTTCAAATTGCTCCGCCATGCGGGTGAAGGACACGTCCAGACTGCCGCTGGCCTCGCCGGCCTCGGCCAGCGTGATGAACATATCGGAGAAGATCTCCCGGTGCTTGCCCATGGCGGCGGCCAGCGTTTCGCCCTTCTCAATGTCCCGCCGGCACTCCGTGATGGCGGCGCGCAGGCGCTTGTTCTCGGTCTGCTCGCTGAGCATATCCAGCGCGCTGACCACGGACACGCCCGCGTTCACGATGCTGGTGAACTGGCGGCAGAAAACTGCCAAATCCCGGGGCTTGGGCTTCTTCTCCAGAAAGGACAGATTGACATCCCTGCCCAGCGCGCCGGTTTCCGCCACGCTGGCAACTGTAAGGCCCTGCTTCTTCAGACCCGCGGACGCCTTCTCCGCGCTGTCCGCCTCCACGGCGCCCTTGAGCTCCTTGCCCGCCGCGTTCACGGC
>CAZCDJ010000186.1:0-1927 GCA_964497655.1 uncultured Oscillospiraceae bacterium | reverse complement strand
GGATGGTGGAGTAGAAGTAGCTGAAGAAGATGATGAGCAGGAAATAGATCAGCGCGTAGGGCCAGGTGCCGGTATCAAATACGTTCTTCATCAGCCAGCCGTCCTGCCACTTGGGCACAAAGGCGCATATGGTGGCCGGAATGGAGGCAATGGACTGAGCAAAAATGATGGGCAGCACGCCGGACATATTCACCTTCATGGGAAGATGTGTGGACTGTCCGCCGTAAAGCTTGCGGCCCACAACACGCTTGGAGTACATGACGGGGATGCGGCGCTCGGCGTCGTTGACAATGACGATCAGAACGACCAGCGCCAAGGCGCCCAGCAGCATCAGCACAACGGCGTACCAGGTGGTCTTGCCGGAGGAGATGTTGGAGATCATGCCGATGATGTCGGTGGGGAAGCGGCTCACGATGCTGGCAAACAGGATGATGGAAATACCATTTCCAATGCCGAACTCGGTGATCTGCTCGCCCAGCCACATGATGAGGGCAGAGCCGGCCATGAAGGTCATGATGATGACGATGGCGGGCCAGATGCCGGTGCCGTCCGCGGTCAGCAGGGAGTTGTTCTTAATCAGCATATAGTAGGCGAAGCCCTGCAAAAGGCCCAGACCCACGGTGCTGTAACGGGTGATGGCTTCCAGCTTCTTCTTGCCTTCCTCGCCGCCCTCCTTCTGCAGCCGCTCCAGAGCCGGAATGGCAATGGTGAGCAGCTGGATGATGATGGAGGCGTTGATATACGGCTGAATGCTCAGCGCAAAAATCGTCGCGGTGGAGAAGCTGCCGCCGGACATGGTGTTCCACAGACCGAGAACGGTGTTCTGGAGCGTGGTGAAGTAGCTCTTCAGCAGACTGGTGTCCACATAGGGCACGGGCACCGCGTTGCCAAGACGGTAAATGAGGATGATAAACAGCGTGAAGAGGATCTTACGCCGGACATCAACGATCCTCCAGGCGTTTCTCAGTGTCGAGAACACGTTATACCACCTCGGCCTTTCCGCCTGCCGCCTCTATCTTTTGCTTTGCAGATTCGGAGAAGGCGGAAGCCTTAACAGTGAGCTTTTTCTCGATCTCGCCGTTGCCCAGGATCTTGACGCCGTAGCCGGTCTTGCTGAGAATGCCGGCGTGCAGCAGGGTGTTCACGTCCACCTCGGCGCCGTCCTCAAAACGGTTCAGGGCAGAGACGTTCACAAACTCCAGGGGCTTGGCGAAAATGTTGTTGAAACCGCGCTTGGGGATACGCCTGGCGAGGGGCATCTGGCCGCCCTCGAAGCCGACGCGAACGCCGCCTCCGCTGCGGGCCTTCTGGCCCTTGTTGCCGCGTCCGGCAGTGGTTCCGTTTCCGGTGGACTGTCCTCTGCCCTTGCGCTTGCCGACTCTGGTGCTGCCGGGAGCCGGAGAAAGGTCATTGATTTTCATTGCGTACCCTCCCTTATTCTTCCGTGACCTTGACCAGATAGCAGATCTGAGCTATCTTGCCGCGGGTCTGAGGATTGTCGGGCTGCAGGGTCTCGTTGCCGATCTTGTGCAGACCCAGGGAATTGGCGGTGGCGATGTGCTTATCCATCCGCCCATTGAGGCTCTTGACGAGCCTGATCTTAAGCTGTTTTGCCATAGCTCATGCCCCCCTTAACCCAGGATCTCGCTGACGGTCTTACCGCGGACTGCGGCGACCTGCTCAGCGTTCCTGAGGGACTTGAGGCCTTCCATGGTGGCGGCAACCACGTTCTGCGGGTTGTTGGTACGCAGGCACTTGGTACGGATATCCTTAATGCCGGCAGCCTCCACAACAGCGCGGACAGCGCCGCCGGCGATGACGCCGGTGCCTTCCGGGGCGGGCTTCAGCAGCACGCGGCCGGCTCCAAACTCGCCGATGATCTCGTGAGGAATGGAAGTCCCCTGCAGGGTAACGGTGACGATATGCT
>CAZCDJ010000185.1:0-1972 GCA_964497655.1 uncultured Oscillospiraceae bacterium | reverse complement strand
ACTTCAGGGGGGCAATTCCTCACAACTCACCGCAATAATCGGTACAATCATTCCAAATGATTGACAACCACCCGCAGAGGATGCTATCATGATGGCAAATATAGTAATCCAGTGGGTAGCGGCTTTAGGAGGCTGGTATTGTGGACACTCAAAATGTAGAAACGATCAAAATGCTTGATAAGGCGCTCTCTGTGCTGGACACACTTCGCACCGCAAAGGAACGACTGGGCGTCAACGAGATCGCGAAGCGCTGCGACCTGAACCCATCAACCACCTTCCGCATTCTAAAGACGCTGGAGGTGAACGGCTGGGCGTTCCAGTGCAGCGACGACCGCTATCTCATCGGTCAGAAGGTGAGCTTTGTCACGGAGAAAAACAATTTGCTTCTGGCACTGAAGGACGTGGCCTCCCTGACCATGAACCGCTATACCAGCGAGCTGCACCAGGCCATGAACCTGATTGTGCGGGACGGGGCGGACTGCTTCATCCTGCAACAGTCCAGAACCAAACGTCTCTTTGATTATGTGGCCCCCATCAACACCGCCATGCCCTTCTACGCGTGCGCCGGCGGGAAGATCCTTCTCTCCGAGCTGCCGATTCTCATGGTGGACAAGCTGCTCCAGTCTACCAGCATGGCTCCGCTCACCCAGCACACCATCACCAGTGCCGACGTGTTCTGGGCAGAGCTTCGCAAGGTGGCCCAGCAGGGCTATGCCTTTGATTTTCAGGAATCCTCCCCCAACGGCTCCTGCGTGGCCGTGCCGCTGCGGGACAACGAGGGGACGATCATCGCCTCTCTGTCGTTCAGCGGCTTCATTGGCATCAGCAGCACGGATGTGCTGCTGCCATACGTCCCCACGCTGCGGGAGGCCGCCGCGGAAATCTCCCACAACCTGTTCACCTGCCGCAGCCAAAGGTCTTATCAGGAATAGTAATTCCGATTTCTGCCCGTCAGCGGACGGTCTCCGGTCTGTCGCATAACCACTTGTACAAGCCACGCCGATTCAATCTGAACGGTTTGATGCTGAAAAAGGCGCGAAACTAACCCAAGAGGGTTCGCTTCGCGCCTTGCTGTTTCACTTATTCTGCGGCTGATCCACCCCTCCGCAGGCATGACCAGTCCGCCGCATCTTAAGGCCTTCTAAAAACTCATCGCGGCATGGAGCAAAGCTCCATGCCGCGATATTTGTGATCAGGACTGAGAAATTCCCTTACGCCTGCGGCGCGGGAGCGACAGCGCCCCGCTTTTCCGCCAGCTGAAGCAGCATATCGGCGTGGGCCGTCTTGCCCAGCGGGTAGAATACCAGCGCCACAATGCCCAGAGCGGCCACCAGCAGAGGCATCCAGCCCGTCACGCTCAGGATGGCGTTCACCACCTGGGGAGTGGCCGCCGTGGCGGCGTTATAGCCCGCCAGCTCCAGCACCACGCCGGGCAGGAAGGAGGCAAACGCGCCCGCGAACTTCTGCATGAAGGTGACGCTGGCGTTGATGAACCCGGCGTTGGCGGAGCCGAACTTCAGCTCCGTTGAGTCGATGGCGTCGGGGATCAGGGAGAGGGTGGTGAAGTTCGCAATACCGCCGCCCACAATGGACACCACGCTGAGGATGAACACCCAGGTGGCGGAGATGTTGCTGCCCAGCAGCATAACGGCAGCCGGACGCGCGCTCATCACCAGCATTCCGAACGCAATCATGGGCTTCTTGCCGAACTTTTCAATCAGCCGGGTCATGAGGGATACCACCAGCAGGGTGCCCACAAGGCCGGCAAAGGAGGTGGTGGACATCAGGCTCTCGTTTTTGACCACATGGGTGAAATAGTACATATTGGAGATGTTGATAATTCCGTAGGACAGGGAGTAGGAGCCGAACACCAGCGCGGCAAAAATGACGATTTTGTTTTTGAAGATTATCCCAAGCTGCTCCTTCAGGTTCATCTTGGGAGGATCGGGAATCATGCCGGGCTGATCCGTCC
>CAZCDJ010000184.1:0-2153 GCA_964497655.1 uncultured Oscillospiraceae bacterium | reverse complement strand
CCATGGTGGGCGCCAGCGTGAACGGGCGCATCGTCACCTTCGACCATGTGCTGCAAAACGGCGACATAGTGGAGGTTCGCACGTCCAAGAGCGCGCCGGGGCCCAGCCGGGACTGGCTGACCCTTGCCAAAAGCGGCGGCGCGCGCACCAAAATCAAGCAGTGGTTCAAGAAGGAGAAGCGGGAGGAGAATATTCAGCGGGGCCGGGATTCCTTTGAGGCCGAGCTGCGAAGAAACGGCATCCTGCTCTCGGAGCTGAACGACGACGAGGTGCTGCCTGCGGTGCTGAAAAAGCTCAGCGTCCCCTCTCTGGACGAGCTGTATGCTGCCATCGGCTACGGCGGACAAACCGCCGTGCGGGCCGTGAACCGTGTGAAGGACGAGCTTGCCCACCACCGGAAGCCGGAGAAGAAAACCGTGCTGGACAAGATCAACGAGCAGGCGGAGCGGCGGGTGGCAAAGCCCCAGAAGGCCGTGCACGGCGTGCTGGTGGAGGGTCTGGACAACTTCCTTATTAAATTTTCCAAGTGCTGCACCTCGGTGCCGGGGGACGACATCGTGGGCTTCATCACCCGTGGCGCCGGCGTCTCCATCCACCGCACGGACTGCGGCAACTACCTGAAGCAGCGGCTGCAGACCGGGGCGGACGGCAGGTGGATCAACGTGACCTGGGCGGATGTGATTACCGATCTGTACCCCACCACCCTTCGGATTTCCGCCAGCGACCGGGGCGGCCTCATTATGGACATGGCCACGGCGCTCAATGCCCTGAACGCCAAGGTGCGAAGCCTGAACGCCCGGGATGTGGGCGGCGGCGTGTGCACCGCCAACGTCACCGTGGAGGTGAAAAATCTGGAGGAGCTGCGGGTTATCATCAACAAGCTGTCGTCCATCCGGGGCGTCACGGAAGTGAGAAGGGCGGGAATCTGATGCGGGCTGTTGTAACAAGAGTGACCTCCGCCTCGGTGGAGATTCAGGGGAAGCTTGCCGGGAGCATTGGGAAGGGCTTTCTGGTGCTGCTGGGCGTCCACGTCTCCGACACGGAGGCGGCGGCGGATAAAATCGCGGAGCGGATCTGCAACCTGCGGGTGTTCGAGGACGGGGCGGGGAAGATGAACGTCTCCCCGGCGGACGCGGGGGCGGAGCTGCTGATTGTCAGCCAGTTCACCCTGTACGCGGACACCAAGTCCCGCCGACCGGGCTTCACCCTGGCCGCCCGCCCGGACACGGCGGTGCCCCTCTATGAGCGGGTGATTGCCCGCTGCCGGGAACGGGGCTTTGCCGTGGCAACCGGGGAGTTCGGCGCGGATATGCAGGTGTCGTCGGTGAACGACGGGCCTGTTACCATAATTTTTGATACACTGGAGGGCCCTTTATGCTGATAAAAACCTTAAATGTGGGACATCTGGACACAAACTGCTATGTGGTCACCGATGAGGACAGCCTGCTCTGCGCCGTGATTGACCCGGGTGCGGAGAGCAACACAATTTTGGACTATCTGGAGGAGCACAAGCTAAAGTGCGCCGCCATTTTGCTGACCCACGCCCATTTTGACCATGTGGGCGCGGTGGACACGGTGCTGGAGGAGACCGGCGCCCAGCTCTATCTGTGCGGGAAGGAGCTGCAGCTCTCCCCCCGTATGTCCGGCGGCTGGCGTCCCGGCGAGGGCGCCCGGTTCTACGCCGAGGGGGACACCGTGGCGGTGGGAGCGCTTTGCTTCACCGTGCTGGAAACGCCGGGTCACACCCCCGGCGGCGTGTGCCTGCTGTGCGGCAGCGCGCTGTTCACCGGCGACACTCTGTTCCGGGGAAGCTGCGGCCGGGCGGATTTTGAGGGCGCGGATCTGATGCAGGAGTTCGCCTCCCTGAAGAAGCTTGCGGAGCTGCCCGGGGACTACGAGGTCTATCCGGGGCATGATATCCAGACCACCCTCTCCCGGGAACGGGAGGCAAATCCCTACATGAAGCGGGCCATGGAGCTGTAAGAGCGGGCGGTTTGTCCCCGTCCCCGTAGGGGCGAACTGTGTTCGCCCGCGCTATGCACGCGCCCTTGCTCCCCCGTAGGGGCCGATGCCCACATCGGCCCGCGCTACGGGCCAAGGCATAAAAAAATACGGCAGCCGTGAATACTCACGGCTGCCGTATTTTATGGCAG
>CAZCDJ010000183.1:0-2161 GCA_964497655.1 uncultured Oscillospiraceae bacterium | reverse complement strand
TATTCAGGGAGGTATTCAAATGTTAGGAAAACTCATCAAGCATGAATTTCGCGCCACGGCCCGCATCATGTGGCCGGTGCTCGCGGCGCTGCTGGTGCTGGGCGTGCTGGGCAACGTGTCCACCCGTCTGCTGAGCACCACCAGCAACGGCCTTGTGAACGTCCTTGCTTCTCTGGTGATGGTGGCGTTTGTCTTTGCGGTGATGGGCGTGTCCATTCTGGCACTGGTGCTGATGGTCAACCGCTTCAAGACCAACCTGCTCTCCGACGAGGGCTACCTGATGTTCACCCTGCCGGTGAGCGTCCACGCGCTGGTGTGGAGCAAGCTCCTTGTGTCCCTGCTTTGGTTCGTGCTCAGCGCCATTGCCATGGTGCTGTCCATGCTGGTGCTCTCCTTCCGGGTGGAGTTCCTGTCCCATTTTGCGGAGATGCTGCGGGCCCTGTTCCAGTTCCGTCTGCCCGACGGCACCGCCGGTCATGTGGCTCTGGTGATTACGGAGATGGTGGGCGCGGCGCTGATGGGCGGCGTGTGCCTGTGCCTGCTGTTCTACGCCGCCATGTCGGCGGGGCACAGCTTCGGCTCCCACAAAAAGCTGCTTACCGCGGTCTCCTTCCTTGTGCTGCTCATCATCACCCAGTTCGGAGCCACCTATTTTCTGGCTCTGGTGTTCCGGGGCTATATGAACGCGCACGTCGCCGATTTCCTCTCCTCCCTGCAATTCTCCGCGGGGGCGCTGGGCTGGATTCTGCTGGCGGAGGCCATCTTCGCCGGATTGTACTACGCCGTCACCACGCTGTGCCTCCGGTACCGGCTGGATCTGGAATAAGAAAAAAGCTTTACTAATTTCATGGGCAAGGTGATATAATACAGGTAAGGAAAGAAGCGTCGAAGGACAAAGAAGAAAAGCCGGATTTCGAAAGGAGATGCGCCATGAGGTATCTTTTTGGAGGCGTTTTGGATTTGTACCCCGGCCCGGGCGGCCCCACCGAGCCACACCCGCCGGAGGACCCGGATTCGCTGGGCGACTGGGACGACGATGAATAGCCTCACCCAAGGCGGCGGACGCAAAAGCGTCCGCCGCCTCAGCTTGTCCCGGGGGCGGGCGAACACAGTTCGCCCCTACGGGCGGGGAGGGCGGGAGCAGCGGGCGGGGAAGTCGTGCAGGGGCGGTCCGATGTGGGCATCGGCCCCTACGGGCGGGGAGGGCGAAACGCTACGAGGTATTTTCACAAACGGAAGAGCCGCTCCCAAACGGGAGCGGCTCTTTTGCGCGCAAGGTCAATGTTTCCTTGATCCGTGCGATCTATCTAAACGCCCAAGGGCGGTTTTGATGGTCTGCCGCTTTGGGCGCTCATGCGCCGGGGTGGGCAGGGAACCCTATGTTCAGCGTCCGCCACAGCGGTCGCCGTGATTACCGTTTTTTGTCCGGTCGGTATCGACGGTGTCATCATAGGAAATAAAAATGAACGGGTCATGACAAATTCTTTAAGAATTTCATCGTTTATGAATTGTTCACAGGTTCCGCCCGGCGGGTGCGCCTTCCCCGCCCCGGCTCGACTTCCCCCCAGCAGCGCCCCTTGTAGGGGCGAACTGTGTTCGCCCTCCTCCGCGTTCAAAAACCTCGCAGACTTCTTTCACAAGCGCAAAAGAGCCGCTCCCGTTTGGGAGCGGCTCTTTGTTACTGTTTGCCGTTTGGGGTCTTACTTATCCTCGCTGTGCTTGCCCTTGGGGCTGGTGGCGGCCAGAACGACCAGGCCACTGAAGCTGGCGCAGAGCAGCAGCCACATCAGGGCCGCGTTGGAGCTGTCGCCGGTCTGGGGCGCGTCGTCCATGGGCACCTGATCCTCGCCCAGATCCGTGTCGCCGGGCGCGGGGCCGAGAGGCACATTCTCATCGCCCAGATCCTCCTCGGGGGGAACGCTGGGGGTGGGAGTGGGGGTCGGAGTGGGGATGATGGGAGGATTGTAGACGTAGGTGTTGGTGAACACCACGTTCCAGCTCTCGTACTGTCCCACGGTGAGAGTCGCCACGCTGCCGGGATTCTCCTGAGAATCGGGAGAGGGCTCAGGCTCCCCGTCCGCCATCGGCTCCGCATAGATCTGTCCGGCCGTCCAGGTGGTGGTGCAGGAGTAGTAGCCGTTGGCTCCGTTGACGGTCTCGG
>CAZCDJ010000182.1:1384-2182 GCA_964497655.1 uncultured Oscillospiraceae bacterium | reverse complement strand
AAAATAATCGCCGTCCGGCTATGCCGGGCGGCGATTTTGTCATTTTGATTCCTGCGCGGGGGAGAGCAGCGCTCCGCCCGGAGCCCAGTATTTTGCGCCCCAGTGCTCAAAATCCCACTCCGGCATATACTGGTTGCACTCATAGTCGATGTAGTACAGCGTGCCGGCACGGAGCACGAAGTTGGTGGGGTAGTAGTCGATGTTCAGCCCCGCGTCGGCGGCCAGCCGGCTCATGGCCAGCACCTGATCAAGGCAGGTCTCCGGCAGCGCGCCGCGCAGCAGCAGCTCACAGGCCGTCTCACCCTCAATGTATTCCTTCAGGATGCGCTCCCGCTCCCGGTCTGCCGCCAGCAGCGCCGGAATGGGGATGCCCACCCGCCGCAGCCGCTCATAGTCCCGCAGTTCGGAAGCCAGCTTGTCGCCGAAGGTGTAGTAGTCGCAGGGCTCGTGGTGGATCTGCTTTAGCACATAGCGCCGCTGCCCGTCCTCCACCAGATAGGAGTAGCCCCCTTTTCCCTTGCCCAGCAGCTTCAGCGGGCGGAGCTCCCGGTCGCCCACGGCCATGCGTTCATCCATAAAAATCACCTCAAAAGATGCGCGGCGGCAGGAGTTCCTGCCGCCGCGATTTCATCAGTCGTTGGCCAGCTCGCCGGGACCGTAGGTGTAGCCGATGGTCAGGTTGGCGCCAGTGAAGCTGCCGTCCAGCTTGGAGAGGGTGCGGGTATAGTCCTCGCCGTCCTTCTCGTAGGGGACGGGCTGGTAGTTGTTGCCGCTCTTCACGCCGGAGGAGGCGCAGGG
>CAZCDJ010000182.1:0-1374 GCA_964497655.1 uncultured Oscillospiraceae bacterium | reverse complement strand
TGAGCTCGAGCCCGGTGACGGAGAGTGTCCCGTCCGCAGCTCGCTCCACGGTGAGCTTCGCGATCACGGTGTCCTTGTCCCGGGGGTCGGTGTTGCCGCCAAAGCTCCAGTTGCCCATGGAATAGAATATGTAGTGCCCGTTGTATTGCTCGATGGGCTGCAGGGTGTGGGGGTGGGAGCCGTACACCACGTCCGCGCCCGCGTCAATGGCCGCGTGGCCCTGAGCCGTCTGGTCGGCGTTGATGTCATAGCTGCCCTCGTCGCCCCAGTGGAGGGCGGCGATGATGAACTCCGCGCCCTGCTCCCGCAGCGCCTTCACCCCGGCGGTGATCTGCTGGGGTGTGCCGAAGCTCACGGCGTAGACGCCGATTTTAAGGCCGCTCTCGGTGACATAGAGGGTGCCCTCGTCCCGGCCGGCGTAGCCCACGCCCGCGCCATCCAGCGCGGCCTTGGTGTCGGCATAGCCCTGCTTGCCGTAGTCCAGCACATGGTTGTTGCCAAGGGTCACAAAGTCCACGCCCCCGGCGGTGAGAAGGCCGGTGTAGGCGGTGGGCGCCTTGAAGGTGAAGTTCTTGGCCTCGGCGGTCAGGTCGCCGTCGGAGAGCACGCACTCAAAGTTTGCCATGGTAAAGTCGTCGCCCGCGAAATAGTCCGCGGTCTTTGCAAAGACATAGCCCGGGTCGTCGGCCTTCACCACGTTCTGATAGGCGTTGGCGCTGCCCCGGAAGGCGGCCACCGTGTCCGGGGTGATGTCGCCCACGAAGCTGAGGGTAAACACGGCGGGCGTGGGCTCCGGCGTGGGGACAGGCGTCTCCGCCGCCGGGGTGGAGACGGGGGCCGGGGTGGCCTCCAGCACCGGGGCGGGGGACGCCGTCTGGGTCGGCACCCGGTGGGCGCTGCCACCCAGCAGGGCAAAGGCGGCCAGGGCCGCCAGGGTCAGCGCGGAAATCAGTACTCGTTTCAGTGGATTCGCCTTCTCTCTCTGCGGCGGGGCCGCGTGGCTTATTCGCCGGCCTTCATGCTCAGGTAGGCGTTGATGAAGCCGTCAATCTCCCCGTCCATCACGGCGTTGATGTTGCCGTTTTCAAAGCCGGTGCGGCTGTCCTTGGCCAGGGTGTAGGGCATGAATACATAGGAGCGGATGGCGCTGCCGAAGTCAATCTTCATCTGCACGCCCTTAATGTCGGAAATTTTCTCCAGATGCTGCCGCTCCTTGATCTCCGCCAGCTTGGCCCGGAGCATATCCTTGCAGTTCTCCAGGTTCTGGAAGTGGCTGCGCTCCACCTGGGAGGACACCACGATGCCGGTGGGGATATGGGTGAGGCGCACGGCGGAGGAGGTCTTGTTGACCTTCTGACCGCCCGCTCCGCTGGA
>CAZCDJ010000181.1:0-2188 GCA_964497655.1 uncultured Oscillospiraceae bacterium | reverse complement strand
TGTCCAGGAAGGTGACGGGGTTGCCGTGAATCTGCACGGTGTACGCGCCGATATGCTGGGTGATGCCGCCGGCCTCCCCAGATGCCACATGGGCACGGCGGATGCGGTCCAGCAGGCTAGTCTTGCCGTGGTCAACGTGGCCCATGACCACCACCACGGGGGCACGGGACTTAAGATCGCTCTCCGCGTCCGCATGGTCGTCAATGAGCTGCTCCTCCACGGTGACCAGAACCTCATGCGCCACCTTGCAGCCCAGCTCCTCGGCGATGATGGCGGCGGTGTCAAAGTCAATCACGTCGGACACGGAGGCCATGACGCCGTTGCGAATCAGGCACTTCACTACCTCCACGCCGGTCTTTTTCATGCGGGAGGCCAGCTCGCCCACAGAGATCTGGTCGGGGATCTCCACCTTCAGCTGCTGCTTCTTGGCGATCTCGAACTGCAGCTTCTGCATCCGTTCCCGCTCCTCGGCACGGCGCTTGGCGCTGGCGGCGGCGGTCTGTTGACGCTGCTTCTGCTTGTTCTGGAACTTTTCCTTGTTGCCGGTGGCGCCGGTCTTGGCCATACGGTCCGCCCGGACGCCCGCCATATTATCAAACTTCTCGTCGTACTTGCCCAGGTTCACGTTGCCGCCGCCACGGGTGTCAATGACCCGCTTCTCGGGCACCTGACGCGCCACATGGGGCTTGGCATTCTGCAGGGGCTGGCTCTGCTGCCCCTGCTGGGGGTGGGACTGCTGCCCCTGCTGACCCTGCTGCGGACGCTGCTGATAGCCGCCCTGCTGCTGGGGATGGGGGTGGGGCGCGGCGGGCGCGGCGGCAGCCGCCTGCGGGGCGGGTGTGGGCGCGGGGGCAGCCTTCGCCACGGGGGTCTTTACCAGCTCCTCCATGGAGGCGCACTGGTTGTGCTGGGTCAGATATTCGAAGACCAGCGACAGCTCCCCGTCCTCCAGCACCTGCATATGGTTCTTGGGGGTGGTGGCGTACTGCGTCAAAATCTCCGTAATGGCTTTTGAGGTGGTATCAAAATCCCTTGCCACCTCATGCACCCTGTATTTATCAAATGTGCTCATTGTCATTCCTCCCAGCTTTCCGATTAGGCCCCATGGCCTTGCGCTTTGCGGCCTTCTGACTCCGCCTTCTGATTTCCTGCGCCTGCACGCCGTACCTTTCCGGGTCCTTTTCGCCCAGCGCGTCCATAAACGCGTCGGCCAGACCCACATCGGTCACGGCGGCTACGCCGCAGCTTCCGGTGCCCAGAAGCTCCGAAAGCTCCAGCTTGGCGTAGGGCACAGAGACGAGCAACGCCCTGTGGCCCTGCAGCGAGCTTTCCGCCCGGCGGGCTATGTTCGGCGACGCATCGCTTGCCAGCAGCACAAGCTTGGCCCTGCCGGCGCGCACAGCTGTGAGCGCTGCGGTCTCGCCCACCTCTATCCTGCCGGCTTTTCGCATGATTCCCAAATAGTTCTTGGCTTTATCCGTTATCTTGATCCTCCAGATCAGCGGCGAGCTGTTCCAGCAGCTCCTCCGGTATTTTCACTTCCAGCGCCCGATCCAGCGCACGGCTCCTGACTGCTTTTTTCAGACAGGCGGCGCTGCGGCACACATAGGCCCCCCTGCCGGGTGCCTTTCCCTTCAGATCCAGAGAGACCTGCCCCTCCGGCGAGCGCACCACGCGCACAAGCTCCGCCTTGGGCTTCATCTCGCGGCAGCCAAGGCACTGCCTCAGTGGTATTTTCTTGGGCATGACCGGCCGCCTCCTTCCACTCAGCCCTCGGTGTCGGGCTTAATGTCTATCTTGAAGCCGGTGAGCTTCGCCGCCAGACGGGCGTTCTGCCCCTCCTTGCCGATGGCCAGGGACAACTGGTTCTCCGGTACGATGACCCGGCAGCTCTTGCCCGCCTCATCCAGCATGGTGACGGAGATGACCTCCGCCGGGGCCAGCGCCGCGGCCACATAGGATTCCGGCTCCTCGCTGTACTTCACAATGTCAATCTTCTCGCCGCCCAGCTCGTTTACGATGCTGGCCACGCGCCCGCCACGGGGGCCCACGCAGGCGCCGATGGGGTCCACCGCGCCGTCGTTGCTCCACACAGCCATCTTGGTGCGGCTGCCCGCCTCCCGGGCGATGGACTTGATCTCCACGGTGCCGTCAAAGATCTCAGGCACCTCCAGCTCGAACAGGCGCT
>CAZCDJ010000180.1:0-2207 GCA_964497655.1 uncultured Oscillospiraceae bacterium | reverse complement strand
GCCCTCGGCCATCACGGAGAGGCAGGGGGTGCCGATGGGACTGCGCAGCGCCTGGGCCACCAGCTCCTGGGGGGAGCCGGCGGGAACGTAGCTGTGCATGCTGGATTCCATGGTGCCGGCGTAGCGGCTCTCCGGGATATCCAGGGACAGGAATTCTTTTCCATAGGGGAATTTAACGACTGGCATGCTCTTACCTCCTGTGTTGCCGGGTCACTGCGCCGCTTCTTCGGCGACGGCCTCCGGCAGATAACGCTCGGGGTGTCTTTTCTTTTCGATGCTGTCCAGCCAGGTCACCAGCAGCGGGCAGAGGATGGCGGTGACGATGATGCAGGCGGAGATCTGCGCGGTGGCGCTGGCGCTGACGGTCTCCGTGATCGCGCCCACGGCCAGCAGCGCGGCGGGGGTGGAGGCGGAGTTTCCGGCGGCGGTGCCGATGGCCGCGCCCACCTGGGGGCGCTCCATCTTCAGCAGCTTATACACAAAGTAGCCGGCGAAGCCGGTGATGATGACGCAGGCGAGACCCAGCACGACGCCGCTGATGCCGGCGGTGACGAAGCTCTTAAGGGTCAGATTGGAGCCGAGAGGGAAGGCGAAGAAGGGGATCATCAGGGAGACGCCGCTCTTGCAGAACTTCTGGATATCCTTGTCCAGATTGCCCAGCAGGCATCCGATGGCGATGGGGATGATGCAGCCCAGCAGAGTGGCGAAGGGGATGTTGTAGCCGGCGATGCCCAGAGCCACCATGGTGAAGAACGGGCCGTCGTTGATGGAGAGGATGGCCACGGCCGCCACGTCGTCCTCCTTGCCGAACTGACCGGCAAGGGCGGAGTACAGCCCGCCGTTGGAGTTGGCCAGCGCGGCGATGATGGCCACCACGGAGATGCCGAGCACGCCGTTGCCGCCGGTGAGCACCTGGATGAGCAGGCCGACGAGGATGCCGACGCCCACCTTCACAGCGGTGAGCACAACGCCCTTATACAGGGTGGTGCCGGCCTCGCGGACGGTGATCTGCGTGCCGGTGCAGAACAGGAACACGGCCAGAATAGGCATGGCGGAGCCGTACCAGAGATACTGGGTGAAGGTTCCCTTGAAGTAGTCCCAGAGCCAGCCTCCGAAGAATGTGTTGATGAGGACGCCCAGGAGCAGGGGGACGATCATCAGCCCGCCGGGGATCTTCTGTACCGTTTTCAGAATTTTCATGTTGCTTTCCCTCCAAAATTTTTTGGGTCTGGTTACCCTGAACAAGAAAAGTATATCCGAGTGTTTCGATTCTGTCAATTTGACGAATTCACACTTTGTTCATACTCGGACAGGGGCGCTTTTTCTGCAAAATGATGCGGAAAGCAACAATATTGGTTGCGAATAACGACATGCGTGGCAATACGCAACGCACCCCGGAACCTCCCCCGGGGGATTTTTGGCGGAAACGGCCAGAAACGGCGGCGTTATTTATTCATATTGCCGGATGGGACGGAGGAGCGCAGCCCTTCATCTTCCGCCACAGCGTGGAGCGGTTGATGCCCAGGATGGCGCAGGCGCGGCTCACGCTGCCGCCGGTGGAGGCGTAGACCTTCTCGATGTAGCGCAGCTCCGCCGTGCGCAGGTCGGTCAGTGCGGCAGGGGCGGACGCCTCCCGCGCGCCGTCCCCGCCTTGCAGCGCGTCGGGCAGGCTGTCGAAGCCGGAGAGGATGACGCAGCGCTCGATCAGGCTTTGCAGCTCCCGCACGTTGCCGTCGTAGCTGCCGGCGGTGAGGGCGGCGGCCACATGGGCGGGGATGTCCAGCGGGCGCTTGCCGAACCGGGCCGCGTACATGGACAGGAAGAACCCGGCCAGCTCCATGATATCCTCCCGCCGCTCCCGCAGGGGCGGGATGGTCATGCACAGCACGTTGATCCGGTAGAACAGATCCCGGCGGAAGGCGCCGCCGCGCACCAGCGCGGCCAGATCCTTGTCCGTGCTGCAGATTACCCGCACGTCCACGGGGATGACCTTCTCCGTCCCGGCCCGCACCACCTCCCGCTCCTGGAGCACCCGCAGCAGACGGCCCTGGGCCTCCGCGGGCAGCTCGCTGATCTCGTTGAAGAAGATGGTGCCGCCGTGGGACAGCTCGATCATGCCGGGGCGGCCGGGGCGGCCCTTGGCGTCGGCGGTGCCGAACAGCTCGCTCTCCATGGCGGAGGGGGGCAGGGAGGCGCAGTTCACCTCC
>CAZCDJ010000179.1:0-2270 GCA_964497655.1 uncultured Oscillospiraceae bacterium | reverse complement strand
CAGCACCGAGATGTGCCTGCTCTCCCCCGGGCGCAACCCGGACATGACCAAGGAGGACATTGAGCGGATGCTCTGCGACTATCTGGGCGCGGACAAGGTGCTGTGGATTAAGGACGGCATCGACCCGGGCGAGACCAACGGCCACATTGACGACGTGGCCTGCTTCATCCGCCCCGGCGAGGTGGCCTGCGTGTGGACGGACGACCCGGAAAACCCCTTCTACGAGCCCGCGCAGGCGGCGTACAAATTTTTGGAGAGCGCCACCGACGCCAAGGGTCGCAAGCTCAAGGTGCACAAGCTGTGCCTCACCCAAAAGCCCGTGCTGCTGGAGGGGGCGGACACCATCGACGCGGTGGACAGCGCCGTGTCCCGGGAGGACGGCGAGGTGTGCATCGCCTCCTATATGAACTTCCTCATTGTGAACGGCGGCGTGATCGTGCCCCAGTACGGGGATGAAAACGACGGGCTGGGCCTGCGGCAGATTCAGGAGATGTTCCCCGACCGAAAGGCCGTGGGCGTGAACAGCCGGGAGGTGGTCTACGCCGGCGGCAATATCCACTGCATCACCCAGCAAGAGCCGGCGTAGGGGACGGGGATGCGTAGGGCGCGGATTACCACAAATCACCCCATTTCTCTTTGCACGAGCAAAGAGAACCCGAGTGACAAAGGTAGTAGCATGAGAAATTTGAAATAGGAGAAATGCTATGGCACGCATTGTAATTGCCCTTGGGGGCAACGCTCTGGGCAGCACCCCGGCGGAGCAGCGCAAGCGGGTGGCAGACGCCGCCCCGGCGCTGGTGGATCTCATCAAGCAGGGCCACGAGATTGTGGTATCCCACGGCAACGGCCCTCAGGTGGGCATGATTCGGCTGGCCTTCGACACCGCCTGCGCCGTCACCGACCGGGTGTGCGCCTTCCCCCTGCCGGAATGCACCGCGCTCAGCCAGGGCTACATCGGCTACCACCTGCAAAACGCTCTCCTGTGGGAGCTGCGCCGGGAGGGACTGCCCTATTCCCCCGTCGCTCTGGTGACGCAGGTGGTGGTGGACGCCCACGACCCGGCCTTTCAAAATCCCACCAAGCCCATCGGCGCCTTCGTCAGCGAGGAGGAGGCTCGCGCCGCCATGGCTGACGACCCCTCCGCCGTCTACAAGGAGGACGCGGGCCGGGGCTGGCGGCAGGTGGTGGCCTCCCCCAAGCCCGTGGACATCGTGGAGCGGGACAGCATTCTCGCCCTGCTGGAGCGGGAATTTGTGGTTATCGCTTGCGGCGGCGGCGGTGTGCCCGTGGCGCGCCGGGGCGAGGGCGACTATCAGGGCGTGAACGCGGTGATCGACAAGGACTTTGCCAGCGAGAAGCTGGCGGAGGCCGTGAACGCGGACACGCTGGTGATTCTCACCGCTGTGGAGCGGGTGTGTCTGGACTTCGGCAAGCCCACCCAGCATCAGGTGGCCACCCTCACCGTGCCGGAGGCGCGGCTGCTGGCGTCCGAGGGCCAGTTCGCCCCGGGCAGTATGCTGCCCAAGGTGGAGGCGGCCATGGAATTTGCCCGCAGCGGCAAGGACCGCCGGGCCATCATCGCCTCGCTGGAAAAGGCCCCGCAGGCTCTGCGCGGGGAGAGCGGCACGGTCATCCAAATGTAAATTTTCCTGTGAAAACCCACAGAAATTGAAAAAGCGCCTTTACTTTCTTTTGGCGTTATTGTAGAATAACTTGAATCCATGGCGTCCGCGCACTCCATTCCTATGCGCGGACGTACATAAAAAAGGAGGATGAGCGCCGCAGGCTTGCGGTGCGTCAGTGTGGAGACCTGACGTAAGGCGTGCCGCCTCCGGGCGGGCGTGAGGCACGATTTCCGCGATGGCGGACGTGTCAGAGCCGGTACCTATGTCAACAGTATCTCTCAGAAACGTGAAGAAGATCTACCCCAACACGGCGGGCGAGACCAAGAAGAAAAAGCGCAAGGGCGAGGAGCCCGTGGAGGACAAGGACAAGGAGAAGGTAAATCTCCAGATCACCGACAAGGGCGTCGTCGCCGTGCAGGAATTCAACCTTGAGATCGCGGACAAGGAGTTTATCGTGCTGGTCGGCCCCTCCGGCTGCGGCAAGTCCACCACCCTGCGTATGATCGCCGGACTGGAGGAGATCACCGAGGGCGAGATCGACATTGACGGCAAGATCGTCAACGACGTTGCGCCCAAGGACAGGGACATCGCCATGGTGTTCCAGAACTACGCGCTGTACCCGCATATGACCGTTTACGATAATAT
>CAZCDJ010000178.1:0-2273 GCA_964497655.1 uncultured Oscillospiraceae bacterium | reverse complement strand
AGCGTAGCGCGACCCCTTTGTCAAAGAAGTCCTTGGACTTCTTTGACAAGCTAAAGCATCGGAGAGGCAGAGCCTTCTCCGATGCTTTTTGCAATGTCCCGGTTATTGATAGAACAGGTGGGCGGTCAGGCCTTTTCCTGCACAGGCGGGAAGGGGCTCCCGGCGGCGCCGGAATAGAAATAGGCGCTCTGCCGGGCCAGCTCCTCCTCCGAGAAGTTGAAGTGGGCAAGCAGCTCGTGGGAGGCGGTGGGGAAATCCCGCTCCTTCACCGCCTGGAAAATTGCCTGGTGCATCCGGATGGACCTGGCCAGCTGTCCCCGCTCCTCCACCACCTGATGGGAGTAGGACACGTCCTTGGCGAAGATAAAGGTCAGCGCCCCCAGCGTCAGATCGTAAAGGGGGTTGGCGGCCAGCGAGATCAGCACGGTATGGAAGTTCCGGTCATAGAGCTTCCGCTCCTCGGTGGTGGCGGCATTCACATATTGATTTAGCGCCTGCTCCAGCAGCTGAATGTCCCCGTCGGTGCCGTTCTGAATCACGGCGTACAGGGCGCCCAGCTCCAGCGCCACGCGCATACTGATGAGATCGCGCAGACTGCCGCCCTTGAGCATAAAGTAGATGGACATGGTGTCCGTCATACTGCGGCTGATGTTGTTCACGATAAAGCTGCCGCCGCCCTTGTGGGACTCCACCACGCCCAGCACCTCCAGCGCCTTCAGCGCCTCCCGGACGGAGGAGCGGCTCACCTGAAACTGCTCGGCAAGCTCCAGCTCGGTGGGCAGGCGGCTGCCCACGGTCAGGCTCCCGTCCACAATGGCGTCCTTGATCCGGTCAATGATAATCTGATAATTTTTGCTGTTCGAGATCGATGTAAACAAATCGTCCAGCATCCCTTCGGCAATAGTTTCGTCCGGCCGCCTGTGTCCGGCAGCTCCGTTTTCCCCAGTCTACCACGTTGTGCCGGCGGGAGCAATGAAAATCCTTCTCACAGGCTCCGGTGGTTGGAATATTTTTCCGGATTAGGCGAAAAAGCAGGCCGCCCAATAGGGGCGGCCTGCTGCGTATTTTGCGGCTTGGCTCAAAGCAGGGCGATCACCAGCGCGGCGCCGCCCACGATGAACACGGAGATGGCCAGTACGACCATGTAGGGGGTCAGATCGTGGATGTAGCTGACGCCGCAAAAATTGTTGTCGGCGTCGAAGTTCAGGCAGAAGGTGAACAGCCCTTTCTTCCATGTGACCGAGCGCCCCGGCCCAACGTCCATAAATTCGCGTTCCTGAATGGTTTTGGGTTCGCCGCAGACGGCGCTGATGTCCTGAAGCGTGCGCCCCGTAAGGGAGCCCATGGACGATATCTTTTTGTGCAGGGTCATTGTGACCATTCCTTTCTGCCGCAGGCTGAGGGCTGTGGATAGGAGCGCTCCCGCGGAGAGTTATGCCGCGGGAGCAGGGAGAAAAAGTATGAAGACGTTTACAGCAGGGGGGGCAAAGCCCCCCTTGCGTTGGGAACGGACTTAGGCAGTTTCCACCACCGTGCGGGCACGCTTGCGGCCCCAGACGATGACCACGGTCAGGTAGACCACGGCGAAGGCGACGCCCAGAATGTAGGCGATGGTCCAGGGGATGTTGAAGCCGATCTTGGCGTTCATGATGTAAGTAAAGGTGACAAAGGCGTACCACACGCCGGGAATCATGGGCATCCACGCCCACTTGCCCTTGCCGTGACCGATCAGGTAGATGGCAATGCAGGCCAGCGCGAACAGAGCCATGGTCTGGTTGCTCCAGGCGAAGTAGCGCCACAGGGTGGCGAAGCCGCCGTTGGAGAACTTGGCCCAGACCAGAATGCCGGCCACCAGCGCGAAGATGATGCCGGAGAGACCCAGGCGCTTGCTCAGAGACTTCTGGTCCAGATGCAGGGTCTCGGCCACGATCAGGCGCAGGCCGCGCAGGGCGGTGTCGCCGGAGGTGATGGGGAGAACGATGACGCCCAGGATGGCGATGATGCCGCCCACGGGTCCCAGAATGTCCTTGCAGACGATGCCCACGGTGCGGGTGGCCAGGGAGGGATCGGCAGCCTGGAGGCCCAGGTTGTAAACGCTCATGGCGCCGGCGGCCCAGACCATGGCGATGAAGCCTTCAATGACCATCATGTCATAGAAGATCACGCGGCCCTGACGCTCGCTCTTCACAGTGCGGGCGATGATGGTGCACTGGGTGGAGTGGAAGCCGGAGAGAATGCCGCAGGCCACGGTGATGAAGAACACGGGGATGAAG
>CAZCDJ010000177.1:0-2366 GCA_964497655.1 uncultured Oscillospiraceae bacterium | reverse complement strand
GCCGGGTTTACGCTCAGATCTCCGCTGGTGGTGCTCACCTGGAGCTCCGCGTCGCCGGCGCCGCACACATAGCGTCCGCCCTTCTGCCTGGTGGCATAGCCGCAGTCCAGCTCGCCGGAGATGGTGTCAAATTCCAGGGAAAACGCCGCGTCGGCGGCAAGGCGCAGCTCCACCGCGCCGGAGATGGTGTCCGCCCGGAGGGCGGTGATGCGCGCCGATTCCACCGTGACCCCGCCGCCGGTGGTGCCGGTCTCCACCCGGGCAAAGCCCGTGAGCTCCACGTCGCCGGAGATGGTCTCGGCCTGCGCCGCCGCATCCTTGCCGGTGGTCTGCACCCGAACCGCGCCGCTGGTGGCGTCCGCCTCCAGCTGCAAAATCTGCCCCCGCAGCTCCACGTCGCCGGACACGGTCTCCGTGTCCACCGAGCGCGCGGTGATGCCGGAGGCGGTCAAACTGCCGCTGGTGCTGCTAAAGTCCAGCTCGCGGCAGACGATGTCCTTCACACGCATGTCCGCGCTGGTGGTATCCAGCTCCAGCTCCGTCAGGTTTGCTGCCATGGCTCTGGGCAGCAGCACGGTCAGATTCTTCACCGGCAGGTCGGTCTGCTGCGCCTTGCCGCAGTAGCGGATATACAGTACGCCCTCCCGGATGCCCCAGCCCATGGCGTCCTTCTTTTCCACCGCGCCACCGGTGCTCAGCGTCTCCTTCAGGCTGACGGTGTCCCCGTCATAGGGCTCCACGGTGACGCTGCCGGCAAGCCACCCGATGTCCACCTTTTCCGCGGAATCGGAGCAGGTATATTCCCCGGTCTCCGCGTACACATTCCCCAGCGTGGACCAGTCCCCGCCCGCCGGCGCATCGGCGCCGCTGTTGCCAATATGCACTCCGCTGCCGTCCAAATAGACGCCGCCGCCAAACACCGAAACGGGACTTGCCCCCATCAGCGCGGCCGCCCCAAACAGCGCCGCGCCCACAATCAGCAGCGCGCCGCCCACAATCAGCACGGTTTTCAGTTTTTTATTCATTGGTTCCGTTCTCCCTTCTGATGAACAGCGACCGTATCCACACCGCCAGCGCGCCGGTGAGCCGCACCAGCGCCCGGGCCGCGTACCCCGCGCCCACAAAAGCCAGCACCGCAAGTCCCAGCAGCGCGATGCCCGCACCCGCAGTCATCAGCCCAACCGCCACGGAGCCGGGCATCGCCCACAGCAGCGCAGCCACCACGGCAAGGCCCGCCACGCCGATGGACAGCACCACCGCAAACAGCGCGGCGATCAACGCCCAGATTACCACATATACCGCGAGCACCACCGCGATCACCGCGATAAGCAGGGAAAACCAGATGGGCGACCCCAAAACCAGCAGCACTATGGTCGCCGCCGTCCAGCCCCCGCTGGGCCGAACCCGGGATTTCACCAGCGCCGGCAAAGGCAGCTCCTGCAACACCTTTTCCGCCGCCGCCCGGGGGTCCCCCAGCTTTTCCACGGCCGCCTCCTCGCTGATGCCGTCCTCCCGCATATCGTCAAGCATTTCCGCGTAAAAATCCTGCTGCTTTTGGCGCTCCTGCGCGGGCAATTGCCCCAGCGCGGCGTCCAGCTCCCGCAGAAATTCAGCTCTTGTCATCTTCCCTTGCCCCCTTGATGAACTCATACACCCGGATGATCTCCTGCCATCCGTCCAGATTTTCCTCCAAAAGCCGCCGCCCCGCGTCGGTGATGCTGTAAAACTTCCGCAGCCGCCCGCCGTGCTCCACCGAGTAGGTACGCAACGCGCCCGCTGCCTCCAGCCGGCGCAGAATGGGATACAGCGTGGATTCCGAGATCTCCATCACCGGGGACAGCTCCCGGATGATGCGGTAGCCGTAGGAGTCTCCCCCGGTGAGTGCCGAGAGCACGCAGCTGTCCAGCAGTCCGCGTTTCATCTGTGCATCCAGCATTGCATACCCCCCTTTGCGCAATACTATACTACGCATAGTATACGCTGTCAAGCGGGTTTTCCCATGGCGCGCCCCCGGCGGGGCGGGAGACGCGGGGAACGTATTGTCAAAGCACCCAAACCGGTGTATACTTATATGTTACAAACCGACGAAAAGGGGGACAACCCATGAAGAGGATTTTGAAGCTGGCGTTCAGCCGGGTGGCGTTTGTGGCGCTGTTCATGATCGTGCAGATCATCGTAATCGTCATGACGCTCACCTATTTTACGAACACGCTGGCCTACTTCTACACCTTCTTCCTCATTCTGTCGCTGCTGGCGGTGGTATACATCCTCAACGACGACGGCAACCCCGCCTTCAAGATCGCGTGGATAATTCCCATCCTCATCCTGCCCATTTTCGGCACGCCGCTCTATTTCATGTTCGGCCG
>CAZCDJ010000176.1:0-2394 GCA_964497655.1 uncultured Oscillospiraceae bacterium | reverse complement strand
CCCGTTGGTCAAGTGGTTAAGACACCGCCCTTTCACGGCGGTAACATGGGTTCGAATCCCGTACGGGTCACCACCGACTCACCCTTCTCCAGCCGGCGAAGGCAACCAAATTTGGAGGCTTAGCTCAGCAGGTTAGAGCGCATGCTTCACACGCATGAGGTCGCGCGTTCGAGTCGCGCAGTCTCCACCACGTTGAAATCCCGCAAACCGTTGATAATAAACGGCTTGCGGGATTTCTTCATATTGTTTAAATCGAATTATCCTGTTCAAAATAAACCAGAAATTAGTCGTATTTCTGGGGTTACGCCCCCTCAGAACCAGTGTTTGGGTATATAATTTGGTTTACAATTGCGGGCATTTTTCGATCCAAACGCGCCTGTATCGCGGTTATCAGGATCGTTTACGTCAATCTACTTAATAATTTTTTGGCAAAATAATTGGCGGCGCACCCTCGCATACTTGAATGCGGGGGTGTGTCTATGATAAAAAAACTGATTGGCGCCGTTGCGGCTTTGCTTTTGCTGCTTGCCGCGCTGCCCGTTTCCCATGCCGGCGCCACGGGCAGCGGGGAGAGCGTGCAGCTGCCCATATTGATGTACCACCACATGAGCGTGGACTCCCGCTACTGGAGCAACTATGTGGTGCCGCCTGAGACGCTGGATGGCGACCTGAAATATCTGCAGGAGCACGGCTACCAGACGGTAAGCGCCCAGCTTTTGCAGCTGTGGTGTCTGGGCGAGGCGGAGCTGCCAGAAAAACCGGTGATGATCACCTTTGACGACGGTCAGCTCTCCTTCGCGGAATACGCCGTGCCGCTGCTGGAACAATACGGGATGTGCGCGGTGATGAACATTGTGGGAAAATACGCGGACATCTACACCGAGACTGCGGACGAAAACATTTACTACGCCCATATGTCCTGGCCAAAGCTGACCCAGATCGACGATCTGCCCTGCGTGGAGCTGGGCGCGCACACCTATAACATGCACGATCTGAAGGAGCGGCGGGGCTGCGGTAAGATGAACGGCGAGACCAACGGGGACTATAATCTGGCGCTGAACAGTGATCTGGAAAAGCTGGAGGGGCTGTTTGACGATTATCTGGGCTATGTGCCCGACGTGTTCGCCTACCCCTACGGCATCTACAACGATGAGGCGCTGTCCGTCCTCCGCGCCCGGGGCTACAACGTGATCTTCACCTGCGACCAGCACGTGAACACCCTCACCGGTGACAGCGCCGAGCTGCTCAGTCTGGGGCGCTTCAACCGCAGCAACAAGCTGGACCGGGCGAAGCTGTTCACCGCCATGGGCATCAACTGAAAAAAGCGGCCCATACGGGCCGCTTTTTTTGCTTGTCAGATTGCCGGGAGATAGCCGGTGGGATCCACGCTCTCGCCTTCCAGGCTCATGGCGAAGTGCAGGTGGGTGGTCATGGCGGACTCGCAGCAGGCGGTATCGCCCACGCTGCCGATGGTGTCGCCGCAGAGCACCTTGTCCCCCACCGCCACGGTGGGCGTTGCCGCCAGATTGGCGTAGCTGCTCACAAGGCCGTCCCCGTGTTCAATCACCACGGTGGTGCCATAAAGGGGATCGTCGTACACCGCCGAGACAGTACCGGCGGCGGCGGCCAGCACCCGGTCGCCCAGCGCGGCCGCGATGTCCAGACCCTTGTGGGCGCGCCAGTCGCCCATGGTGTCGCTGTAAACCAGATAGCTCACCGCGTAGGGCAGCTCAATCTCCCCTACCACGGGCCACACGAAGGCTCTGGCCGTGTCAACCGTCTGGGCGGGCTCCTGGGGCTCCGGCTCACTCACGGTCACTGAGGACACGTCAGGCGCCTCCACAGGCACCTCCTCCACGCCCTCGGGAATCTCCCACATGGCTTCGTTGCTCTCCCCCTGCTGCGCGTCGACAGGCGGCTCCTGCACGTTTGCCGGCTGCTCCAGCGTGATATCGGCTCCCTGATCTGCTTCCACAGTCTTTTCCCCGGACATAAGCGTCCACACCGACACGCCAATGACGGCGGCGCACAGGAAAAGGACTATGTAAAAGCCCTTTCCGGCAAAGAATTTATCCAGCTTGCTGCCGCCGGATCTCTTGCTGTTTTCCATTACTTTCCCTCCATAAAAAATGGTGTTTCCGGTGGATATTGTCACCACCGGAAACACCATTTATACATTTGGAAGGGAAATTACTTCTTGATGGAGAAGAAAGCGGACATTCTGGGATACTGGGCCACGTCGAACAGCTCCTCCTCGATGCGCAGCAGCTGGTTGTACTTGCAGACGCGGTCGGTACGGCTGGGAGCGCCGGTCTTGATCTGACCCGCGTTCAGGCCCACCACCAGGTCGGCGATGGTGGTATCCTCGGTCTCGCCGCTGCGGTGGCTCACCAC
>CAZCDJ010000175.1:344-2436 GCA_964497655.1 uncultured Oscillospiraceae bacterium | reverse complement strand
GAGTCGAAGGTCATGTAATTGACCTCAATCCCCGTGGCCTCGGTGAAGGCTTTGTTCACGTCCAGACTGCCGTCCGTGCCGTCGGAGATGTACTGACCCCAGTTGTACACATTGATGCTCTCCGGGGCGGCGTGCGCCTTCACGGGAAGGGCGGCGGCGCAAAGAAGAAGCGCCAGCACAATACTTGTCAGCTTTTTCATACCTGCGCCGCGCTCGCTTTCTTCCGGCGGTGGAACACACCCTTGCCCTTGTCCCGGCGGGACTCGTCCCCCGCCTGCAGCAGGTTCATGACCACCATCACCAGCAAAATCACGATGAACAGCAGGGTGAACAGGGCGTAGATCTTGGGCTGCAGGGGCTTTTTGGTGTAGTTGTAGATCTCCACGGGCAGGGTGACGAAGTTGGGCCCGTAGACGAAGTAGGAGATGACGAAGTCGTCCAGCGACATGGTAAAGCTCATCAGCGCGCCGGAGACGATGCCGGGCATGATCTCGTGAATCAGCACCTTGAAGAAGGCCTGCGAGGGCGTGCAGCCCAAATCCAGCGCCGCGTCCCGCAGGTCGGGGTCCATCTGGGTCAGCTTGGGCAGCACGGACAAAATAACATAGGGCAGGTTAAAGGTGATGTGTGCGATCAGCAGGGTGGTGAAGCCCAGCACGCTGCTCAGCTTCATGGCCTGTCCCAGCGCCGCGAACAGCAGCGCCAGGGAAACGCCGGTGACGATCTCCGGGTTAGTAAGGGGAATGTTGGTGATCATCATGGTGGCGCTGCGCAGCCGCCGGCCCATGGAATGGATGCCGATGGCGGCCATGGTGCCCAGAGCGGTGGCCACCAGCGAGGAAATCACCGCCACGATCAGGGAGTTGCCCAGCAGGGGCAGCAGCACCCCGTCCCGGAACAGCTCGCCGTACTGATGGAAGGTGAAGCCCTTCCAGGTGGCAATATCGGTACCGGAATTGAAGGAGGCCACAGCCAGCACGATCATGGGGACGTAGAGGAAGATAAGCACCAGAATGGTGAACACCTTGTTGAATTTTTTCATATGGTCACCATGCTTTCGTCGTCGTCGTCCGAGAAACGGTTCATGACGGCCACGCACAGCAGCACCAGCACCATGAGCACCAGCGACATGGCCGCGCCCAGATTGGGGTTGTAGGCGGTCTTGAACTGGCTCTCAATCACGTCGCCGATGAGGGTGGTGCCGCTTGAGCCCAGTTTCTGTGAGATATAGAAGGTGGAAACGGCGGGCACAAACACCATGGTAAAGCCGGAAATCACGCCGGGCATACTCAGCGGGAACACCACGCGGGTGAACACCTGACGGCTGCCGCAGCCCAAATCCTGAGCCGCCTCAATCAGCCGGGGGTCAATCTTCATGATCACGGTGTACAGGGGCAGAATCATGTAGGGCAGGTAGTTATACACCATGCCCAGCACCACCGCGCCGCTGTTGCGGATCAGCGGCAGGGGAGAAAGCCCCAGCGAGGTGACCAGCGAATTAAGGATGCCCGTATCCTCCAGCAGGGCCACCCAGGCCAGCGTACGCAGCAGGAAGGACATGCACATGGGCAGCATGACCAGCATATAGAGGAAGCGCTGGCCCCGGGCGGAGCAGCCGGCGATGTAGTAGGCCACCGGGTAGCCCAGAGCAAGACAGATGAAGGCGGAGAGCAGGGCAAGCCACACGCTCTTCAAAAAGATGGGCGTGTAGGTGCTCATGGCGCTGAGGTTTGCGAGGGTGAACGAGCCGGTAACGGAGTCTGTGAAGGCGAAGTACACCACAATGCCCAGCGGCACAATGGTGAAAATGGCCATCCAGATCAGGTAGGGGGCAGCGAAAGCCTTAGTCTTCACTGTGCGCCTCCTGCTCCGGGGCGTCGTCGTCCTCCCCTCCGATGACCGCGTCAGGGTCGGAAATTTCGTCGTATTCGGCGCTGTACGAGCTGTAATCTCCGAACAGGCCGCTGTATTCGCTTTTCCGCATTACGTGGATGTCGTTGGGGGTCAGCTTGATGCCGATGTAGGTGCCCACGGGCTGATAGTCGGTGGTCTGAATCAGCCACTTGAAGCCCTTGAAGTCCACGATGATGTC
>CAZCDJ010000175.1:0-334 GCA_964497655.1 uncultured Oscillospiraceae bacterium | reverse complement strand
GAAGGTGACGCTGCTCACGGTGCCGCACAGGTGGCCCGCGTCGGCGGGGACGATGTCCACGTCCTCCGGGCGGATGACCACATCCACCGGCTCGTCGGGGGCGAAGCCCTTGTCCAGGCAGCGGAACTTGCGCCCGAAGAACTCCACAAGGAAGTCCGCGCGCATAATGCCGTCCAGAATATTACTCTCGCCGATGAAGTCGGCCACGAAGGCGTTCTTCGGCTCGTTATAGATATCCTCGGGGGTGCCGATCTGCTGAATGCGGCCCTTATCCATCACCACCACGGTGTCGCTCATGGTGAGGGCCTCCTCCTGATCGTGGGTAACATATATA
>CAZCDJ010000174.1:0-2613 GCA_964497655.1 uncultured Oscillospiraceae bacterium | reverse complement strand
TCCCTCTGCGCGGGCGTCCTCAGTGACGATCCGCTGTTCGTGCTCATCAATTCCTATACCACCGGCCTGTCCCCCTCGGTGCTCACCTACCTGTCGGAGAGCATCTTCACCAAAAAGTACGGGGGCACGTCGGAGAGTCAGGAGCTGGGCCTTCCGGTGACGGAGAGCCGGCTGATTTTACCCTGTGGAGCGAGCTGTCGATGGACAAACAACCGATAATCAAAACTGAACATCTGCATTACACCTACCCCGGCGATCAGATCGAGACCCTGCGGGGCATCGACCTCACCATCGACGAGGGCAGCTTTGTGGCCGTTCTGGGCCACAACGGCAGCGGCAAAAGCACGCTTGCAAAGCTGTGCAACGCCATCTTGCTGCCCACGGAGGGCAAGGTGTATGTGGACGGGGTGGACACCGCCGACGAGGAGCGCACCTTAGAGGTGCGCCGCTCCGTGGGCATGGTGTTCCAGAACCCGGATAACCAGATCGTTGCCAACGTGGTGGAGGACGACGTGGCCTTTGCCCCGGAAAATCTGGGCATAGAGCCTTCGGAGATTCGCCGCCGGGTGGACGCCGCCTTAAAGACCGTGGGGATGTACGATTACCGGATGCACGCGCCCCATCTTCTCTCCGGCGGACAGAAGCAGCGGGTGGCCATCGCCGGCGTTCTTGCCATGGAGCCCCGGTGCGTGGTGCTGGACGAGCCCACAGCCATGCTGGACCCGGTGGGGCGGCGGGAGGTGATCGCCACCGTCACGGCTCTGTGCCGGGAGAAGGGCATCACCGTGGTGCTCATCACCCACCATATGTACGAGTGCGTGGGGGCGGATCGGCTGATCGTCATGTCCGAGGGCAGCGTGGTGGCCGACGGGACGCCGGCGGACGTGTTTTCTCAGGTGGAGCTGCTGCGAAGCGAGGGTCTTGCCGTGCCGGCTACCACGGATCTGATTTTCGATTTGCGCGCCGACGGCATGGAGCTGCCTCTCTCGGCGCTTACGGTGGAGGACTGCGCCGACGCTGTCGCCCGCGCCCTCAAATCATAAAGAACGGGGAAAGCCATTGGAAAGCATCATCCGGGTGGAGAACCTGAGCCATGTTTACAGCCAGGACACGCCCTTTGAAAAAACCGCCGTCAGCGGTATCAACGTGGAAATCCGCCCCGGCGAGCTGGTGGCTCTCATCGGTCACACGGGCAGCGGAAAGTCCACCTTTGTTCAGCATCTGAACGGTCTGCTGAAGCCTACCACCGGCCGTGTGCTTTACGACGGGGGGGATATTTTCGCCTCCAAGGAGGCCACGCGGGACGTGCGCTTCAAGGTGGGGCTGGTGTTCCAGTACCCGGAGTATCAGCTCTTTGAGGAGAGCGTCTATCGGGACATCGCCTTTGGCCCCAAAAACATGAAGCTGCCGGAGACGGAGATTGACGAGCGCGTGCGGGAGGCCGCCCGCTTTGTGGGCGTGGACGAGGCGCTGTTTGAGAAGTCGCCGCTGGAACTCTCCGGCGGGCAAAAGCGTCGTATTGCCATTGCCGGTGTGATTGCCATGCGCCCCGGCGTGCTGATTTTGGACGAGCCCACCGCGGGGCTGGACCCCTCCGGCTGCGCGGACATCCTGCAAAACATCACCGATTACCGCACCCAGACCGGTTCCACTGTCATCCTCGTCACCCACAGCATGGACGACGCGGCCCGCATCGCCGACCGGCTGATTGTGTTCAGCGAGGGGACGGTGGCCATGGACGGCGCGCCCCAGGAGGTTTTCTCCCACGCGGACGAGCTGGTGTCCATGGGGCTGGACGTGCCGGCGCCCACCGCCATCGCCCGGGCGCTGCGGGCGCGGGGCGTGGAGCTGCGGGAGTCCATCTACACCACGGAGCAGCTGCGCGACGCCGTGGAGCGGGTGTGGAAGGAGGGGAGAGCCCATGCTTAAGGACGTGACGCTGGGCCAGTATTTCCCGGGCACCACCGTGGTGCACAAGCTGGACCCCCGCACCAAGCTTCTGCTGGTGATCGTGTATATTGCCGCCCTGTTCACCGCCGTGGACTTTGTCTCCTACGGCTTCATGCTGCTGGTCACGGTGAGCTGCGTGGCGGTGTCGAAAATCAAGCCCGCCACCATCCTCAAGGGCCTGAAGCCCCTGATTTTCATCATTGTGCTCACCGCGCTTCTAAACCTCTTTTATACCGAGGGGGAGCCGGCGCTGGAGTTCTGGATTTTTCGCATCAGCTGGGTTGGTGTGAAGCGCGCCGTCTTTATGGTGCTTCGCATCATGCTTCTCATCACCGGTACCTTCCTGCTCACCTATACCACCAGCCCCATCGCCCTCACCGACGGGCTGGAGCTGCTGCTTGGCCCCCTGAAGAAGCTGCGGGTGCCCGTGCACGAGATGAGCATGATGATGAGCATGGCGCTGCGCTTTATCCCCACGCTGATTGAGGAGACGGACAAGATTATGTCCGCCCAGAAGGCCCGTGGCGCGGATTTCGAGACCGGCAGGCTTACCGACCGGGCCAAGGCTCTGCTGCCCCTTCTGGTGCCGCTTTTTGTCAGCGCCTTCCGCCGGGCGGACGATCTGGCTGTGGCCATGGAGAGCCGCTGCTACCATGGCGGCGA
>CAZCDJ010000173.1:0-2726 GCA_964497655.1 uncultured Oscillospiraceae bacterium | reverse complement strand
GTTGGTGCTCTTGCCGAAGAAATCCTGGGAGTAGTCGATTTTCCCGTCCTCCGTTCTGGGCGGGTTCTCCATGTCCAGCGTGGTGACCCGGAACATCTCTCCCGCGCCCTCGCAGTCGCTGCCGGTGATGAGGGGGGTGTGGACGTACACAAAGCCCTGGGTCTGGAAAAACTCGTGGATGGCGGCGGCGGCCACGCTTCTCACCCGGAACACCGCGGCAAACAGGTTGGTGCGGGGGCGGAGATGCTGGATGGTGCGGAGAAATTCCACACTGTGGCGCTTCTTTTGCAGGGGGTAGTCCGGGGTGGAGACGCCCTCCACCGTGATCTCCGTGGCCTTCAGCTCAAAGGGCTGCTTGGCGTCCGGCGTCAGAGAGAAAACACCTGTTATGATAAGCGCGGCGCCCACATTCTGGCGCGCGATCTCGTCGTAATTGCTGACAGAGCCCCTCTCAAATACTACCTGGAGGCTCTTTTGGCAGGAGCCGTCGTTCAGCTCGATGAAGCCGAAATTCTTCATGTCGCGCACCGTCCGCACCCAGCCGCAGACGGTCATGCTCCGCCCATCCAGCAGATCCGGCGCGGCCCAGAGGCCGGAGATCTTTTGCCGTTTCATATGGCACCGTTCCTTTCTAAATGTATGGCGACAAATTAAGACTACAAAATTCAAAATCTGTTCATTGAGTTCGTCGCATTGAAGTATTATACTCAGCTTAATATACTTTTTCAACAACTTTTCATTGGGAGGCCTAAAATGAGCAGAATTTATCAGGATATGACCCAGCTGATCGGCAATACCCCGCTGGTGGAGATCTCCCGCTTCGCGGCGCTCCACGGCGTGACGACGGCGCGGGTCTGTGCCAAGCTGGAGCGCTTCAATCCCGCGGGCAGCGCCAAGGACCGGGTGGCGCTTTCCATGATCCGGGACGCGGAGCGCACAGGCCGCCTTGCCCCCGGCGGGCTGATTATCGAGCCCACCAGCGGCAACACGGGCATCGGCATCGCCGCCGTGGCCGCCGTGCTGGGCTATACCGCCGTGATTGTAATGCCCGACTCCATGAGCCCGGAGCGCATCAAGCTGATTGCCGCCTACGGCGCGGACATCGTGCTCACCCCCGGCGCGGAGGGCATGACCGGCGCGGTGCGCAAGGCCGAGGCGCTGCAGGCGGAAAACCCCGGCAGCATCATCGCCGGGCAGTTCGTGAACCCCGCCAACCCGCTGGCCCACTACACCGCCACCGGGCCGGAGATCTGGGCGGACACCGACGGGCAGGTGGCCTGCTTCGTGGCGGGCGCCGGCACCGGCGGCACCGTCACCGGCGTGGGACGCTACCTGAAGGAGCGCAGCAGCACCGTGCGTATCGTGACGGTGGAGCCTGCCGGGTCCCCCCTGCTGAGCCAGGGACACGCGGGCAAGCACGCCCTGCAGGGCATCGGCGCCAACTTCGTGCCGGAGGTGCTGGACACCACCGTGTACGACGAGGTGGTCACCGTCACCGACGGGGACGCCCTTGCCGCCATGCGGGAGCTGGCGAGAACCGAGGGTCTGCTCTGCGGCGTCACCAGCGGCGCGGCGGCCTTTGCCGCCTGCCAGATCGCCAAGCGGCCGGAGTTTGCGGGCAAGACCGTTGTGTGCCTGCTGCCGGACACCGGCGAGAGATACCTTTCCATACTATAATGCCGGTCTGCCGGCGGGAGAAAAGGACGGACTGAGATAAAATGCGTAAGCTGATGTTCATCATCAACCCCGTGGCGGGGCGCGGAATGTTCAAGCTGGGGCTTGGCGACGCGCTGCACACCCTGTATCTGGGCGGCTACGAGCCCACGCTGTTTTTCACCACCCGAAAGGGGGAGGCCATCCGACTGGCAGCGGACAACGCGGAAAACTTCGATCTGGTCTGCTGCCTGGGCGGCGACGGCACCCTGTCCGACGTGGTGGCGGGGCTGATGATGGTGCCCAATCCCCCGCCCATCGGATATTTTCCCCTGGGCACCGCCAACGACGTGGCCACCACGCTGCGCCTGCCCAAGAACGATTTGGCCGCCGCCGCCAGGCTGGTGGTGGACGGTACCCCCATGGACTGGGACGTGGGCGCGCTGGGCGAGCACGACTTTTTCACCTATGTGGCGGCCTTCGGCGCCTTCACCGACGTGAGCTACGAGACCCCCCAGCAGAGCAAGCAGGCGCTGGGCAATCTGGCCTACATTCTGGAGGGCATGAACCGGCTGCCCCATCTGCCCCATTACATCACCCGGGTGGAGCTGGACGGCGACCGGGTGTTCGAGGGGGACTTTATCGTGGGCGGCGTCACCAACTCCACCAGCGTGGCGGGCATGATTAAGCTGGACCCCAGCAGGGTGCGTCTGGACGACGGCAGGTTTGAGGTGACCATGATTCGCTATCCCGAGTCCCTCTCGGACATGAACACCCTGATGGGCGAGTTCGTGGGTCAGAAGTACGACGGCGAGTTCATCAAGGTGGTGCAGGCCAGCCGGGCGAAATTCATTTTTTCCCAGGAGGTGCCCTGGACCCGGGACGGGGAGTCCGGCGGACGCTTCACCAGTGTGACGCTGGAAAACCGCCCTCAGGCCGTGCGGATCATCGTATAAGAGGGTAAGGCGGGGGAACCACGGTTCCCCCGCGTTTTTTATCCCCCACATCCCAAACGCGCAAAAAAGACGCCCTGCTTAAAAAAGCAGGGCGTCTTAGTCTGTCGAAGAACCCGG
>CAZCDJ010000172.1:1621-2800 GCA_964497655.1 uncultured Oscillospiraceae bacterium | reverse complement strand
ATCCTTGAGACCCTGCAGTTCATCGCGGGTAGAGGCCGTCAACGCCTTGAAGGAATCCGTCCACGCGCCGACGATCTCATTGGTTTCCTTCTGCCCGTCCGACCAGACGGCGAGCAGGCCGTCCAGCCAATCCTGCGCGGACTGTGCGTCCCTCGCGAAGTCATTCTCGCTCATGCCGAAGAAGGACAGACCTTCACTATTCCCATAGAAGGTTTCCGCAGCGGTTTCCTTCCACGACCTGGCGGTTTCCTCCATGCCCTTGAGCGCTTCACGGGCCTCTTTCGCGCCGGACACATAGTCCGCCAGCGCAACCGTGCCCACGACGACGGCAGCGGCGACGGCAAACCACACAGCGGGCGATTTCCCCAGTACCGACAAGAAGCCTGAGAACCCGCCGCCCGCCTTGCCGACCGACAGCGCGAATTTGCCGAAGCCGGTGGACGCGATGCCGACCACCTTCACAACCTTGGAGAAGGCCATGATCGCCGGACCGGCGGCGGCCGCGATGGCGGCGAATTTGACGATCATGAGCCGCTGGTGCTCGTCCAGCGCCATGAATTTCGTGAGCAAATCGTTTGCGCCGTCAATGAGCTTTTGCACCGTAGGACTCAAATCGTCCCCGATGCGTTGCGCCGCGAGCACGGCGGTATTCTTGAGGTTCTTGAGCCTCGATTCCGTCGTGGCGTAGCGCTTGGAGGCTTCGCTCGTGAGCGCGGTATTCTCAGACCACGCGCGGTTGGCCGTCTCCTGCGCGGAGGCAAACAGCTTCGTGGCGTTGGTGGCGCGCATGAGGGTGTCCCTCAAACGAACCTCGGAGAAGCCCATTTCCTCCAGGGTGACGATCGAAGAAACGCCCTTCTCGTCCATCCGGCTCAATCCGACAATGAACGCCTCGATGGCTCCGGCGGGGTTGCTGTTCCACAGGTCTTTGAACGCCTGCTCAGTCAGCCCGGATACGCGGGCGAAGTCGGTGAGGCTGTCGTTGCCCGTTTCAACCGCCACCTGCATTTGAATCATGGCCTTCGAGAACGCCGTGCCGCCTGCCTCAGCTTCGAGGCCCACGGAGGACAGCGCCGTGGCAAAACCCAGAATCTGCGACTGCGAGAGGCCGACCTGAGAGCCTGCCGCCGCGAGGCGCGTAGACATGTTGAGGATCGCGCTCTCGGTGGTCGCCGTATC
>CAZCDJ010000172.1:0-1611 GCA_964497655.1 uncultured Oscillospiraceae bacterium | reverse complement strand
CAAGAATCTGTGCCTGACTGAAGCCCACCTGCGTGCCCGCCGAGGCCATCCGCGTGGCCATGTCTAGGATCGCGGATTCCGTGGTGGCGAAGTTGTTGCCCAGGTCCACCAGCGACGAACCGAAATTCGAGAACTCCGTCTGCGCCATGTTCGTCACGTTGGCGAACTGCGCGATGGCGGTGGCGGCTTCGCCCGCGGCGATGTCGGTGGAGTTGCCGAGGTCGATCATCGTCCGGGTGAATTCCACGAGGTAGTCGTTCTGGATGCCGAGCTGCCCGGCGTTCGCCATGACCTCCGCGATGGCCCCGGAGGATGTGGCGACCTCCGTACTCATCTTCTTCACGGCGTCGGACAAGCGCGCGTATTCCTGCTCGGTGGCGTCCACCGTTTTGCGAACGCCGGTGAAGGCGGATTCAAAATCTATGGACGCCTTGATCGCCGCCGTGCCCAGCGCCAGAACCGGCGTGGTCAGCGCGGCGGTCATACCCTTGCCGACCTTCGATAGGGCCGCGCTGACCGCCGCGCACTTGGCGCCGAACGCGGTGAGCGTCTCTCCGGTTTTTGTCCACGCGGACTGCATCCGCGCGAGGCGGTCGGTGGCGGACTTGATCTGCGCTTCGGTCTGCTTGAGCGCCGCCTGCGCCTGATTGAGGCCGGTGCGCGCCTTGGTTACGGCGTCGGCGTTGTTCTGGATGCTTTTGGTGTTGGCGGCGAGCTGACCCTCCAGCTTCTTGACCTCGGCGGAGGATTCCGCGTATTCCTCGGACAGCGCATCCAGATTGGCCTTGGCGGCGATGGTCGCGGAATCGGTATCGCCCAGCTCGCGTTGGAAGGTATCGTATTGTTTGGTGGCGGCGGCGACCTTCGCCTTAAGATCGGCGTTCCGGTCGGAGGTATCCTTGAGCGTGGAGGAGAGCTTGCCCTGCCGGACATGAGCGGTTTCCAGCTTCTTGTTCGCCGCCTCCAACGCGCGTTCGTACTGTGTGACGGCCTTCTGCTGGAGCAACAGCTTCTGCGCCAGCGTATCCAGCTCTGCCCGCGCGCCAGCGGTGGACTTCTCGAAATTGGTCACGCCGGAGGCGGCCATCTTGAACCGGCTCTCCGCCTCCTGTATCTGCTTGTTGATGGAGGTCAGGTTGCGGGAGAAATTGTCGCTGTCGAGAGAGAGCGATACAACAAGATCGCGCAGGACTTCGCTCACTGAGATCGCCTCCTTCCCGGGCAAAATGAAAGCGCCCTCACGCGAAGGCGCTGGTTATTTCAGGCCGGGCCACACCTCGTCGATGAAGGCCCGCTTCGGCTCTTTCTTTTTCTGCGCGCGCCGGGCGCTCCAAGCCCGGATTCTCAGAAACCCGATCATGTCCATCCGGTCGATTTCATCAAACCGCCAGCCGGATTCCATCAGCGCGATATAGGTCGAATAGACGTAGTCGGGCAGCGTCAGGCTTCCTTCGCCATCCCCGGCGTCGGAATCCCCGTCGGCGGAATCTCCGCTGCCCCCTTCGTAGGGAAATCCGAGAGCACGTCCGTGGTCTGCGTCTGAACCGCCATGAGCGCCAGCGCGATGTCGTGCATCAGCCGATCCACCGGGTAATTGTCGAGCACATCGTC
>CAZCDJ010000171.1:0-2869 GCA_964497655.1 uncultured Oscillospiraceae bacterium | reverse complement strand
AAACGCCAGATCGCCGAAGGGCACCCGCGCCTCCAGCGAGTGGACGCTGATGCACCGGTCGGCCCGCAGCACGTCGTACATGTGCAGCTCCCCCACCCGCTTGGCCGATTCCCGCTGGAAGGCCTCCGGCGAGGGGGCAAAGTCCGTGTACTTGTAGCCGAACAGCTCGTCGGAGATCTCGCCGGTGAGCAGCACCCGCACATCGGTTTTCTCGTGGATGGCCTTGCAGCACAGGTACATCCCCATGCCCGCCCGGATGGTGGTGATGTCCCAAGTGCCCAGCGCGGCGATAACCTCCTCCAGACTGCGGAGCACCTCCTCCCGGGTCATATACACCTCCGTGTGCTCCGCGCCCAGATACGCCGCCGCCTCCCGGGCGTACTTCAGGTCGATGGCGTCGGTGTCCATGCCGATGGCGAAGGTGCGGATGGGTCTGCCCAGCAGCCGGGCCGAGATGGCGCACACAAGGCTGCTGTCCAGTCCCCCGGAGAGCAGGAAGCCCAGGGGCGCATCCGCGTCCAGCCGCTTTTCCACCGCCTCCGTGAGCAGGTCGTGAATCCGGGCGCAGGCGGCGTCCTCCCCGTCGCCGCTCACCGTCTCCACGGCGGTCATGTCCGCGTAGCGCACAAATTTCCCCGCCGCCCAGTAGTGCCCCGGCGGGAAGGGCTGTACGCGCGCACACAGTCCCACTAAGTTCTTGGCCTCGCTGGCAAAGACGATGCTGCCGCCGGGCTGATAGCCGTAGAACAGGGGGCGGATGCCGATGGGGTCCCGGGCCGCCACCAGCGAGTCCGTGGCGGCGTCGTAGAGGATGAGGGCAAACTCCGCGTCCAGCCGGGCGAACATCCCCGTGCCGTACTCCCGCCACAGGGGCAGCAGCACCTCGCAGTCCGACTGGCTGAAAAACTGGTATTTTTCCGAAAGCTGTGCCCGGATGGGGCGAAAGCCGTAGATCTCCCCGTTGCACACCAGCGCGTCGCCCCCCAGATGGAAGGGCTGCATCCCCTCGGCCTGCAGGCCCATGATAGCCAGCCGGTGGAAGCCCAGAGCGCCCCCGCCCACTTCCTCAAACCGGGTCATGTCCGGCCCCCGGGACTTGGTGGCGGCAAAGGCGCGCAGCGCCTGCTCCCTTGTGCTCTCTCTCTTTTCAAAACCGATGATTCCACACATTTTGACACCCTCCAGAAAATAAAAAAATACGCAGCATCGTCCTCAACTCTTAGGACGAATAGCTGCGCATCCGCGGTGCCACCTAATTTGCCGGATTCTCCGGCCGCTTTTCAGGTTCCAACAAACCCCTGCGGCTTAACGCGCCGCCCGCGCCGCGCCTACTCGCCATCGGCTTTCAGCTTGGGGCTCCCGGGTGTTCTTTCCCATCGGTCAATGCGCGGGGCTCTCAGCTTCCCCCACTCTCTGTGGCCTTCTCCGACGGTACTTTTCCCGATCAATGCCTGTTTCCCTGTGGAATTATGTGGGTGAGTTTACCACCATCCGCCGGCGCTGTCAAGTTCTTTTTACTGTTTTTTCCTTCCAGTCCCCCGTCACGGCACAAACAGGTTGACTGTTATTATAACGTCAGTTATAATATTTATATTACCTGTAAATTTTGGGAAAGGTCGATACCATGGAAGATAAACGTGTGCGAAAGACCAAAAAAAATCTGAAGCAGACGCTGATCGCTCTGCTGGAGCAGAAGCCCTTCGAGCAGCTCTCGGTGACGGAGATCTGCGAGGCCGCCTCCTCCAGCCGCATCACCTTCTACACCCACTACAAGGACAAATACGACCTGGTGGAGGAGATCTTCCGGGACATGGTGGAGCTGGCGGCGGCGGACTTCCGCGCGCTGCAGGAGGAGAACAACCCCGCCGGCGAGCTCACCGCCAGCTACTGCAACCTGCTGGACAGCATCTTAAACCTCTATAACGACAAAAGCTATTTCTTTGCCCACACCGCCGTGAACCCGGATCCCTACCTGACCTTCGTCTCGTATCAGTACATTCTCAGCAGCGTGGAGCGCTATCTGGACATGACCGCGGGCACCCCCTTTCGCTACACCAACCGGGAAACCGCCGCCTTCCTCTGCAACGGTCTGGGCGGCTTTATCGACGCCTGCCGGGCCGACCGGCGTCCCATCGACGAGACAAGGGAGAAGGCCAAGGCCCTGCTGCGAAGCATCATCGCCTCCGGTATCCTCAGCGGGGAGGGCAGGTAAAGACTGCGTAAAAATTGTAAAAACATAGAGACTTTTGCGTCCCATAATGCTATAATATTTCTGTGACATTTTACCATTGGAGGTGTTTCCATGCACATCACGAAAAAAATCACCCAGGACCTGCTTTGGGTCGGCGCGGACGACCGTAGACTGGCGTTTTTTGAGGGCGTTTACGGCGTGCGCGACGGCGTATCCTACAACTCCTACCTGATCTCCGACGAAAAAACCATCCTGTTTGACACAGTGGATAAGGCCGTCAGCGGCGTGTACTTTGAGAATCTGGCCTACGGGCTGGGCGGGCGCGCGCTGGACTATCTGGTCATCAGCCATATGGAGCCGGACCATGCCGCCACCATCGAGGAGCTGTGCCGCCGTTACCCGGAGACCACCATTGTCTGCAACGACAAGATTAAGACCATGCTCTCACGCTTCTTCCCTCTGGATCTCACCGGTCGTATGCTGGTGGTGAAGGAGGGGGACACCCTCTCCACCGGGCGGCACAACTTCACCTTCGTCATGGCCCCCATGGTGCACTGGCCGGAGGTGATGATGACCTACGACACCACCGACAAGATCCTGTTCAGCGCTGACGCCTTTGGTTCCTTCGGCGCGCTGAACGGCCGCATCTTCGCCGACGAGGTGGACTTCATGCACGAC
>CAZCDJ010000170.1:1203-2960 GCA_964497655.1 uncultured Oscillospiraceae bacterium | reverse complement strand
TGATTTCCCCTATGCCACTCCATTGGAGGTCGGTGTCCCGCGAAAAATGGGTGCAAAAAAAGCACGTCCCCGCGGAACATACAACTGTCCCACAGATGTGCTTCACACAAGCTGCTGCCGCCCTCTCCTGCGGCCCGGCCCCACGCCCCATCGGGGCATCGCCTGCTCAGTTTGTACTGTTGATCTCGCACCCCGGCACGCCGGGATGTAATGCAGTGCAAAGAGATAGGGAGATTATACGCATACACCGCGTGAAAGTCAAGAAGAAAAATGTCGCAGGGAAAAATGATTTTCAATCCTGTCCCCGTCCCGCCTGCCCCCGCAAAAAGTCGGGAGGTAAAATCGCACAGATTTACTATATTTTGAAAGCCTTGCAGATGCACGCTTTCCTGCTTGGAAACACTCGGACACTGTATTTGACCCCTCTCATGAAACGATTTCATCGCCAAAAAAGATTTTAGCAGGAATAACGAGCGCAAAACAAGCCTAAAAATTTTGATTGAAAGAGAACTTATGCAAAAGGCGCTTAATTCTAATTCTGCATTGGAATATGTATAAAATGCATGACGTTGACAAATCATTTGTCAAGAGTTACAATGGCACAGTCGTACGAAGTGAGAAAACTCACGGTTTTGCACAAGCAAAATGACGCGTGTTTCGGCATAGGGGCTGTCGGGAAACCCCGACAGGAAAAAGAGGCCGGACACGCCAAGGGAGAGCTTGTGCAAGAGCGCAAACCGAACGGCAAGAGCAAGCCTGAAAACAAATAAGGGAGGAAAAATTAATGCAAGCAACCCTGGACAAGAAGACTATATGGACAATGGGCAGCTATTCGCTGCTGACGCTCTCCATCATGGTCGGTTTTATGTACCTGAACACCTTCGCCACCGAGGTACTGAAGATTCCCGCCGCCACGCTGGCCACCGCACTGCTGGTCGCCAAGACCTGCGACTTTATCGTCAGTTTGTTCGCCGGCGTTATCATCACGAAGGTGAAAATCAGCAACAAGGGCAAGAACCAGTCCTGGCTCTACCTGGGCCGTTGGATTCTGGCCGTCTGCATCATGTGCGAGGTTGCCAACACCAGCGCCGCCCCCGTCATCGTCCGTGTGGCCGTGCTGGCTGTGTCCTACACCGTGCTGAACTCCCTGATGAATATCATCCAGACCGCCTACTATGGCGTGCTGGCCGCCGTTTCCGGCCCCAACCCGGCCAACCGCAGCGCCTGCACCATTATGATGACCCGCCAGAGCACGGTGATCACCATCATCTGCTCCTTCATCCCCACGCTGGTCACCAAGATGCCCTTCGGCAACTGGAACTACTTCATCGTCGCCGTGGTGTTCATGATCCCCATGCCCTTCGCTCTGGGACGCATCGCCCGCGCTGCTGAAGGTCTGGACGCTCCCGTACAGCCCGGTGCCGGCGGTAACCGCGTCACCGTAAAGGATATGGTGGGCACCATCGCTCAGAACCCCCAGATGGCTGTGTACTTCACCGTGCAGACCATTCTGAACATCGGCACCTTCATTTGGAGCGCCCTGTATACATACTACTTCATCTATGTGGTTGGCGACTTTACCAAGCTGACCATCGCCAGCCTCTGCTCCGCCGGCGCCGGCTTCCTGGCCGCGTTGATTATGCCTAAGCTGGGCGCCAAGATGGGCAAGAAAAAGGCCACCCTGTTTGGCTACTGCGTCGTCATGGCCGTTCGTGTGGCGCTCTTCTTCCTGGCTCCCAAGAGTTGGATCTGGTACA
>CAZCDJ010000170.1:0-1193 GCA_964497655.1 uncultured Oscillospiraceae bacterium | reverse complement strand
TGGCCGTCAGCACCTTCGGCATGTACACCTACACGCCTTACGCCATGATTATGTACATGGACTGCGGCGAGTGGTACCTCTGGAAGACCGGCAAGGACACCCGCGCCATTGCCGCCGGTCTGATGTCTCCTCCCATGAAGATCGGTATGGCCGTGGGCGGCAGCATTGGTCTGTACCTGCTCAGCGCCACCGGTTATGTGGCCGGCTTCACCCCCACTCCCGAGTGGACCAGCACCTTTATGGGCTACCTCTGCCTGATCCCCGCTGCCATTCAGGCCGTGGCCACTCTGATCTTCGCCTTCGGCTACAAGATCAGCGACGCGGACGCAGCTCGCTACGCCAAGGAGAACGCCGAGCGCATGGCCGCTGCCAGAGCCGCGCAGCAGTAAGCTTTTCCCATAGGGATTAATCAAAAAACGGCGTCGTGCCGGGCGTCCAAGGGGCATCCGGCACGACGTTTTTATTGAAAAAAAGGAGAATTGAACATGGCTAAGATTCCGTTTGACGAAAAGGAACTGACCGTAGCTTACGAAATTCCCAGCCGCATCCCCGGCGGCCCGGGTACCCCCGTTTACACCTTCCCCAGCGATCCGATCGAAAATGTGAAGGCCGTCTTTGGCGGCGAGCCGGAGTGGTGCCCCTCCGGCACGGAGTTGAGCTTCTTCTGCCCCGCCGTCATTCCCGACGACGTGGCCCGCGGCTTTGTTTTTGCCGCCAACCGCCCCGATCCCAAGGATTTCGGCGGCAAGGACATGTTCGGCATTGAGTGGGAGTTTGTGCCCCTGGCGGGCGGCTCCATGGTTCGCCCCGGCAAGCCCCTGATGGAGGATGCCAACGACTGGGAGAAGCTCATCAAGTTCCCCAACATCGACGAGTGGGACTGGGAGGGCGACGCCAAGATCAACTATAACTTCCTGCACAACGGCAAGGCCAACATGTTCTGGTTCCTGAACGGAGCCTGGTACGAGCGGCTGGTGTCCTTCATGGATTTTGAGGGCGCTGCCATGGCCCTTATCGACGAGGACCAGAAGGACGCCGTGAAGGCGCTCTTTGACAAGACCACCGATCTCTACTGCCGCATCGTGGACAAGTGCTGCGAGGTCTATGGCGACGGCATAGTGGGCTTTACCGTGCATGACGACTGGGGCGCCCAGGCCGCTCCCTTCTTCTCCCCCGCCGTGGGTGCGGAGATG
>CAZCDJ010000169.1:0-3001 GCA_964497655.1 uncultured Oscillospiraceae bacterium | reverse complement strand
ACTGCTGGTTCTTCTCATACATCTTATCCATCATGGCCACGTCCTTCAGCAGAGTGACCTCGTGCTTTTCCAGCTCGGAGCTGATCTTGTCCACGTTGGTCTCGGCCTTGTCGTACTGGGCCTTCAGGGAGGCAATATTCTGCTGAGACTTGCGGAACAGGCCCTGCAGCCCCTTCTTTTCGCTCTCGTCGAAGCTCATGCCCTGCAGCTCCACCACCAGATCGCTCAGCTCCTCGCCGATCTCGCCCATGTCCTTGGTGCGGACCTTCTCCAGCGCGGCGCCGGAGAAATCGGCGATGTTCTTCTGGGAGGCGCTGCCGTAGTTCAAAATCTGCTCGGCGTTCATCACGTCGATTTTGGTGACAAATTCCCGCACGGCGGCCTGCTCGGCGGGGGAGAGGCGATCCATGTCCAGCTTCTCGGCGGGGATCTCCTTTTTCTCGGCCTGGGGAGCCAGCTCCGGGGCGGCGGGGGCCTGGGCGGTGGCGGCGGCGGTATCCAGCGACAGGGTGGGGATGAAGTCCTTGTTCTCGTCCATGTTCATTGACATCCTTTCATCGGTCAAATATTGATTGGGTCGGCGCGGCTCACACGCCGCCGGTCTTTTTCAGCAGGTCTGAGAGCTGATCGCCCTCCGTCAGTCCCTCCCGGGCCAGCAGGGTGTTCAGCACGCTGATGTCCGTCTCGATATCCAAGGCCTGATTGGCGAACAGACTGTCCAGCTGCTTGCGGTAGGCGGCGATGGCGGTGTCCAGCATCTCCTCGATGCTGTGCATACTGCCGCTTAAGTTGTCGCCGCTGATGCCCTGGGCGCCCATGCGGTCGTAGGCATTGAGCAGCTTGATGGTGGTGGGCAGGTAGTAGCCCAGGAACTTTTTAATCTGGGGCACGTCTGAAGGGTCCTCAATGGCGTCCTGCACAATCTTGTGGGAAACGTCCATCAGCAGGTCGATCTTCTCCTGCACCCGGGGCTCCGGGATGGAGCTGCGCAGGCGGCGCATCTCATCCATGGCGGTTTTGCCCTGGGCGACGATGGCGTCCACCTCCGGGCCGTGGCTCACCGCCATCTCCGGCTCCGGCGGGGCGTTTTTGGCTCTGCGGTATTCCAGCAGTCCCTCCGCGCCCACGGCGCAGACCACGGAGATGACCACCGCTGCCAGCAGTCCCCCCAGCCTGTACAGGGGCAGCAGCGTGGCGCAGAGCAGCCACGCGGCGATAAAAACATAGATGGGCAGAGCGCTTTTGTGGGATTTTGGTTTCATACACGCCTCCGGCATATTGCACTTAATTCTAATATTTTATCGCCAAAAAGATGACACGTCAAGGGTCTTGCGCGACTATCGCGAAAGTAGTATAATTATCTAAATTTGTATTTCCAGCGAAATGGAGGAAAGCTATGATAAAAATAGCCCCGTCCATCCTGTCCGCCGACTTTTGCCGGCTGGGCGCGGAGGTGGACGATATTCGCGCGGGCGGCGCGGATTATGTCCATGTAGACGTAATGGACGGCGTTTTCGTTCCGAACATCACCATCGGTGTGCCGGTGGTGAAGGCGCTGCGGAAAAATACAAATATGTTTCTGGACGTGCACCTGATGATCGACAGGCCCCACCGCTATGTGGGCGCCTTCTGCGACGCGGGGGCCGATTTGGTGTGCTTTCATCTGGAGGCGGACCAGCCCCAGGACATCCTCCCGGCGCTGGAGGAAATTCGCGCCAAGGGGAAGCGGTGCGCCCTGGCGCTGAAGCCCAAGACCCCCGGCAGCGCGCTGCTGCCCTATGCGGACAAGCTGGATATGGTGCTGGTGATGACCGTGGAGCCGGGCTTTGGCGGACAGAGCTTTATGGCAGATCAGCTGAGCAAGATTCGGGGCGTGCGGGCGCTGCTGGATCAGATGAACCCGGCCTGCGAGCTGCAGGTGGACGGGGGCATCGACCCCTCCACCGCGCCGCTGGTGGCGGACGCGGGGGCAAACGTGCTGGTGGCCGGCTCCGCCGTGTTCGGCAAGGCTGACCGGGCCGCCGCCATCTCCCACATCCGCATTGCCGCCGAGAGCGCGGGGCGGGACTGAATCTACACCGAGAGGTAAGAGGTTATGACATTTTTCCCCTCCGCATTGGAGACACTGATTGACAAATTCGCCATGCTGCCCGGCGTGGGCAAAAAGAGCGCCCAGCGTCTGGCGTTTTTCGTGCTGGGACTGCCGGAGGCGGAGGCTGCCTCCTTCGCCGCCGCGATACTGGACGCGAAAAAGAGCGTCCACTGCTGCGCCGTGTGCCAGAACCTGACGGACGCGGAGGTGTGCCCCATCTGCTCCGGCGACCGGCGGGACAAGAGCTGCATCTGCGTGGTGGCGGAGCCCCGGGATGTGCTGAGCTTTGAGCGGGGACGGGAATATACCGGGGTGTACCATGTGCTGCACGGGGTGCTGTCCCCCATGAGCCGCATCGGCCCCGACGATCTGAAAATCAGCGAGCTTGTAAAGCGCGTGGCCGCCGGCGGCGTGGGCGAGGTCATCATGGCCCTGAACCCGGACACGGAGGGGGAGGCCACCTCCATGTATCTCTCCCGGCTGCTGAAGCCCTTCGGGGTGAAGGTCAGCCGCCTTGCTTACGGCATCCCCGTGGGCTCCAATCTGGAGTTTGCGGACGACGCCACCCTCACCCGCGCCCTGGAGGGCCGGGTGGAAATGGAATAACGTATTATTTGGAACGAAAGCGGTTACAATGAAGTGTGACCGTCGTACATAAAAATTAAAGGAGAAACACATTCATGGCAAAATTGAAAATTATCCCCCTGGGCGGACTCGGCGAGATCGGCAAGAACATGACGGTCTACGAGTACGGTCAGGATATGATTGTGGTGGACTGCGGCATGGGCTTCCCGGATGAGGAGCTCTACGGCGTGGACATCGTGATCCCCGACATCACCTATCTGAAGCAGAACAAGGACCGCATCCGGGGCATTGTCATCACCCACGGCCACGAGGACCACATCGGCG
>CAZCDJ010000168.1:305-3001 GCA_964497655.1 uncultured Oscillospiraceae bacterium | reverse complement strand
TATTACGCAGGCCTTTCCGGTGTGTGCGCCGTGGTACTTGGCGTCATTGTTTCGCTTCTGGTTGTCCGGGCACTTTGCACCCAGCTGTGGTTTTTGAGCTATCACATGATCCTGTGGCCTCTGCTGGTCTCCATCCCGGTGCTGCTGGCGTTGGGTGTGGCAGTCCCGCTTGCCGTTCACGTCGCAACCGACCGGCAAAGCATTGTGGAGCGACTGCGGGAAGCGGAATAGCGGGCAAATTCAACTGCGCAGATGTCACCCTGGGAAAGGGATTTTTCCCGTGACGGTGGGTCTGTTCCCGCCCCAACGGCAAGGCCATGAGACCCTACCCGATAGCGCATCTATCCGGTCGCGGGAACTACCGGGGCGATTGACACCCCCATACGAAAACACGCCCCCGCCTGAACGGCGGGGGCGTGTTGATTCTTGATTATTCTTAGAACTCCAGCACGCGGCGCATCCGCACCAGCGTCAGGCGGTTGCGGATGGCGGCGGAGATATCCAGCATCTCGTCGGTAAGCGCCGGGTCAATGCCGATGTCCTCCGGCAGGTACTTGGCGCCAATGGCCTGATAGAGGCCGGCAAGCTCCCCGGCGCTGGGGATGCCGGCGATGATGGCGCGAATCTCCTCCCAGTGGTCCACAATGCTCTGGGGGTCGAAGGTGGCAAGCACGTCGTTTTCATTCTCCTTGAAGATGCCGTCGGCCAGAGGGCCGAACTTCTCCCGCACCCAGGCGGGGTCCAGCGGCGCGTAGGGCCTGGCCTTGGGCGTTTTCTCCGCCATGCGGTGGTACTCTCTGGCGCAGAGATAGGTGCCCACGCCCACGCACTGGCCGTGCATCCCGTTGGCGTTTTCAAAGCGCGGCGGCTTCATCTCCACCAGATGGGCCATCAGGTGCTCCGCGCCGGAGGCGGCTCGGGAGTGATTCAGCAGCTGCATGGTGAGGCCAGAGATCATCTGAGCCATGGTCATGGCCTCAAAATCAGCCGGTTTTCCGGCGGCCAGCTCGTCCGCCGCTTTCCGCATCATGGTGAGCGCCTCACGGGCCATGCCCGCCACCATGGGGCAATAGTACTCCCCCGCCACAAGGCGGGCGATGTCCCAGTCCGCCAGAGAGATATACTTGGAGAGGATGTCCTCCACACCCGCGATGGTGAGGAACATGGGCGCGTTGGCAATGATGTCCAGATCGGTGATGACGGCGGTGGGGGCCACCATGGGGATGGACTTCTTCTGCCCGTCAATGACAATGGAGCAGATGTTGGCGGTGAAGCCGTCGCTGCTGGAAAGGGTGGGCACGGCCACGAAGGGGATGCCCAGCTGGAAGGCCGGATAGCGGCCAAAGTCCATAATGGTGCCGCTGCCCACCGCCACCAGATAATCCGGCGCGTCCAGCTGCTCCATCATTTTCTCAATGGCGCCCTTCTCGCTGTGCAGGCCATTGGCGTCCAGCACGATCTCCTGATCAGCCCGGGGATGCTTAATCCACTGGCTGACATAGGTGTTGGTATCGTAGATAACACAGCGCTTGCCGGTGAGACCCACATCGGCCATATACTGATCGAAGCTGTCCATGGCGCCGTATTCCACCACCACCAGCTTCGTTTGCAGCGTGTGCTCCCGCCCGCAGACGCATTTGCCCGCGTACTTCGCGCAGTCCATTCTCATTGCGAATATACCTCCCGCAGAATAGTTGAACTCTTACCCTTTCATTATACACTCGCCCGCTCCTGCTTGCAATCACGGAAATACGCCACACTCCCGCGTATTTTTTCCGCGTTTTGCGGGATGCTAAGGCCGGGTGATGAATTTGGCAGAAAAGCACTTGGGAAAACAGACCGTCCGCCTCACTGTGCAGCCCTCCATTCTGGGCAGCGCGGCGGTGGCGGGGAAAAAAGAGGGGCGCGGCCCCCTAAAGCACACCTTTGACTTTATCAGCGACGACTCCTACTTTGGCGCGAAAAGCTGGGAGCAGGCGGAAAGCGCCATGCTGAAGCAATGCTTTGGCATCGCCTGCGACAAGGCAAAGCTGCCCGCAAGCTCTCTCAGCTATATTTTCACCGGCGACCTGCTGAATCAGTGCGCCGGCAGCGCCTTTGCCCTGCGGGACAGCGGCGTGCCCTACTTTGGGCTGTACGGCGCCTGCTCCACCATGGCGGAGAGCCTCTCTCTGGCCTCCCTGGCCATTGACGGGGGCTTTGCCGACACGGCGGCGGCGGCCACCAGCTCCCACTTCTGCTCCGCCGAGCGCCAGTTCCGCTTCCCGCTGGAGTACGGCAGCGTGCGCACGCCCACCGCCCAGTGGACCGTGACCGGCGCGGGGGCGGTGATTTTGGGCGGGCAGGGGCCCGGCCCCTTCGTCACCCATGTGACCACCGGCAAGATCGTGGACGCGGGCATCACCGACGCCAACAACATGGGCGCTGCCATGGCCCCCGCCGCCTACGACACCCTCACCGCCCACTTCGCCGACACCGGCCGCGCCCCGGACTACTACGACGCCATCTTCACCGGGGATTTGGGGAAGCTGGGACAGGACATTGTCCGAGACCTGTTTGCGGACGACGGGGTGAATCTGGGCGTCCGCTACATGGACTGCGGCGTGCTGATGTACGACATGGAGAGTCAGGACACCCACGCGGGGGGCAGCGGCTGCGGCTGCAGCGCCTCGGTGCTCGCGGCGCATTTCCTGCCG
>CAZCDJ010000168.1:0-295 GCA_964497655.1 uncultured Oscillospiraceae bacterium | reverse complement strand
CGCCTCGGTGCTCTGCGGACACATTCTGCAACGCATGACCCGGGGGGATTGGCCGCGGGTGCTGTTCGCCGCCACCGGCGCGCTCATGTCCCCCACCACCTCCATGCAGAAGGAGAGCATCCCCGGAATCTGCCACGCGGTGGCCATAGAAAGCGTCAGGTGCTGAGATGGACGTGCTTTGGATGTACGCAAAGGTGTTTCTGGTGGGCGGCGCGCTGTGCGCCGTGGGTCAGATCCTCAGGTAGTGTCAAGAGTTATGCGCAAATTGGTTTGCAGTCTCTGAGTGTAGTGAAGT
>CAZCDJ010000167.1:0-3087 GCA_964497655.1 uncultured Oscillospiraceae bacterium | reverse complement strand
ACCGGTATGAGCAGCAGCCTGCTCGGGTGGGTTCGATTCCCACCTACTCTCGCCATTGGGAGCATTTTGTGCTCCCGGAAAAAAGATCAGTCCTCGGACTGGTCTTTTTTTGTTGCAAGTGTACGGGAAAAAGGTTTTTTCAGCGGATTGTGTTGACAAGGTTCACAGAAACGTATATACTATAACCGCGATTAATAATCGCGGTTATAGTATTTTTTTGGCAACATGGCAGCGTGTGAACCGTGTCGCACGGGAAAGGACGGGATAACAGCGATGGACAGCATGAAGGCGAAGGTTCTTCTGTATGTGATTGATTCCGGCAGCCTCACAAAAGCGGCCACAGCATTCGGATACACGCCCTCCGGCGTGAGCCACATGATCTCATCCATTGAGCAGGAAATCGGTTTCTCCCTTCTGGTACGCACCAAGACCGGCGTGTCGCCCACCTCCAACGCAGAGAAGCTGTTGCCCATCATCCGGGCCCAGTGTGGCTGGGACGAGCAGTTCCAGCAGACCGTGTCGGAGATCAACGGACTCACCTGCGGCACGCTGAACATCGCGGCCTATTCCAGCATTGCCAGCCAGTGGCTGCCTGCGGTGATTGGGCGCTTCCACCGCAGCTACCCGGACATCCGCATCAATTTGCTGGAGGGCGTGTGGCAGGAGGTGTCCAACTATCTTGCCGAGCGCCGGGTGGAGCTGGGCTTTTACAGCTATCAGCCCTCCATCCGCCATCACTGGATTCCCCTGCGAAGCGACCCCATGGTGGTGGCCATGCCGGTGGATCATCCCCTGGCTCAACGCGCCGCCGTGCGCCTGGAGGATCTGGAGCACGAGACGCTCATCATGCCCGCCTACGGGTCGGATGTGGACGTGCAGAATCTGCTGGGAAACAAGAAGCCGGACTGCCGGTTCACCACCCTTCAGAACTATTCCGCCTTCGGCATGGTGGAGGAGGGGCTGGGACTTGTCATCACAAATGAGCTGATTACCAGGGGGCTGAAGGTGAAAATGAAGCTGCTGCCCTTTGACCCGCCGAAAAGCATCATGCTGGGCATCGCCGTGCCGGCGGAGGCGGAGATGATGCCGGCGGCAGCCAGATTTATAGAATGTGCCAAGGAAGTCATTCGTGACGGACGGATTTAAAGAAGGAGACAAGAATATGACGGAAAACGCAAAGGGAAAGGCTCTGGATTGGCTGGAGCAAAACGGAATTACATATGAGCTGCTGGAGCACGCCCCCGTGTTCACAGTGGAGGAGATGGACGCGGCGGGCATCAGCGCCCGGGGCGGCGTGTGCAAAAATCTGTTCCTGCGGGACGCCAAGGGAAAGAACCATTACCTTGTGGTGGCGCCGGAGGAGAAGCGTGTGGATCTGGCCGCGGTGGCGGAGCAGCTCCACAGCACCAAACTGAGCTTTGCCTCGGCGGAGCGGCTGGAAAAGTATTTGGGCGTGGCCCAGGGCTCCGTGTCCCCTCTGGGCGTGCTGAACGACGGGGAACACGTCGTCACCGTGGCCTTCGATCAGGACTTGCGAACCGGCGGGCCGGTGGGCGTGCATCCCAACGACAACACCGCCACGGTCTGGCTGAGCTTCGAGGCGCTGCGCAAGGGAATTGCCGCCCTTGGGAACCCGGTGACTTACCTAAAGTTGAAGTAAATCTCATAAAATTTGTCGTTTTTTGTGGGAGTGTTGTGAGAAACGCGAAAAACGATTGTGACAACTCCGCATAACGAGAACTAAAGTGCCCCCTGCGGGCAGGCCGCAATTGGAGAGGGAAACCCCCTCGGACTGTGCGGATTGCCCAATCTGTCACCCGCGCGGTTGGCAAAACGTTGTGCATAAGCTTAAAATTCAGGTTGCAAAAGAGTCGCTGGTAAAAGAGTGGCGCAGGTTGTATATTTTAACTGCGATTGTTAATTAATAGACGACTGCGTTGCCTTGCGGGTGTTCGGGAAGGACGGTGAGGAAATGGAAAAGAAATATGTGCTGGTCACAAATAACCCCAAAGCGGACGATGTCTATAAAAGCAACGCCGCAATCGGCGTTGAATATCTGACGAACGCGAGCTATCTGGACGTGCTGATCCGGGTGCGCGACCGGGTATACGACGGGTGGAGCCTGATGACTCATCCTCAGGCCAGCAACCTGAAGCCAAACCAGTGTCCGTACAAGACCATCCTGATCTCCCGAGACAGGGAGGGACAGGACTTCGCCCGGGACGTGGAGCTCATTGAGACAGCGATCTCCGGGTACCACAAATTCACGGACGGCATGAAAGCGCCCTGCTGGGGCGAAAAGGCCCTGGGGGATTTTATGACCGTGGATCTCAGCGTGGTGGAGTCGGCGCTTGGAAGCTCTCTTATGCGTCAGATGCTCATGCGTCAGGTGGAAAATCTATAAGGAGGTGCTTTGAAGAATGAAACTTGAATTAGGAAAAATTCATATCAGAGATGTGCAGTTCGGCGACGCGACCAAAATCGAAAACGGCGTGCTGTACGTCAACGCCGAGGAGCTCTCGGCGGAGGTTCTCAAGGATGACCGTCTGATCGGCTGCCACATCGAGCTGGCCCGTCCCGGCGAGTCTGTCCGCATCACGCCGGTGAAGGATGTCATCGAGCCCAGGCTCAAGATTTCCGGCGGCGGCTGCGTGTTCCCCGGAGTGATGGGCAAGGTTGCCGAGGTGGGCAAGGGCGTGACCTACTGCATGGACGGCGCCTGCGTCGTCACGGTGGGTAAGATCGTGGGCTTCCAGGAGGGCGTCATTGATATGTCCGGCCCCGCCGCCGAGTACTGCCCCTTCTCCAAGACCCAGAACGTCTGCGTGGTCATTGAGCCCCGGGACGGACTGGAGACCCACGTTTACGAGAATGCCGGCCGCATGGCCGGACTCACCGCCGCCGTCTATCTGGCCAAGGCCCTGAAGGACCAGACCCCGGACGAGACCGTGGTTTACGAGACGAAGCCCCTGTTCGAGCAGGCGGCCCAGTACCCGGAGCTGCCCAAGGTGGGCTACATCCATATGCTGCAAAGCCAGGGCCTGCTCCATGACACCTACTACTACGGCGTGGACGCCAAGCAGATCG
>CAZCDJ010000166.1:0-3116 GCA_964497655.1 uncultured Oscillospiraceae bacterium | reverse complement strand
GAACGGGGAGGACGAGACGGCGAAGGAGGGCGCGCAGCGGGTGCTGCTCTATGTGCTCACCGAGATTCTCAAGCTACTGCACCCCTTCATGCCCTATATCACCGAGGAGATTTTCCAGGCCCTGCCCCACGAGGGCGCGGCGCTGATCATTGCGCCCTATCCCAAGTATGACGAGGCGCTGTCCTTCCCCGAGGAGGAGACCGGCTTCGAGATGATTATGGACGCGGTGAAGGCCGTCCGCAGCCGCCGGGCCGACATGAACGTGCCGGCGGGCAAGCGGCCCCACCTGATCATCACCACCGAGCGGGGCGACGTGTTCCGCGCCGGCGAGGTCTATCTCTCCAAGCTGGCCTACGCCACCGCCGTCACCGTCTCTGCCGAGATGCCGGAAAACACCGACGGCATGGTCACGGTGGTCACGGATAACGCCAGGATTTTCATGCCCATGGCCGAGCTGGTGGATCTGGACAAGGAGCGCGAGCGCATTGCCGGCGAGCTGGAAAAGGCCAAAAAGAACTATCAGGGGCAGCTGGGCAAGCTGGCCAACGAGAACTTCGTCTCCCGGGCGCCGGAGGCCGTGGTGGCCGCCGAGCGGGACAAGGCGGAGAAGCTGGTGGCCCTCATCGCCAATCTGGAGGAGAGCCTCAAAAATCTGGGCTGACCGTAAGCCAAAACACTTCAGGGCGTCACCGCGAAAGCGGCGACGCCCTGATTTGATGGTGATATCATTTCATTCTGAAAAGAAACAGTCTTTTTCCCATCTCTGAGGATTCTCGTCGATGTACTGCCAGATTTTCCGGTATTCTCTTTCGCCCCGGATGATATGGTCGTGGAAGCGAAACTGCCATATTTTCCGTCCTCTCACGCCATCCCGATTGTTCGCCGCTTTTGTGGATACCGATTTCATGGCACAAATAACATCACCGACCGTAGGGCAAGGGCTCTGCCCTTGCCGCTCCCCATCCAACAGCAATATCAGGTGGACATGGTTTGGCATAACGACGTATTTGTCCACATGAACGCCAATAAAGGCGGCGGAGATGTGTTCAATCTCCTGTCGGACAATTTCGCCTGTGGGCGACAGGCGGCAAGAGCAGAGCCCTTGCCCTACAATCTCACCCAGGGTGCATCTTCTGTCCTTGGTGCAAATGGTCACAAAATATGCGCCGTGCTGGGAATAATCGTAGCCGGCCAGCCGCATTTTCTTCCGTTTCGGCAGTTCCATCCCTGCCGATTACGTCCTTCTGCGGCCGGTTTCCCGCAGCTGCACGCCGGTGAAAATGACAATCAGCAGCAGCGCTACGGCCATGGCCGCCGCGCCGTAGGGCATATAGAGCAGAAAACGGTTTCGCAGATAGGCCAGATAGGAGTTCAGCGAGGCGAACTGCACCAGCACCGGCACCGCCCCGTACCAGGGCAGCGCCAGACCGAACACCAGAGAGAAAATGTCGGCCAGGAAGAAGTAGCGGTCGTGCATATGGGGCAGCAGGAAGGGGATGCCGATGCACAGCAGCACCGCGATGCCCAGCAGCGTGATGTCGGAGAGCGTGCCCCGGCGCTTCCATACCCAGAGAATTACTGCCAGCACCAGCAGCGCCGCCGCGGCGATGCCCAGATAGCCCGCCAGCTTTGTATTCTGTACCTTGTCCGCGAAGGCGAACACGGAGGGGGAGTTGTAGTTCAGTCCGCCGCCCACGCTGCCCATCTGGGAGAAGTACAGCGTCACCGTGTCCCACAGGGGCCTGCCCAGCAGCACGGCGGGCAGCACCAGCGCCACATACGCGATGGGGAACACCAGAAAATGCCACAGCTTCATGCGCCTTGCCGCCAGCAGCACCACAAAGAAGGGGAGGATGAACACCGCCTGCAGCTTGAAGCCGAAGGACACCGCGGCGCAGACCATGGCTGCCACCGGGTGCTTTTCCAGCGCGAAGTACACCGCCCACAGGGCAAAGGCCGCGTAAATGCTGTCGCACTGGCCCCAGTAGGCGCCGTTCAGCACCACCGTGGGCAGCAGCAGTACGCCGAAGAAGCAGCCCAGCAGCTTGCCCGGCGTGCCCACAAAGCGGTTGGCCAGATGGGTGGCCCCCCAGGCCAGCATCACGTCGAAGAAGATGCTCAGCAGCTTGATGAGGTACAGGTCGTTCATGGAGGAGTAGGAGAAGGCCGCGAGAAAATAGAGGTAGGGCACATTATAATTTCCCACGGACTGGCTCAGCGCGCGAAAGCCGCCGTTCTCCCGGAAAAATTGCACCCAGCCCGCCAGAAAATTTTCATAGTCCAGCGTCACGTGGCTCATGCAGGCCAGCCGCACACCGAAGGCGGCCACCACCAGCACGGCGGCCGTCACCACATGGCTGCTCCTTCGCAGAAGCCCCTCGAAGTACAGGATCAGCATACAGAGCGCCGCCTCTGCCAGCAGAATAATGACCACACCAGCGTCCATAATCATGTCTCCCCGCAGCAAAAGTAACAAAAAAAGGGCCGGAGCTGCAAACTCCCGCCAAAAAAGTAAAACTTAACAAATTATGCCTTGACATTTCATCAATAGTGATGATAAAATAACTTGCTTTGCCTTTAGGGCGGCACATATACCCATTCTTATTTACGCTTTCATTATACCGATTTCCCGGCAGAATGCAAGAGCGAATTTTAATTCCTGACAACCCATCCGGGTGTACACAGCGAAAAACCATAAGGAGCGTGTATCGATGCCAAAGGACGTAATGTACGGAAAGACAATGAGAAAGAGCTTTGCTCGCTCTCAGGAGATCCAGGACATGCCCAATCTGCTGGAAATCCAGAAGAATTCCTACAAGTGGTTTCTGGAGACAGGCCTGCGCGAGGTGTTCCGGGACGTGGACGCCGTCACGGACTACTCCGGCAATCTGGAGCTCAGCTTCGTGGACTATTCCATGAACGAGAACCCCAAGTACAACATCGAGGAGTGCAAGGCCCGCGACGCCACCTATGCCGCCCCGCTGAAGGTCAGCGTGCGGCTGCGGAACAAGGAGACCGAGGAGATCAAGGAGCAGGAGATCTTCATGGGAGACTTCCCGCTGATGACCCCCGGCGGCACCTTCGTCATCAACGGCGCGGAGCGCGTGATCGTCTCT
>CAZCDJ010000165.1:302-3124 GCA_964497655.1 uncultured Oscillospiraceae bacterium | reverse complement strand
CAGCGGGTGAAGGATTCGAACCCTCACAAACGGAGTCAGAGTCCGGTGTGCTACCATTACACAAACCCGCTACGCGCAAGGGATATTATAAACAGAGGACGACGGGTTTGTCAAGACAAAATTACGCCGAATCCGCATTTTCTCGCCTCCGGACTGTTCCGGCAAAAGGGGCGCTCCGTTTTGGCGGAGCGCCCCTTTGCTTATTTGGCCAGATAACTCTCCAGCAGCTCCTGCAGCAGCTCGTCCCGGTCAAGGCGGCAAATCAGGCTGCGGGCGTTGTTGTAGTTGGTGATATAGGTCGGGTCCTCCGAGATAATGTATCCAACAAGCTGGTTGATGGGGTTGTAGCCCTTCACCTTGAGCGAGTCGTACACGGAAGACAGAATCTCTCTGGTTTCTGTTTTGTTGTCGATAGCGGCAAAGCGCCTGGTAGCGTCCTCCATGGTGACACCCTCCTTTTCTTTTCAAGTATATTATACCAAAAAAAGCGCCGGTGTAAAGGCTTTGAATATTACTGTTCCATTACAAAACTGTCGGAAATCAGCGAATGACTGCACTAAATTCATTTTTCAGCGCCGCCAGCACGGACTGGATGCACTCGTCCGCGTGGTCGTCGGTGAGGGTCTGGTCGTCGGCCCGGAGGGTGAGGGAGAAGGCCACGGACTTTTTTCCCAGGGGGATGGGCGCGCCGGTGTACACGTCAAACACGCTCACCTTCTTCAGATAAGCGCCGCCGCTTTTGCGGATGCAGTCCATCAGCTCACCGGCGGTGACGGCACTGTCACACACCACGGCGATGTCCCGGGTGACGGCGGGGAAGCGGGGCAGGGGGGCGTATTCCAGCACGGTGCAGCGCTTCTCGAACAGGGCGGGGAAGCTCAGCTCCGCGGCGTACAGGGGTGCGTCCACGCCGTAGTTCTCGCACACCAGCGGGTGCACCTGACCGAACACGCCCAGCAGCGTGTCACCCGCCCACACGCCGGCGCAGCGGCCGGGGTGGTAGGAGGGGTTGTCGGTGACGGCGGCGTAGCGGGCGTTCTCGATCTTCAGCTCCTGCAAAAGCTCCTCCACCGCGCCCTTCAGCTTGAAGAAGCTCATGTCCGCGCCGTAAGCGCCCAGAGAGACCACCCGGGGCTCGTCGGCCATGCCGTCCGGCCGGCGGAAGTAGGTCTTGGCCACCTCATACAGCTTGGCGGAGGGGTTGCGGAAGTTGTAGTTGCGGGTCAGAATCTCCAGCATGGAGGGCAGGGCGGTGGTGCGCATAATGGAGGTATCCTCACCCAGAGGGTTTAGGATACGCATGGAGTCCCGGCGCTTGTCGTCGGCGCTCCAGCGAATCTTGTCGTAATAAGTGGGGCTGATGAAGGAGTAGGTGATGATCTCATCGTAGCCACAGGCGCGGCACACGCCGCCGATGGCGCGCTCCAGCTTCTGCTCCGGGGAGAAGCCGCCCCGGGTGGTGTCGCCCCGCAGCAGCGTGGTGGGCAGATTGTTGTAGCCGTAGATGCGAGCCACCTCCTCGGCCAGATCCGAGTAGTGCTCCACATCGCCCCGGTAGGAGGGTACGGTGACAGTATCCCCATCCACAAGGAAATCCAAACGTCTCAGAATGGAGCGCATCTCCTCCGCGGGAATATCGGTGCCCAGCAGCTCGTTGATCTTGTCGGGGCGGAGGGAGAGCACGGTGGGGGTGAAGTCCGCTCCCCGCACGTCAAGGATGCCGTCCACCACCTGTCCCGCGCCCAGCAGCTCCACCAGCTCGCAGGCCCGCTGCACGGCGGGCAGGGTGTTCATGGGGTCAAGTCCCTTCTCGAACTTGGCGCTGGCCTCGGTACGCATCCCCAGGGACAGGGCGCCCCGGCGGATGCAGGTGCCGTTGAAGCAGGCGGACTCGAACACCACGCAGCCGGTGTCGTCCGCAATCTCGCTGTTTTCGCCGCCCATGATGCCCGCAAGGCCCACGGCGCGGCTGTCGTCGGCAATGACCAGGATGGAGGGGTTCAGCCGGCGCTCGCCGCCGTCCAGGGTGGTCAGGGTCTCGCCGTCGCGGGCCCGGCGCACCACGATGCTGCCGCCGGTGACATAGCGGTAATCGAAGGCGTGCATGGGCTGGCCGTATTCCAGCATCACATAGTTGGTGATGTCCACAATGTTGTTGATGGGGCGCACGCCGCTGGCGCGCAGCCGCGCCCGCAGCCACTTGGGGGAGGGGGCGATCTTCACGTTTTTCACCATGCGGGCGGTGTAGCGGGGGCACAGCTCTTTGGCCTCCACAGTGACGCGCAGCTCGTTTTCAATGCTGCCGCAGCCGCCCTTCACCACGGGGGTGTGCAGCTTCAGGGGCTTTTGGAAGGTGACGGCGGTCTCCCGGGCCAGACCGATTACGGAGAGGCAGTCCGGGCGGTTGGGGGTGATTTCAAATTCCACCACATGGTCGTCCGCGCCGATGACGGTGCGGATGTCGTCGCCGGGGGCGCAGGGCTCCTGCAGCACCAGCAGACCGTCCTCGCAGGCATAGGGGAAGTCCCGCTTCTCCAGACCCAGCTCCTGCAGGGAGCACATCATGCCCTCGCTGAGCACGCCCCGCAGGGCGCCGGCGCGGATTTCCTTGCCGCCGGGCAGGGTGGAATTGTCCAGAGCCACGGGCACCAGATCTCCCGCCTTCTGGTTCTGGGCGCCGGTGACGACCTGCAGGAGGCGCGCGCCGCCTATGTCGGTCTGGCAGACCCACATGTGGTCGCTGTCCGGGTGACGCTCCATGGTGACGATTTTGCCCACCACCACGTTTTTAATGTCCTCGCCCAGAAGCTCGGTGCCCTCCA
>CAZCDJ010000165.1:0-274 GCA_964497655.1 uncultured Oscillospiraceae bacterium | reverse complement strand
CGGAGAGGGTCATCGCCTCGGCAAAATCCCGGTCGTCACACTCGCTGAGGGGGAGCTCCACAAATTCGCCCAGCCATTCTCTTGATAGTTTCATTTTCGTTTCTCCCTTCTCAGAACTGTTCCAAAAATCTCACGTCGTTTTCAAAGATCAGCCGCAGGTCTGCGATCTTGAAGCGGCGCAGAGCGGTGCGCTCCAGTCCCATGCCGAAGGCCCAGCCGGAGTACACCTCGGTGTCGATGCCGCAGCCCTGCAGCACCTTGGGGTGCACCATGC
>CAZCDJ010000164.1:0-3154 GCA_964497655.1 uncultured Oscillospiraceae bacterium | reverse complement strand
TGCCACGCTCAGCGCGCCGGGGGCAGGTCGTGGATGACATAGTGGTTTCGGCCCAGGCTCTTGGCCCGATAGGAGGCCTCGTCCGCCAGACGCAGCAGGGTCTGCAGCTCCGTGTCCTCTCCGTTGGTGCAGTAGACGGCGCCGGCGCTGGCGGTCACGTCGACGCTGACGGCTCCGCTGGAGTACACCGCCTGCAAGGAGGCAAGCACCTCGTCCAGCCGCTGTCGCAGCACCTCCCGGGGAATGTCTCGCAGAAAAACGCAGAACTCGTCCCCGCCGAAGCGGCCGATGATGTCGGCGTTGCGAAAAACATTTTGCAGCTTTTTTGCACAGTCCCGCAGCAAACTATCCCCGACCAAATGCCCCAACTGGTCGTTGACTGTCTTGAAATAATCCATGTCCAAAAAGATAAGGGCGACGCTTTTGCCCCCGGCGGTGCGAAGCGCCATGCCAGCCTCGTCCAGAAAGGCGCTCTTGTTCAGCAGATCGGTCATACCGTCTGTCTTGGACTTGGCCTCAAAAATCTGCCGGGAGCGCTGCTCCTCCGTCATGTTTTCCTGGTAGACCTGAGTCTGGAAAAACATATAGTAGAAGATGGTGGAGAACACCGTGGCGGCGCAGCCCAGACCTTCCACGGCGAAAAGCGTGGAGATCATCACGCTGCCGGATATAAAGACGGCGATGGCGGCAATGGTGAGGAATTCCAGCTTCGCTCGTCCGCGCAGACCCTTGACGGTGACGATCAGAATACCTACAAGGTAGAAGAAAAAAACAATGTGGGGCGTGTAGCCCAGCACACCTCGCTCAAAGTGGTTATCCGGCGTGAAGTAATAGGAGATGTCCGTAAAGAACACGGAAAAGGCCACCAGCGCGTTCCAGATGGCCGGGATGGCCCAGAGAAGTCGGCTCCTGCGGGTGGTTCTGCCTCTCAGGCTCAGCAGAAGGAACAGATAGATGGATGCGATCCGCACCGTGTAGCCCAGCGCCGAGAACAGCATCCGCCAGAAGCCCGGCTGAGCGAAGGTGGATGTCCAGAGCTCCAGATCGAAGAAGGTCAGCTCGCAAAATTCTAAAATCGCTAAAAGAAAAAAGGTTTTCAGAAGGCGACTGTCCATGGTGGTGTTGGCCCGCAGAAAAATCATTAGAAAAATTATCCCGGCGAACGGGATGAATGAGACAGCGAATTGATCATGCAGCATGGGGCGCCTCCTTTCTTGCCCGAGTGTCCAATAATGCGTGTCAATTAGTATAGCATGACCGCTGCACATTCTCAAATAGTTTTCCCGCGTTTTCGACATTTCTTTATAGAAAGCCCGCGGCGCGCCCACCGGACAGGTGGGAGCGCCGCGGGTTATTTGTCGGTTTGCTTACCTCACGCGCCCAGGTACGCCTTTCGTACCTTGGGGTCGGACAGCAGCTCCCGGGCATTGCCGGACATGGAGATCACGCCGTTTTCCAGCACATAGGCCCGGTCGGAGATGGAGAGGGCCATGCGGGCGTTCTGCTCCACCAGCAGGATGGTGATGCCCGCCGCGTGCATGGTGCGGATAATGTCGAATACCTCGTCCACCAGCAGGGGGGACAGGCCCATGGAGGGCTCATCCATGACAATCAGCTTGGGATTGGACATCATGGCTCTGCCCATGGCCAGCATCTGCTGCTCGCCGCCGGAGAGGGTGCCGGCGGATTGCCTTGCACGCTCCTTCAGCCGGGGGAAGCGCTGATAGACCACCTCCAGATCCTTGGCGACGTGCAGAGAATCCTTGCGGAAGTATGCGCCCATGATGAGATTTTCCTCCACGGTCATGCGGGTAAACACCTGCCGACCCTCCGGCACATGGGCGATGCCCATGGTGACAATCTTGCTGGGGGCAATTTTCAAAAGGTCGTGTCCGTCGTACATGACGGAGCCCTCACGAATGGGAATCAGGCCGGTGATGGCATGGAGAGTGGTGGTCTTGCCCGCGCCGTTGGCGCCGATCAGGGAGACGATCTCCCCGGAATTTACGGAGAGGGAGATGCCGCGCAGCGCCTCCACCGCGCCGTAGTTCACCTTCAAATCCTTTACCTCAAGCACCCAGCTCATCCTCCTTCCGGTCGCCCAGATACGCCTTGATGACCTCCGGGTTTTCCGCAATCTCCCCGGGGGTGCCGCAGGCGATGGTCTGGCCGAAGTTTATCACCTGAATCCGCTGGCAAATCTGCATGACCAGACTCATGTCGTGCTCAATGAGCAAAATGGCAATGCCGAATTTGCTGCGAATGGCGCTGATGCAATCCAGCAGCTCGGCGGTTTCCGTGGGGTTCATGCCTGCGGCGGGTTCATCCAGCAGCAGCAGCTTCATGTCGGTGGCCAGCGCCCGGGCAATCTCCAGCTTGCGCTGCTGACCGTAGGGCAGGCTGCCGGAGGGCAGGTCGGCCTTGTCGGAGAGATGCACCAGCGCCAGACAGTCCATGGCCTTTTCCGTGATGGCCTGCTCCGCCTCCCAGTATCGCCGGGTGCGGAAAAATGTGTCAAACAGGTTATATTTCACGTCCTTGGTGAAGGCAATCCGCACGTTGTCTATGACGCTCATGCGCTTAAAGAGACGAATGTTCTGGAAGGTGCGGGCGATGCCCGCCGCCACCACCTGATAGGATTTTTTGCCGTTGAGCTTCTGTCCGCAAAGGGTGATGGAGCCCTCCGTAGGGGAGTAAACGCCGGTGAGCAGGTTGAACACCGTGGTCTTGCCCGCGCCGTTTGGGCCGATGAGGCCCATCAGCTCGCCCTCGTGGATGGTGATGTTGAAGTCGGAAACCGCCTGCAGTCCGCCGAAGGAGATGCCAAGTCCTCTGGTTTCCAGGACAATAGGGTTTTCAGCCATTCTTTTCCGCCTCCTTTGCGTTCAGTCTGGGGCCGCCCCGTCCAAAGAGAAGGCGGCTGGGCGAGAATTCATAGTTGCCCAGAAGTCCTCTGGGACGAAACACGATGACCACCAGCAGCACTATGGCGTAGATCAGCATGGGGAACGCGAACAGGCTTTGCAGGAACGCGGGCATGGCGGAGACCCACGCGCCGTTTTTGATCTCGTAGTTCAGAAGGTACATGGCCACCGCCGCCAGCACCGAGCCGGTCATGGAGCCCATGCCGCCCAGCACCACCAGCACCACGATA
>CAZCDJ010000163.1:0-3189 GCA_964497655.1 uncultured Oscillospiraceae bacterium | reverse complement strand
CCAGTCGAAGCCCAGCCAGTGGATGTCCTCCTGAATGGCCTCCACAAACTCGGTGTCCTCCTTGGCGGGGTTGGTGTCGTCCATACGCAGGTTGGTGATGCCGCCGAACTTCTCGGCGGTGCCGAAATCAATGCACAGAGCCTTGCAGTGGCCGATGTGCAGATAGCCGTTGGGCTCCGGCGGAAAGCGGGTATGAACCTGCATCCCCTCAAAGCGTCCGCCGGGGGCCAGATCCTCCTCCACAAAGTTCTCAATAAAGTTTCTCGAGGTTTCTTCCATTTTGATCCATTCCTTTCGCCTTGCTCCGCCGCAAATGCTCTTTGTTTTCCGAATGTTCACATTATACACGGTGGGAATGGTGTTTACAACGGTAAAATACCGCTATATAATCAGGGTAACAAAGGAGGCGAACGCTTTGACGGATGTTTTTGTGATCGGCGGAGGCCCCGCCGGGATTTCCGCCGCGCTGACGGCGGTGGGTCGGGGCAAGTCCGCAATGATTGTATCCACCTCGCCGGAGGACTCGCTGCTGTGGAAGGCGGAGAAGATTAATAACTACGCGGGACTGCCGGATATGACCGGCGCGGAGCTGCTGGGCACCATGCTGCGCCACGCGGAGAGCGCGGGGATTCCCCTGACCCGGGGCAGAGTGCTGAGCGTGCTGCCCATGGGGGGGAGCTTCGGCGTGTCCGTGGGGTCGGACTTTTTTGAGTGCCGCGCCGTGATTGTGGCGGCGGGGCTCTCCCGGGCCAGACCCTTCCCCGGAGAGGCCGAGCATCTGGGCGCGGGGGTGAGCTATTGCGCCACCTGCGACGGGATGCTCTACCGGGGCAAGCGTGTGGCGGTGATCTCCCTCAGCTCGGACGGGCCGGAGGAGGCGGAATATCTTCGCTCCATCGGCTGTGAGGTGGAGTTTTTCGACACAAAGCGCGCCAAAAAATATGAGATACTGGGCGAGGGCGCTGTGGAGGCGCTGATGGCGGACGGACAGCGGGTGGAGGTGAGCGGCGTGTTCATCTTCCGCAGCGGCGTGGCGCCGGATTCGCTGGTGAGCGGACTTGCGGTCAGCGGCAGCTCCATTGTGGTGGACGGGGCCATGGCCACTTCCGTGCCCGGCGTGTTCGCCTGCGGCGACTGTGTGGGTGCGCCCTATCAGATTGCCAAGGCCGTGGGTGAGGGAAATGTGGCGGCGCTGTCCGCCGCGAAATATCTGGAAAATCTTGCGAAGGAGGAAAAATGAAATGGCAATCCGTGATCTGACCGCCTCCGATTTCGACGGGGCGGTAGCGCAGGGCAGGTGCGTGGTGGATTTCTGGGCGGCGTGGTGCGGACCCTGCCGGATGCAGGGGCCCATTCTGGAGCAGCTGGACGCCCGGCAGGGCGATCAGGTGCAGGTCTGCAAGGTGAACGTGGACGAGGAGGGCGCTCTGGCGGAGCGCTTCGGCGTGATGAGCATCCCCACGCTGCTGTTCTTCCGGGACGGACGCCAGACCGGCAAGGCCGTGGGCGTTCAGACAATGGAGGCCCTCACCGCCGCGCTGGGACTGTAACGGAGCAAGTTAAAAAGGACGCGCCGAAAGGCGCGTCCTTTTCTGCCGGTTGACAGGGGCGGGGGAGAGGCGTATTATTGAAATACAATTTTTACCTTTTGGGAGGAAAGAGAATGAAAAAAGCTGGTCTCCATCCTGCTGTGCGCGGTGCTGTGTGCCGCGTGCCTCGCCCCTGCCGCGCTGGCGGAGAGCGGTATCTCCGTCACCGTGAACGACAAGGCCGTTTCGTGGACGGACGCTGCGCCCTTTCTTGACAGCAACAACCGCACCCTCTGCCCCCTGCGCGCCGTGGCGGACGCCATGGGGCTCTCCGTGACCTAGAATGCCGATGCGCGGGCCGCCACCTTCAGCCGCAGCGGCACGGACAGCACGCCCGGCGGCGGCAGCTACCGCTATGAGATGTCCCTCACCTTCACCATTGGCAGCAGCACCGCCGCCTTTGAGAGGTCCAACTATTACGATACCGGTTATGATGAGCACGGCGACTGGCCCGTTGAGATGGATACCGCCGCGGTGATCGTGAACGGCCGCACCTACGCGCCCATCCGCTATCTGGCGGAGGCCTTTGACTACGGCGTGGACTGGGACGCGGAGAGCAAAACCGTTCAGGTGTTCGACTACGCATACAGATATTCGTACTGCACCCAGATGCCCGATGTGGTGGGAATCTGCTTCACGCCCGGCAAAAACTATTCCCAGCTGAAAAGCGCCCAGCTGCTCTCCGTCACGGTGAACGGCAAGGACGCCACGTTCAAGGTCATGGACGCCAATGAGCTTGCGGATCTGTCCGCCCAGTTCGTTCCCGGCGCTTTCTATGCCTTCTATGTCTACGGCGCCTTTGAGGCGGAGCAGAGCTATGTCATCCGGTGGACGGTGAAGGAGACGCTGACCAACGGGGAAATCCTCAACTCCGACTATTCCGACACCTGGTATGTGAGCAGCTACGGCGGATATTGAGAAACCCGGCTTGACAAGGGGAAAAACGGGTATTATAATCAACGCATCGTAAAATGCAGCGATGAACAGGAGTAAGCGGACAGCTTCTGCCGCAGAGAGGGAACGGTTGGTGTAAGTTCCCGCGGAGCGCCGCCGAAGGTCGGTTTCGGAGCAGCCGGACTGAAGGACAGTAAGCCGGACGGATTCCCACCGTTACAGGGGAGAGAGTGCCGCGCCCGATGGCGCGGAATTCAGGTGGTACCGCGTCAGTATAAGCTGCGCCCTGAAGCATATGCTTCAGGGCGCTTTTCGCATTGAAGGAGGAAAGAATGAAAGAGCTTCCGAAGATTTACGAGCCCCATGAGGTGGAAAAAAGCATCTATCAGATGTGGCTGGACGGGAACTACTTCCACGCCCAGCGCGACCCGGAGAAGAAGCCGTTCACCATTGTCATCCCGCCCCCCAACGTCACCGGCCAGCTCCATCTTGGCCACGCCTTTGACGAGACCATTCAGGACATCCTCATCCGCTACAAGCGCATGTCCGGCTACAGCGCGCTGTGGCTGCCCGGCGTGGATCACGCGGGCATCGCCACCCAGATCAAGGTGGAGGAAGTGCTCCGCAAGGAGGAGGGCAAGACCCGCTACGATCTGGGCCGGGACAAGTTCCTGAAGCGTGTCTGGGCCTGGAAAGCCCAGTACGG
>CAZCDJ010000162.1:0-3214 GCA_964497655.1 uncultured Oscillospiraceae bacterium | reverse complement strand
GACGAAGCCGCGGGCCGCAACCTGCTCCCGGTGGAGGAGGACATCCTTGAGGGCTACGACTTCTTTGTGAATGAGGGCAAGTACACCGCCGATCAGCGCGCGGCCTGGCTTGCCGACGGCAGAGTCAATAATTCCGTGGCTCTTGCCGTGAAAGAAATGCTCGGAAGATAACTCTCGGGGCAGATCGAAAGCTCTGGGCCGGCAAACTTGGCCGGCCCAGTTTTCGATTTTCCTGTTGCACGCGCGGTTTTTCCCCGGCTTGTCCCGGTTTTCTCCGGTGGATGTGGATGTTCAGTTTTCTTTAGAAAGTAGGGATATGAGTGAAAGCAACGCCTGCTGTGATGACCAATCAGCAGATGGTCGATCATGTGAAGGCAGAACAGAAGCGTGTCCAGTATCGCAACGCGATGCTGTCCGTTTCCGGAATTCTGCTTTTTCTGGTTATTTGGGAATGCCTTGTTCTATTTAAGATTGTTGACAGCAGAAAGCTGTGTGACGTGCTTGACGTGTTCAAGCTTTTGATCGTGAAATTTTCAGATCCCAATCCTGACGGATCTGTACTTCTGGTGAATATATGGTCCAGCCTTGAGGTGGCCCTGACCGGCTTCCTTCTGGCAATGGTGATCGGAATTCCTCTGGGCTGGCTCATGGGCTGGTACCGTGGCTTCGATGCCTTTATGCGGCCCATCTTTGAGATTGTCCGGCCGATTCCGCCGGTGTCCTGGATTCCCCTGACCATCGTGTGGATGGGGATCGGGCTGAAATCCAAGGCGTTTATTGTGTTTTTCTCCGCCTTTGTGCCCTGCCTCATCAACTCCTATACCGGGATTCGGCAGACCAAGGAGGTGCTGGTGAACGTGGGCAAGACCTTCGGAGCCTCCAACTTCACCTGCTTCTGGAAGGTGGGCGTTCCCTCCTCCATGACCATGACCTTCGCGGGTATTAAGGTGGCCATCGGCAACGCCTGGGCGACCTTGGTGGCGGCGGAGATGCTGGCTGCGTCCAGTGGTCTGGGCTTCATGATCCTGATGGGCCGCAACTATGGCCGCGTGGATCTCATTATTCTGGGTATCGTTGTCATCGGCGTTCTCGGCGTAATCATTTCGCTCCTGATCGGCGCATGCGAAAATCTTGTGTTGGGGTGGAAGAAATTATGAAAAAAGTTGCGACGGAAAATCTCAGCGTGGCTGAGATCCGGGAACGGCGGCTCAACCGGCTTTATAAGGTGCTGCCCATCGTATCCATTCTGCTGCTGATCGCGCTTTGGCTTGTGGCGGCAAACAGCAGCGGCAATTTCCCCTCCCCCATGGATGTGTGGGAGAGAACAGTGCGCCTTTTTACCCATCCCGTGAAGAAGAAGAACCTGATTCTGCACATCCTGGCCAGCCTGCGCCGCGTGGGCATCGCCCTGCTGTTTGACTGGACCATCGGCATTGCCTTCGGCATCATGATCGGCTGGTTCCCCAAGCTGCGCGCCTTCTTCTCCCCGCTGTTTGACGCGTTCCGGGCCATTCCCCCGCTGGCCTGGATTCCCCTCATCACGCTGTGGCAGGGCACCGGCGAGCTTTCCAAGATTGTCATTGTCATCTTCGGTTCTCTCCAGAGCATCGTCATCAATGTGAAGGCGGGCCTGAGCACCGTGGACAAGATGTACCTTGACGTGGGCACCGTGTTCAATGCCACTCCCGCACAACGGCTTTTCAAGATAGCCATACCATCCTCGCTTGACGCCATCTTTGCCGGCGTTCGCACCTCCACCAGCGCTGCCTGGATGGTGGTTCTGGCGGCGGAGATGCTGGGCGCGGGCGACAGCGGCGTGGGCCTGCTCATTTCCCGCGGTATGGATTCAATGGATATGCCTCTGGTTCTGACCGGCATGATCGCCATCGGTGTTGTGGGCGCTCTGCTGGCGATCCTTACTCAGTTTGCAGAAAGGTTGATATGCCCGTGGACGAGAAAAACAAGATGATCCTGAAGCTGGAGAATATCTCCCAGGGCTTCATTGTAAAGGACGATGTGAAGCAGGTGGTGGACAATGTGTCCATGGAGGTCCGGGACAACGAATTTCTGGTGGTGCTGGGCCCGGGCCACTGCGGCAAGACCGTTCTGATGAATATTATCGCCGGACTGGACAAGGCCGTTTCCGGCAAGGTCTATCTGGACGGCGAGGAGATCCACGGCAGCGACAGCCGCATCGGCATGGTGTTTCAGTCCCTGAACCTGATGCCCTGGCGCACCGTGATGGGGAATGTGGAGTTTGGGCTGGAGATCTCCGGGCAGAACAAGGCCACCCGCCGCGCCAACGCCCAGAAGTATATTGACCTGGTGGGGCTCACCGGCTTTGAGAATTCCTATCCCCATCAGCTCTCCGGCGGCATGAAGCAGCGCGTGGGCATTGCCCGGGCCTATACCAACAGCCCGGAGATCATGCTGATGGACGAGCCCTTCGGCCAGCTTGACGCCCAGACCAGATACGCCATGCAGGAGGAGGTCCTGCGGATCTGGGAGTCGGAAAAGCGCACCATCATTTTTGTCACCAATAACATCGAGGAGGCGGTCTATCTTGCCGACCGCGTTATCCTGCTCAGCAATTGCCCGGCCAAGGTGAAGCAGATCTACGACCTGAGCGGTCTTAAGCGGCCCAGAAACTTTACCGATCCGGAATTCCTCCGTATCCGTAAGGACATTTCCGACAACACAGACCTTGCCCTTTGATGGAGGTTCATATGGAAAATCAAGATTATAAAGTTCGAGTGGAGCATCTGACCAAGTATTTTGGCGATCTCCATGTGCTGGACGACGTGTCCTTCAACATCAAAAAGGGGGAGTTTCTCTGCGTGGTGGGCCCCACCGGCTGCGGCAAGACCACCTTCCTCAATCTGCTGACCCGCATCTATATGCCCACCCGGGGCGAGCTGTATATTGACAACGAGCCGGCGGATCCCAAAAAGCATAATCTGGCCGTGGTGTTTCAGGAGCCCTCCTCCATGCCCTGGCTGACGGTGGAGCAGAACCTGCGCTTCGGCATGGAGATCAAAAAGCTGCCCAAGGCCGAGATTGACAAACGGGTGGAGAACATGATTCAGATGCTGGGACTGGAGGAATTCCGGGACAAGTACCCCCACCAGCTCTCGGTGTCCACGGCCCAGCGCATTATCATCGGCCGGGCCTTCGCCATGCAGCCCGACCTGCTGCTGATGGACGAGCCTTACGG
>CAZCDJ010000161.1:0-3245 GCA_964497655.1 uncultured Oscillospiraceae bacterium | reverse complement strand
ACCAGTGACCCCTTGCTTGTAAGGCAAGTGCTCTAACCTGCTGAGCTATGCTCCCATGCAAGCCCGGGGTGGGCTCTTCCATAAGCGGCTTTGTCATTATACTAAAGCCCATCCCGGTTGTCAAGATTAAATTCCCGCGCAGCTCTTAATTTTCGGACTTCATCAGACCGCCTATTTCCGTCGGGGAAAATTTGTATATTTTGTCGCAGAACTGGCAGCTGGCTTCAATCTCCTCGCTTTGGGCCGCCATGTCCCGCAGCTCCTCCTCGCCGCAGCCGCCGATGGCCGCGAGTACCTTCTCCCGGCTGCAGGAGCAGCGATATTCCACCGGCGCACGCTGCACGCTCTCGTGCTCCATGCCCCGAAGCACCTGCTCCACCACCTGATCCAGCCCGTCCTCGCTGAGGATGGTGGTCAGCTGATCCATCATAAAAATGTTGTCCTCCAGCGCGGCAATCATGTTGTCCGGCGCGCCGGGCATCAGCTGCACGATGAAGCCGCCGGCGGCCTTGATGGTCCGGTCGGTATCCACCAGCACGCCCAGGGCGCAGGCGGCGGGCACCTGCTCGCTCTCCACCATGTACTCGGTCAGATCCTCGGCGATCTCGCCGGTGACCAGCTCCACGCTGCCCACATACGGCTCCTTCAGCCCGATGTCCCGGCTGACGGTGAACATCCCGTTTTTGCCCACCACGCCGCCCACATCCAGCTTGCCGTCCGGGCGCAGGGGCAGGTCGGCATGGGGATTGGTGACAAAGCCTCTGGCGTTGCCGTCGCTGTCGGACACGGCGATCACGCTGCCGATGGGGCCACCGCCGTTCACCCGGATGGTGAGGCTGGCGTCCCGCTCCTTCATCAGCTCCCCCAGCAGGGACGCGGCGCAAAGCGTGCGCCCCAGCGCTGCGCTGGCCGTGGGGCTCAGGTCGTGGATCTCTCTGGCCCGCTGCACCATGCCTCTGGCGCTGATGGCCGATATTTTCGCGTAGCCGTCCCCGGTGACGGCTCTGAGTATTTCATCTCTGCTCATGCTTTCATCCTCTTTGCCGTTATAAAAATCCTGCCCTCATCGCCCTGGGGCCCGTCGGCACGCTCCCGCACATCCGCAAAGCCCGCCCGCTCCAGCTGGGCGCGCAGCTCCAGCGGCGGGTGCACATATTCCACGTGCTCCTCCCCGTCCCTCTGCCACAGCTCCCCCTGGCGGGAGAACAGATCCATGCCGTAGGTGAGGGCAAGGGCGTCCTCGTCGAAGCGGCCCCGCCACAGGCACAGCACGTCCTCCGTCTCGTCCACGCACACCTGCGAGTCCATGCTCCGGAGAAAGTCCTCACTGCGGACATCGAAAATCAGCAGCCCGCCGGGGCGCACAAACAGATGCAGGCGATGGAACACCTGATCCATGGCCTGCCGGGGCAGATAGCTGAAGCTGTCCAGCGAGGAATAGGCCGCGTCCACGGTACCGTAGAGATCCAGCTCCTCCGCGCTCTGGCAGATCAGCAGGGGCGGCACAGCCCCCGCCGGAAGCTCCGCCGCCTTTGCCCGTGCCGCCATCAGCATATCCGGGGAGGCATCCGCGCCAATGAGCTCATACCCCCGCGCCGCCATCAGGCAGGTGAGAGTGCCGGTGCCGCAGCACAGGTCCAGCAGCGTGCGGTATTCGCCCCCGTCGGCGGCGAACACGCCCTCGTACCAGTCGGCAAAGGCCGGATAGGACACGTCCTCCGTGAGCCGGTCGTACCAGCGAGCCAGAGGCCCGTAGGCTCTCACTTCGTCCCCCTGGCTTCCTTCAGCCGCCGGAACACCACGGCATAGCCGTCCGCCCCGTACTGAAGGGAACGATTGACCCGGGAGATGGTGGCGCTGCTGGCGCCGGTCCGCTCCAGGATATCGCTGTATATCATGCCCTCGTCCAGATAGACCGCCACCTGATACCGCTGCTCCATGGCCTGCAGCTCCGTCACGGTGCACAGGTCGTCGAAAAACTGCTTGCACTCCTCCACCGTTTTCAGGGTGAGGATGGCTTCATACATATCATCGCATCTGGGCTTCTTATGCTGTTTGTTCATCCCAATCGCCTCACAGTGTATATTCTTGCTTTTATATTTTATACGACTAAATCGTAAAAGTAAAGGGGCATCTTTTCGTGCAAATTGCCTTTTTTGACGTTATGACTTTTCTATTGTTCCGGGCGCAAAAAAATGTTATAATATAAACATGAAAAAGGAGGGTCGCCCCATGCTCTATTATATTGCTGCCAACATGGCGGTTTTCTGGGTCGTCATGATCGTTTTATTCCTGGTGATTGAGGCGCTTACCGCAGGGCTTGCCACCATCTGGTTCGCGGCGGGCGCGCTGGCCGCGCTGGTTGCCCAGCTGTTCGGCGCGCAGATCTGGCTGCAGGTGGTGTGGTTCGTGGTGATCTCCGTGGTCACGCTTATCTCCACCCGTCCGCTGGTGAAAAAGTACGTCACCCCAAAGATTCAGGCCACCAACGCCGATATGACCATCGGCAGCGAGGCGCTGGTCACTGAGGCCATCGACAATGTGGCGGGCGAGGGCGCTGTGGCCGTGGCCGGCAAGGTGTGGACGGCCCGGAGCCAGAGCGGAGCCCCCATCCCGCTGGGTACGCTGGTGCGCGGCGTCCGCATCGAGGGCGTGAAGCTCTATGTGGAGCCGGTGGACGGCGAGGAAAAATCCGAATAAACCAATTCATCTTATAAGGAGAGAATTATGAAAAGTATTATTCTCGGCGTGGTCATTCTCCTGGCGCTGTTCATCCTCATCAAGAACATCCGCGTGGTGCAGCAGGCCCGTGCCTACGTCATCGAGCGGCTGGGCGCTTACTCCACCACCTGGAACGTGGGTCTGCACCTGAAGATTCCCTTCATCGAGCGCATCGCCAAGATTGTATCCCTGAAGGAGCAGGTGGCTGATTTCCCGCCCCAGCCCGTGATCACCAAGGATAACGTCACCATGCAGATCGACACCGTGGTGTACTTCCAGATCACCGATCCCAAGCTCTATGCTTACGGCATCGAGCAGCCTATGAACGCCATCGAGAACCTCACCGCCACCACTCTGCGTAACATTATAGGCGATTTGGAGCTGGATCAGACCCTCACCAGCCGGGACGTGATCAACACCAAGATGCGCGCCATTCTGGACGAGGCCACCGACCCCTGGGGCATCAAGGTCAACCGCGTGGAGCTGAAGAACATTCTGCCGCCGCAGGACATTCAGAACTCCAT
>CAZCDJ010000160.1:0-3347 GCA_964497655.1 uncultured Oscillospiraceae bacterium | reverse complement strand
ACGATATGCGTCTGCAGTGCCTGGAGTATTTCGGCAAGTTCTATGAGGACGGCGGGCGCCCCTTCAAGCCCCTGAGCGTTGAAACAAAATACTATAATACAGTCAACAATTAAGGAGGAAATTCACTATGATCACTCTCGACAGTATTGGAACCGCGCTCGCCCTGCTGGGCGCTGCAATGGCGGCATTTCTCGCGGGCATTGGCTCCGCCAAGGGCACCGGCATCGCCGGTGAGGCAGGCGCAGGCCTTCTGTGCGAGGATCCCAGCAAGTTCGGCAAGGTCATGATTCTGCAGGTTATCCCCGGCACCCAGGGTCTGTACGGCCTGGTCATCGGCTTTGTGGCCCTCAGCAAGATGGGCGCTCTGGACGGCAGCATCAGCCTGGACTTCTACACCGGTCTCCGCTACTTCATGGCCTGCATGCCCATCGCCTTCGGCGGCTGGCTTTCCGCCATCGCCCAGGGCCGCGTGGCTGCCGCCTCCATCAACATTCTGGCCAAGAAGCCCAACGACTGGTCCAAGGGCATGATCCTCTGCATCACCGTGGAGTTCTACGCCATACTGGCTCTGCTTGTGTCCTTCCTGATGCTGCTGGGCATTAAGTAATTCCCCCCGCGCAATAAAGCGAAAAGGTTGGAACAGCTATGAATGGGATCGAAAAAATAACGGAGCGAATTCTGGCGGACGCCTCCGCTCAGGTCGCGGCCGTGAAGGCCGAGTCCGACGGACGCTGTGCCCTGATCCGCGCCGAGAACGAGCGCCGCGCCCAGACCGAGTATGAGCATCTGATGGCGGAGGGCGCACGGGAGACCGAGCAGCGCGCCCAGCGCATGGGCCGCACGGCGGGACTGGAAGCTCGCAAGAGCGTCCTTTCCATGAAGCAGCAGCAGGTGCAGCAGGCCTTTGATCTGGCACGGAAGAAGATCGTTTCCCTGCCGGAGCAGGACTATGTGGGCTTTCTGGCCCGTCAGGCCGCCGCCGCCGCCGTCACCGGGCAGGAGGAGCTGATCTTCTCCGCCGAGGACCGGCCCCGCGTGGGCGCAAAGGTGGTCAAGGCCGCCAATGCCCTGCTCTCCGGTACGGACAGATACGCCATGCTCACCCTCTCCGAAGCGACGCGCCCCATGTCCGGCGGTGTGATCCTCAAGCAGGGCGACATTGAAGTCAACTGCACCGTGGACACCCTGCTGGAGCTGCAGCGCGCCCAGCTGGCCGCGCAGGTGGCCGAGGTTCTCTTTGAGGGCTGACGCGCGGCGCGCAGCCGCGTATATCCGCGCGAACAATCCGGCGAGGAGGTAAGGTTTTTGTCCAATAGAGTCAAAGATACCGAGTACCTGTTTCTCTCGGCCACGCTGAGAGCCAGGGAAGCCAATATGCTCAGCCGCGACAGAATGGATCGGATGCTCTCGGCACAGACGTTTGCCGAAAGCGCCAAGATCCTCACCGACTGCGGCTACGAGGATATGTCCCACATGGACGCGAAGGGCATCGACGCGGTGCTGGAAAAGCGCCGGGAGTCCATCTTCGGCGAGATCGCCCGTATGGCGCCCCAGCGCCAGCTGGTGGACGCCTTCCGTCTGAAATATGATTACCACAACGCGAAGGTCATCGTGAAGGCCGAGGGCGCCGGCGTGGACGGCGCGCATCTGCTCTCCCACAGCGGCAGCGTAGACCCGGACGCCCTGCGGGAGGCCTATGAGGCCGACGACTTCCGCTTCCTGCCTGCCCGGATCGGTCAGGCCATGGCGGCGGCAAAGAGCACCCTTGCCCGCAGCGGCAACCCCCAGCTGGCGGATCTTGAGCTGGACGCCGTGTACTTTGAGGAAATGCGCGCCGTGGCCACCCAGGCCGGGAGCCCCTTCCTCGCCGGCTACGTCCGGGCGCTGATTGACAGCGCCAACCTGCGCACCGCCGTGCGTACCGTGCGTATGGGTCGGGATCAGGACTTCCTGATGACCGCGCTCATCCCCGGGGGCGACGCGGACACCTCGCGTCTCGCCCAGGTGGCCACCGCCGGGGGCGACGGGCTCACCGCCATCTATACGGCCGGCTGGTTCAAGGATGCCGCCGCGCTGGGCGCGGAGGCCATGAAGGGCGGCAGCATGACCGCCTTCGAGCTGAAGTGCGACAACGCCGTGACCGCTTATCTCGCCTCCGCCAAGCTGGTCCCCTTCGGACAGGAGAGCGCCGTGGAATATCTGGCGCTGGTGGAAAACGAGATTACCGCCGTCAGGATGATTCTCACCGGCAAGCTGGCCGGCATCTCCCCTGACGTGATTCGGGAAAGGCTGCGTGACTTGGATGCTTAAAATCGCTGTTTTAGGCGGCAGAGAGACCGTCATGGGCTTCAAGGCCCTGGGGCTGGACGTATTTCCGGCCGAGGATACCGAGGAGGCCCGCACGATACTGCGTAAGCTCACCCGCGAGTCGGCGGAGGAATACGCAATCATCTACATTGAGGAGAATTTCGCTCAGGCGCTGGAGCACGAGATTGCCAGATTCAAGAGCCAGCCCAGCCCGGCGATTATTCTCATCCCCGGCCGCGAAGGCCCTCTGGGTCTGGGTCAGTCGGCACTCAAGGCCGCGGTGGAAAAAGCCGTCGGCACCGACATTTTGTAACCGAAGGAAGGTCAATAAATGAGCGGAACAATCACCAAAGTTTCCGGCCCGCTGGTGGTCGCGGAGGGACTGGCCGACGCTAACGTGTCGGACGTCGTCCGCGTCGGCAAGCAGAGGCTGATCGGCGAAATCCTGAACATGACCGGCGACAACGCCTCCATTCAGGTCTACGAGGAGACCAGCGGCATCGGCCCCGGGGCCGAGGTCATTACCACCGGGCTGCCCCTGAGCGTGGAGCTGGGCCCCGGTATGCTGGAGAATATTTACGACGGAATTCAGCGCCCCCTGCCCGAGATTCGCGCCCTCACCGGCGAGACCATCTCCCGCGGCGTGGCGGTTCCCGCGCTGAACCGGGAAAAGAAATGGCAGTTTGTCCCCGTCGCCTCCGTGGGCGACCGGGTCATCGGCGGCGATGTGCTGGGCACCGTGCAGGAGACCAGCGCCATCGTCCACAAGATCATGGTGCCTCCCGGACTGAGCGGCACCGTGAGCAAGATTGAAGCGGGCGACCTTACGGTGGAGAGCACCGTGGCCGTGGTGCAGGACGACAAGGGCAAGGAGCACGCGCTGGACATGATTCAGCGCTGGCCCGTGCGTATCGCCCGCCCCTACTCCGCCAAGTACACCCCCTCCCGCCCCATGAACAGCGGACAGCGCATCATCGACACCCTGTTCCCCATCGCCAAGGGCGGCACCGCCGCCGTGCCCGGCCCCTTCGGCAGCGGCA
>CAZCDJ010000159.1:0-3353 GCA_964497655.1 uncultured Oscillospiraceae bacterium | reverse complement strand
TCGGTCTTGCCCGCGCCCACAATGGTGTGCAGCTCGTCGATGAACAGCAGGATGCGCCCCTCGCTCTTTTTGACCTCCTCCAGAACGGCCTTCAGCCGCTCCTCAAACTCGCCCCGGTACTTGGCGCCCGCGATGAGCGCGCCCATGTCCAGAGAGAAAATGGTCTTGTCCTTCAGGCCGTCCGGCACGTCCCCCCGCACGATGCGCTGGGCCAGCCCCTCGGCAATGGCGGTTTTGCCCACGCCCGGCTCGCCGATGAGCACCGGGTTGTTCTTGGTCTTGCGGGAGAGAATGCGGATCACGTTGCGGATCTCCCCGTCCCGGCCGATCACCGGGTCCATCTCGTTCTTCTTCGCCCGCTCCACCAGATCGGTGCCGTATTTTTTCAGCGCGTCGTAGGTGCTCTCCGGGTTGTCGCTCCTGACGCTGCCGGTCTTTACCTTGGCAAGCTGGGCGGTGAAGCCGTCCTTGGTGACGTTATGGCTCTGCAAAATCCGCTTGGTGGCGGCGCTGCCCTCGGCAAAGATGCCCAGCATCAGGTGCTCCACGGACACATAGTCGTCGCGGAGCTTCTCGGCCACCTTTTCGGCAAAGCGCAGCACCTTGCCCGTCTCCGGGGAGGCGTACACCTCGCCGCTGCCGCCGGATACCTTGGGCAGGGCGTTGATGGCCGTATCCAGCGCGCCCAGTAGCGCGTCGCAGTCCGCGCCCATGGCGGAGAAAATGGAGGGAATCAGCCCGCCGTCCTGATCAATCAGGGCGTAGAGCAGATGCTCCGGGGTGAGATACTGGTTTCCGCTCTCCTGAGCCATGGCCTGGGCCGTGTTCAGGGCCTCCACCGTCTTTTGCGTATATTTTTCAGCGTTCATAAAATCACCTTCGTATCAAATCAAAATGCTCCGCTTTTGCAGGTCGCTGAGATAGGCGGCCTCCACGTCCTGGGGCGTGAGGGAGCCGCACACCTCGCCCTTGAGGAGTGCGTCAAACAGCTTAATGTAGTCGGAAATCGCGGCGGCAATGTCGTCCGCCGTGCAGTCCCGTCCCCGGGGCGCGGCGATGGTGCGGGTGAACTTGCCGTCGTACAGGGCGTACTCCGTCCCCCCGCCCAGAAGGGGCGAAAGATGGGCGTCCTCGATGTGCTTCCACAGCCGGAAGAAATCGGTCATATCCCGCAGCAGCGCCGCGGACTGGGTGCGGAACACCACGCTCAGCTCGCCCAGCGCGTCGCCTCCGCCCCGGTACAGCTCCACCTCATACTTCACCGTGGGGCGGTATTTGTACTCCAGACTGGATTTCAGCGACATGGTGAAGGCCCCCTGGGCGAAGAAGGGCACCAACTCCCGGCTGGGGCGCACCAGCTCCTCAATGGCTGAGAAAATGTCGCTGACCCGCCGCTCCGGCGTGGTCACGGACACATATTCCGCGAGAATCTGATTGATTAAATTGGAGCGGTTGGTGCCCAGCCGGTGGGCCAGCGCGTCCACCTCCCGCACCACGTCCTCCGACAGCATCAGGCTATACAAGGTCTTTTTCATCCCGCATCCTCCCAAGTCTCTTTTTATGCTCATCATAATATACCCGGAAGCAAACTTTGTCAATATGTTTATATAAATTATTACGCAAGTTATGTTGATGCCAATAAAAATATCGCGACCGGTTTTGCCCGGCCGCGATGGGGATGAGTGGTCTATTTCGCCTGAATATTGATGTATTCCGCCCGAATCTTGGAGTACATGATCTTCTGGCTGGAGTACAGCCCGAAGTAGCCGGAGAGCATATAGGAGATGCCGCTGGCGGCGGCAAAGCAGATGATCCCGTCCCCGCCGAACAGCTCCAGCGCCAGCAGGATGGACGCCACCGGGCAGTTCACCGCGCCGCAGAAAACGGCAATCAGCCCCACCGCCGCTGCAAATCCGGCAGGAATCCCCAGCAGCGGCCCCACCACGCAGCCAAGCGTTGCGCCAATAAAGAAGGTGGGCACCACCTCTCCGCCCTTAAAGCCAAAGCCCAGAGTGACGGCGGTGAACGCCAGCTTCCAGAAAAACGCGGTGGGCCGGGCAGTCCCCTGCTCGATGGCGGCGGCGATGACGCCCATGCCCGCGCCGTTATAATCGGTGGTGCCCACCAGATAGGTGAGTCCCACAAGGAGCGCGCCGCCCAGCATAATGCGCAGATAGCGGTTGGGCAGCTTTTTTGCCGCCAGCTGCTCCGTGCCGTGCATCACCACGCAGAACACCATGCTCATCACGGCGCAGAGGATGGCCAGCACCGCCACGCGCAGCAGCACCGCCGCGCTCAGCGCCGGGATGCTCACCACAAAGTGAGTGGGCTCCACGCCGCAGAGGCGGGTGATGGCATAGGCCGCCAGCGCGGATGCGATGCAGGGCACCAGACCGCTGTAATACAGCACGCCCACGCTGATGACCTCCAGCGCGAAGAACGCGGCGGTGATGGGGGTGCCAAACAGGGCGGAGAACACGGCGCTCATGCCGCAGAGGGTGGCGAGGCGCATATCCTTCTCGTCCAGCCGGAACGCCCTGCCGATGTTGCAGCCGATGCCGCCGCCGATCTGGAGGGCGGCCCCCTCCCGGCCGGCGCTGCCGCCGCACAGGTGGGTAATGGTGGTGGCGAGGAAGATCACCGGCACCAGCGCGATGGGCACCCGGTCGCCGAAGTGGATGGAGTCAATGATGGCGTTGGTGTTTTTGTGCTCCATTTTGGTCAGGCTGTAAAGGCCGGCGATGACGGCTCCGCCCACGGGCAGCAGCCACAGCAGCCAGGGGTGGGCGGCGCGCAGCACCGTGGCGTATTCCACCGCCACATGGAACAGCAGACCCACCACGCCGCCCGCCGCGCCGATCACTCCCGCCACCAGCAGCCATTTCAGAAAGGCCAGCACGAATGTTTTTGTTTCTTTTACCATGTCCTTGGGCATCTGGTATCCTCCAAGCGCGAAAATTAACCATTTCAGTATATACCGCCGGGGCGAAAAAGCCAAGTCCCAGCCACATTTGCGCCCAATTTCGTTTCCCGCTTGATTTTTTCCCCGCAATTCGGTATAATCGCAAGGCACAGACTGGTATGAGGGCGGGCAAAGGGCGCTTCCCTCGAAAGACTCTCCCCAGAAGTTATCTTACGCACGGAGAAATGGCTTGAAATAAGGCTTTTTCAGGCATTTCTCAAAAGCTGATTTTCGGATTCTGCAACACTTTGCTAACACCACCCGCTTTTTCTAAGGGAATTTCGGGGTGTTAAAACTCAATATGGAGAAGTATCGAAGTGGTCGTAACGAGAACGACTCGAAATCTTTCAAGGCATTGGTCGTTTGAGGCACCCGAAAACCCTTGCAAACA
>CAZCDJ010000158.1:3144-3383 GCA_964497655.1 uncultured Oscillospiraceae bacterium | reverse complement strand
CTCACCAAGCGCATGGCGGAGGATCTCTCCGCCTATCTCACCCAGGCCGGCGTCCGCTGCCGCTACCTGCACCACGACATCGGCGCCATTGAGCGCATGGAGATCATTCGCGACCTGCGTCTGGGCGAGTTCGACGCGCTGGTGGGCATCAACCTGCTGCGGGAGGGACTGGATCTGCCGGAGGTGAGCCTTGTGGCCATTCTGGACGCGGACAAGGAGGGCTTCCTCCGCAGCGAGAC
>CAZCDJ010000158.1:1434-3134 GCA_964497655.1 uncultured Oscillospiraceae bacterium | reverse complement strand
TGATCCAGACCATCGGCCGGGCCGCCCGCAACGCGGAGGGCACGGTGCTCATGTACGCGGACACCATCACGGCCTCCATGCGCGCCGCCATCGACGAGACGGAGCGCCGCCGGAAAAAGCAGGACGAATACAACAAGGCTCACGGCATCGTGCCCAAGACCATCATCAAGAGCGTGCGGGAGCTGGTGGAGATTTCCTCCGGCGTGGAGGCGGCGGAGAGCCGCCGGCGGGACGGCGTGAAGATGACGGAGAAGGAGCGCCGCGCGGAAATTGATAATTTGGAAAAGAAGATGCGGGAGGCGGCCAAGATGCTGGAGTTCGAGTACACCGCCGTGCTGCGGGATGAGCTCATCAAACTTCGAGGTGACAAATGAAAAGAAAGCTTTCTCTCCTCCTCCTTGCCGCCGCGCTGACGCTGACGCTTAGCGCCTGCGGCCTTGCCGGCTCTGCGGAGACCCCGGCGCCCACCCCCATCGTCACCGTCGCTCCCACGCCGGAGCCAACCCCCACGCCCACGCCGGTTCCCACTCCCACGGTGATTGAGCTGTGCCTTGCCGGGGATCTGGTGATGCACACGCCTCTGAACGACGAGGCGCTGCAAGAGGACGGCAGCTACGACTACGCCCCCATTTTTGAGGATGTGGCGGGGTATGTGGCGGAGGCGGACTATGCCCAGTGCACGCTGGAATGCGCCCTCACCGGCGACGGGAAGTGGATGGGCTACCCCACCTTCCACACGCCGGACGGCATCGCCTATTCCCTGAAAAACGTGGGCTTCGATCTCATCAACATGGCCAGCAACCACACCATGGACGGGTGGAAGGACGGCATCGACCGCACGCTGGACGTGCTGGACGACGCGGGACTTGACCATGTGGGCGCGTACCGCACCCAGGCGGAGCGGGACGAAAATAACGGCATTCTGGTGAAGGACATCGGCGGCGTGACCATCGCCTTCCTGAACTACACCTACGGCACCAACGGCTTTCCCGTGTGGGACTACCCCTACGCGGTGAACGTGTACTATCTGGACTATCTGGATTACTTCACCAAAATTGACTATGACATGATAGACGCGGACATGGCCTGCGCCAGAGCGCTGGGCACCGACCTGATCGCCGTCACCGTCCACTGGGGCGGCGAGTACGTCACCGGCTCCACGGAGCAGCAGCGCTCCTTTGCGGACTACCTGTTCGCCGCCGGGGCGGATCTGGTGATCGGCGGCCACCCCCATGTGCCGGAGCCCATGGAGCTTCGCACGGTGACGGACGAAGCGGGCCGGGAGCGCACCGGCTTCCTCTGCTACTGTCTGGGCAACCTGCTCTCCTGTCAGGATAAGAAATACACCAACCTCACCTCCATGGTGCAGCTCCAGATCACCAAGGACAACGTGACGGGGGAGACCGCCGTCACGGGCTGCGGCTATGTGCCCATGGTGATGGTGGATTTGTACGACTACGGCGTGTACGGACAGCCCTGGCGCTACCGGCTGTGGGATTTGCGGCAGGCCATCGGGGACTACGAGGCGGGCAACAACCGGGGCGTGATGACCCAGGGGATGTACAACGCCTTTGTGCAGAATCTGGCCGACTGCCGCAAAATATTCGGCGCGCTGGAAGCGCCAATGGAGGTAACACCTTGAAGCTGATGATTTTGCGGCAGTCGGCCAGATTCTGCACAAAGGCGTTGTACATCCCCTG
>CAZCDJ010000158.1:0-1424 GCA_964497655.1 uncultured Oscillospiraceae bacterium | reverse complement strand
CAAAAAGGCCGGCATCGACTATCATCCCCCGGGAGGCGGACCATGAAACTTATGATATTGGACGGCAACAGCATCCTGAACCGGGCCTATTACGGCGTGCGCCCCCTCTCCGCGCCGGACGGCACGCCCACCAACGCGGTCTACGGCTTTCTCACCATTTTGCAGCGCCTGCTGGACGAGGAGACCCCGGACAGCCTGTGCGTGGCCTTCGACCTGAAGGCGCCCACCTTCCGCCATGAGATGTACGAGGGCTACAAGGCCCAGCGGAAGGGGATGCCGGAGGAGCTGGCGGTGCAGATGCCCCTGCTCAAGGAGGTGCTGGACGCCATGGGCGTGAAGCGCCTGGAGTGCGAGGGCTGGGAGGCCGACGATATTCTGGGCACCGTGGGCGTTCGGTGTGAGGCGGCGCAGTGGGACTGCGTCATCGTCACCGGCGACAAGGACAGCTTCCAGCTCATCACCGACCGGGTGCACGTGCGCCATGTGAAAACCCGCATGGGTCAGCAGGAGACCATCGAGTACGACCCCGCCGTGTTCCGGGAGGAGTACGGCTTCCCGCCGCCCCGGATGGTGGATTTGAAGGCTCTGATGGGCGATAGCAGCGACAACATCCCCGGCGTGCCCGGCATCGGGGAAAAGACCGCGCTGGATTTGATTCGCCGCTTCGACACACTGGATGCGATTTACGCCGCCCTGCCCACACTGGACATCAAGGAGGGCGTGCGCAGAAAGCTCACCGAGGGGGAGCAAAGCGCCCGGGACTCCTACACACTGGCCACCATCCGCACGGATGCGCCGGTGGAGCTGATCCCGGAGCAGGCGGTGTGGCGTCTCACGTCCAGTCCCGCGCTGTACGATGTGCTGAAGCGTCTGGGCTTCCAGAAGCTCATTGAGCGCTGGGGCCTCACCCCGGACGCGGAGAGCGCGGCTGCCGCCGCCTCCGCAGCGCTGCCCCGGAGGGAGAACGCGGGCACGGAGGTCATCCTCAGCGCCGTGCGGGCCGCGGACACGGTGTCCGTGGTCACGGTCTGCGGTCTGGACGAGTTCGAGCTCTGCGATGGCAAGGCGGTCTATCCCGTCCGCTGGGCGGAGCTGGGGGAGGGCTACGCCCCGCTCACCAAGACCCTGTTCAGCGCGGACGTGAAGAAGGTCTCCCACAATGTGAAGGATTTGATGAACCTGCTTCTCAGCGAGGGGCTCAGTGCCGACGGCTTTGTGTTCGATACCGCCCTTGCCGCCTATCTTCTTGACCCCACCGAGAGCGGCTACGACTTGAAGCGTCTCACCGCCCGCTATCTGGGCGAGGAGCGGGATGGCGCGGAGGCCGTGCTCTCCCTGTACCCGGCGCTCACGGCGGCGCTGGCCCAGTGCGGCGCGGATCAGCTGATGTATGAGGTGGAGCTGCCCCTGTGCCGGGTGCTGGC
>CAZCDJ010000157.1:0-3401 GCA_964497655.1 uncultured Oscillospiraceae bacterium | reverse complement strand
CCTCGGCGGCGTCCACCAGCAGGATGACGCCGTTCACCATCTTGAGCACACGCTCCACCTCGCCGCCAAAGTCGGCGTGGCCCGGGGTGTCCACAATGTTTATTTTGTAATCGCCGTAGCGCACGGCGGTGTTCTTGGCCAGAATGGTGATTCCGCGCTCCCGCTCCAGATCCCCGGAGTCCATCACGCAGTTCACAACCTCCTGATTGTCGCGGAACACGCCCGACTGCTTCAGCAGGTTGTCCACCAGCGTGGTCTTGCCGTGGTCAACGTGGGCGATGATTGCGACGTTTCTAAGCTTATCCAAAGAGCTCCACATCCTTAATTCTCTATTAATTTATCACAAAATTGAATTCTAACATTCTTCAAGCTGTATTGCAAGACTTAATTTGCTCGATTAGGCCCTTTTACCGAACATTTCCGCTTTTACCTACAAAAAAACCGCCCCGGCAACCAGCCGGGGCGTGGGTACGCAGGGGTGGGGGTCGCCGGAGCCTCCCCGCAGGCGGTGAGGAGCGCAGCGCAGAGCGCGAGCAGCACGGTTTTGGCCAATTTTCGATTTATAACAGCGCACCCGCCTTCGGTTTATTTTGCTTACAGCATACCATGGCCGTTGCGCCGGGTCAACGCATATGATATAATATATTACAATAAATTTGACGAATAAGACATTTTTATTATGCTCATTTAACAATTGCAACAAATAAGGAGGTCGAGCCACGAAAAAGCTTGCCGCGCTTCTAATTGCCGCCGCGCTGCTGCTTGTCTCCGCCTGCGGGGCGGCGACGGACGGCGGGAGCGAGCCCCGCCCTACGGGGATGCGTCCCCCACGCCCACGCCAACTACTGCGCCGCTTGTCTACGAGAGCGTGGAGCTGCCCGACTATTACCCGCCGCTGGATTTTGAAGTGGACAGCGTCTGGCAGTCCGCCCCCTTCGGCGACCGGGGCAAAGCGCTCCTCTATATGAGCGCGGTGACGGACGGAAGCTTCAGCTTCCGGGTGTATCTGTGCCAGTATGTCTATCAGGATTGCCCCAACAGGGAGGGTATGCGCGTTCATTCCTTTGCCGCCACGGCTGTTTCCGCCGGGGAGTGCGCGGCCTTCACGCTTGAAAAGCCGCGAAGCTATGTCTATCAGGACGAGAAAACCGGCGAGACGAAGGAGCTGGAGGTTACCGAGCTTATCTATGCCGAGGACATGTTCGGGAACATGAGCATTGACGGTGACGAATTGAAGCTGTCCTACGAGGCCAAGCCGCTGCCGGGGACGGAATTCCAGCTTTCCGGCGATGAGCCCTGCTGCACGCAGCGGGAATTTGAGGACACGCCGACTCCCCTGGCGGTGTATTTCCCCACGGAGTTTACCCGTCTTGCGGATGCGCAGGCCGGTCAGGCGATGTATGCCATGCCGCTCTATTATAGTGAGATCGTCCTGCCGCCGTACACGGAGAAAACGGAGCGGTACTATTTGGAGGACTTCACGTTCCATAGCGAGGACGCCGCGTGTTTCCCGGAAATCCGGGGCATGAAGATTGGCGACAGCCTCGCTTCGGTGCTGTCACGCTTCGTGTGCGAGCCGGAACGGGCGCGCGTTGTACTCCCGGACGGCTCAGGCGGCGGGGCTGCCGTGATCTATGGCAGCCAGGAGCTGAGCTCCAACTATGCGGGACTTGTTTATGAAAATGCAAAGCCCGTAGAAATCTACTGGTGGGTCGGCATCCGGATTACCATTTTCTGGACGACGCCCAATGCGTCAGCGGCGTTTTGTTTTACGGCTGAAAACATCAACATGGCAAAAGCGCCCCTGCCACTCTTGCGGCGGGGGATTTTTTGCGCTATACTCAGTGCGGTACGCCTGTGGGGCGTGGCCGGAGGAGGAAACGCCGTGAACGACAACTTTTTCGCGCTGATCTCGCGGATGCGGTACATCACCCGCTGGGGGCTGATGCGCAACAGCGTCAGCGAGAATATTCAGGAGCACAGCCACATGGTGGCGGTGATCGCCCACGCGCTGGGCGTCATCCGCCGCGACGTGCTGGGCCTGCCCGCAGACCCCAACGCCCTGGCCGCCGCCGCCCTCTTTCACGACGCGGGGGAGATTCTCACCGGGGACCTGCCCACACCCATCAAGTACCACTCCGGGGAGATTACCGCCGCCTACCATGCGGTGGAGGACTTGGCCAGCGAAAAGCTGCTTTCTATGCTTCCGGTGGAGATGCAGAGTGCCTATGCGCCGCTGCTCACCGGGAATGTGGGGGATTACGAAAAACGGCTGCTAAAGGCGGCCGACCGCATTTCGGCCTATGTGAAGTGCGTGGAGGAGCGCAAGGCGGGCAACAACGAGTTCCTGTCCGCAGAAAAACAGACCCGCGGGCGCATCGCCGATATGGCGCTGCCGGAGGCGGACTATTTTATGGAGCATTTTATCCCGGCCTTCGAGAAGAATCTGGACGAGCTGGGCATGATGGAGGAAAAACCATGAGAGCAATTGTAACAGTCATCGGAAAAGACCGGGTGGGTATCATCGCGGAGGTGTGCCGCATTCTGGCGGAAAACGGCGTGAACGTGCTGGACATCTCCCAGACCGTGCTGCAGGAGTATTTCACCATGATTATGCTGGTGGACGCCTCCGGCTGCACCAAGCCCTTTGCGGAGCTCACCGCCCAGCTGCGGGCCGAGGGTGAGGCTGTGGCGCTGGACATCCGTATGCAGCGGGAGAATATTTTCAACGCCATGCACAGGATATAAACTCGGAGGGGGACTGCGTCCCCCTTCCGAACCTCCCCCGCCTTGCACGGCAAGGCGGCCGCGCCCACGGGGCGCGGGAGATGGTGTCACCGCCCGGCAAAGCCGGCCGGCGACGGGGATGCCGAGAACGCAGGGGCACAAAATTATGACACTTGAGGTATGACACATGATAAATCGCAATGAGATTCTTCAGACCATCGAGATGATTGACCAGCAGCATCTGGACATCCGCACGGTGACCATGGGCATTTCCCTGCGGGACTGCTGCCACCCGGACATGGACAAAAGCTGCACGAAGGTCTACGACAAGATCTGCCGTCTGGCCGGCGAGCTGGTGGCCACGGCGGAGACCATCGAGGGGGAGTTTGGCATCCCCATCGTGAACAAGCGGGTGTCCGTCACCCCCATCGCGCTGGTGGCGGAGAGCTGCGAGGCGGAGGACTACATTCCCTTCGCTCTGGCGCTGGACCGGGCGGCCCACGCGGTGGGCGTGGACTTTCTGGGCGGGTACAGCGCGCTGGTGCACAAGGGCATGACCGTGGGCGACCGGCGGCTCATCGCCTCCATTCCGGAGGCCCTTGCCCGCACGGAGCTGGTGTGCTCCAGCGTGAACGTGGCTACCACCCGCGCCGGCATCAACATGGACGCGGTGG
>CAZCDJ010000156.1:3125-3415 GCA_964497655.1 uncultured Oscillospiraceae bacterium | reverse complement strand
GGAGCATCAGCTCCAGAGAGCGCACCGGGTCCAGGTTGCCCGTGGGCTCGTCGGCGATGATCATGCGGGGGCTGTTCACCAGAGCGCGGGCGATGGCCACGCGCTGCTGCTCGCCGCCGCTCAGCTCCTTGGGAAAGCGCTTTTCCCGGCCGGTCAGCCCCACCAGCTCCAGCACATAGGGCACCCGGGCGGCGATCTCCTTGTTGGAGGCGCCCACGACCCGCATGGCAAAGGCCACGTTTTCGTAGACGGTGAGCTTTTCAATCAGACGGAAATCCTGAAAAATGACG
>CAZCDJ010000156.1:0-3115 GCA_964497655.1 uncultured Oscillospiraceae bacterium | reverse complement strand
CGCTGGGCGTCATTTTGCAGGATTTCCGTCTGATTGAAAAATGACGCCCAGCGTGCGACGGAGCTGGGGCAGCTTGCGGCGTTTGATGCGGCGCATATCGAAGCCGTTCACGGTGATCTCGCCCTCGCTGGCCTGCACCTCGCCTGTCAAAAGCTTGATGATGGAGGTCTTACCGGCACCGGAGGGGCCCACGAGGAATACAAACTCTCCCTCATGAATCTCCAGATCCACGCCAGCGAGCGCCACCGCGTCGCTGTTCTGGTAGACCATCTTCACATCGTTCATTTGAACCATATGGTGTTCTCCTTAGTTCCCCCCGGCGCTCAGTATTTCGCGGTATTCTGGCTGTCGAGGTATTTTTTGACCATCATTGCCACCTTGAACACAATGGCATGGTCGAATTCACGCAGATCCAGCCCGGTGATCTTCTTGATTTTCTCCAGCCGGTAGACCAGCGTGTTGCGGTGGACATACAGCTTGCGGGAGGTCTCGGACACGTTCAGGTTGTTCTCAAAGAACTTGTTGATGGTCTCCAGCGTGTCGGCGTCCAGCGCCTCAATGGGATTCTTCTTAAACACCTCGGCCAGGAACATCTCGCACAGCGTAGTGGGGAGCTGGTAGATGATGCGGCCGATGCCCAGATTGTCGTAGTTGATGATGAACTTTTCTTCCTCAAAGACCTTGCCCACCTCAATGGCCACCTGGGCCTCCTTGTAGCGGTCAGCCAGCTCCCGCAGGTGGTAGGCCACGCTGCCGATGCCGATGACGGTCTTGACGGTGAGCTCGTTTTTCAGGGCATTCTCAATGGTCTGGGCCACGGCCTGAATGTCCTCGGGCATCTCGTCATGGGTAAGCTCCCGGATGACCACGATGTCAGTTTCGCTGACAGAGAGGACAAAATCCCGCTGCCGGTCGGGGAAAAGATTCTGGATGACCTCCACCGCCGCCACGTCGCTGCGTTCCAGCTGACGCACCAGCAGCACCGCGCGGGGCACATCCGTGACAAAATGAAGCTCCTTCGCGCGCACGTACACATCCCCGGGCAAAATATTGTCGGAGATGATGTTCTTCACGAAGTTGGCCTTATTATGCTTTTCCTCATAGTTTGTGCGCGCCTCATTCATGGCCACCGCCACAAGGATGCAGATGCTGCGCGCTGCCGAGTCGTGCCCGGAGACGAACACCGCGTAGTCAAACCGCGTGCCCGAGGCCCCAAGCAGCCTGTACGTTCTGACGGAGGAGGTGAAGATTTGTTCCCCGCCGTCCGCTCCCACCGTGCGCAGATCATCCAGATGGGAACCGATCATGGAAAGCTCGCTGCACGCGATCACAAAACCCTGCTCGTCCACCACGCCGATGCATCTGTCCGTGGCTTCCTTCATCTGTACGATGACGCTCTGAAACACCCTGCTTGACATATATATTCTCCTCCCAACAATGCCCCAAAAAACCGTCGATTATGTCAAATTAACGGTAATTTACATAATAGACTAAATATGTGCAAATTTCAATAGAATTTTGTATTGTTTTTGTGAACAATTTCTTTTTATGCCCCGATTGGCACAAATTACCTCAAAAATAAGCTACCGGAGAGGCTGAAAGACCTGCCGGGCTTCCCCCTCGGACAGCTCCCGAAAGCCTCCGGAGCCTAGTTTTTCGTCAATTTGCAGAGAGCCGATGGACAGCCGCCGCAGCGCCGTGACCGGCGCGCCCCGGGAGGCCAGCATCCGCTTCACCTGATGGTACTTGCCCTCCCGCACGGTGACAAGGCAGCGGCAATCGGATAAAATTTCCAGTCCGGCGGGCAGGCAGCGGGTGCCGTCCCGCAGCGTCAGCCCGGCGGCGAAGGCAGCCACGTCAGCCTCGCTCAGCGCCCCCTCCGTCTCCGCCAGATACACCTTCTCCACATCGCACCGGGGGGAGATGACCCGGTGGGCGTAGTCCCCATCGTCGGTGAGCAGCAGCAGGCCGGTGGTGTCCCGGTCCAGACGGCCCACGGGAAACAGCCGCAGCCGGCGCAGCTCCGGCGTCAGCAGATCCAGCACCGTTTGCTGCCGCCGATCCTCCGTGGCGGTGAGCACGCCCACGGGCTTATCCAGCATAAAATAGCGGAAGCGCCCGTGGCGCAGCTCCTCCCCGTCCACGGAAACCGCCTGCGCCGCCGGGTCGATGCGGGTATCCGGCGCGGTACAGGGCACGCCAAGGAGCAGCACCCGCCCGCTGCGAATCAGCTCCCGGGCGTCGCTGCGGGTCCAGCGGCCGGAATCGGCCATATACTTGTCAAGTCGTATCATCATGTTCGTTATTATATCATATCCTTTTGAAATTGCGAATACATTCTCACGGGAGGGGATGTCCGTGCTGGTAAAGACCTTCAAGCTTACAAAGGCCACCTCGGTTTACATAATAATCGGCGCAGCCGTGGTGCTGGCTCTGCTGACTCTTGTGCTCACCAAGCCCGCCGGGGAGGATATGGGCACCACGGAGGGGCGGGCGGCCTATCTGGACGCGCTGGGCTGGCAGGTGGACCCTGTGAGCGAGACGCGGCAGGTGGTGGTGCTGCCCCGGGAGTTCACCGGCGTTTTCGCCGATTACAACGCCATGCAGCTGCGGCAGGGCTTCGATCTGAGAGAGTACGCGGGAATGGAATGTGTGCTGTACAGCTACCTGGTACTGAATTATCCCGACGCGGGCAGCACCGTGGTGGCCCAGATCTTCGTCTGCGGCACCCGTGTCATCGGGGGCGACATCCATTCCACCGCCCTGGACGGCTTCATGCACACGCTGAAATAACGGGTGTGGTGCGAGGACGCGGAGGACGCGGGGGATGCGAGGAACGACCACAGGGCGCGGGCCGATATGGAATCGGCCCCTACAAACCCGGGGCACTAAGAATATCCGGGTCGAGCTTTGCCCGACCCGGATACCTTCTCCTGCGCCCGATGGGCGCAGACGCATCACCGTGTGATGCGGAGGGGAATCTAAAGGGGGAACGCAAGCGTTCCCCCTTTAATTGGTTTTACTCGTTGATGCCGATGACGACGCCGGAGCCGACGGTACGGCCGCCCTCGCGGATGGCGAAGCGGAGGCCCTGCTCGATGGCGATGGGGGTGAT
>CAZCDJ010000155.1:0-3463 GCA_964497655.1 uncultured Oscillospiraceae bacterium | reverse complement strand
GGGAAGCGGGGCATGGCGTGTACGCCCACCTTAAACATCTCCTTGGCTCTGGCGTCCCGCACGCTGCCGGCTTCGATGCTGTCCAGAATCTCCGTCAGCTCGCTGCCCAGATAAATGCTCACCACGGCGGGGGGCGCCTCGCTGGCGCCCAGCCGGTGGTCGTTGCCCGCGCCGCTGACGCTGACACGCAGCAGATCCTGATATTCGTCCACGCCCTTCAGCACGGCGCACAGGAACAGCAGAAACTGGGCGTTCTCGCCCGGTGTGTCCCCCGGCTCCAGCAGATTCGCGCCGGTGTCGGTGGACATGGACCAGTTGTTGTGCTTGCCGCTGCCGTTCACGCCGGCGAAGGGCTTCTCGTGGAGCAGGCACACCATGTCGTGGCGCTTGGCCACCTTCTGCATGGTGTCCATCACCAGCTGGTTCTGGTCGGCGGCCAGGTTGGCGGAGGCGTAGATGCAGGCCAGCTCGTGCTGGGCGGGAGCCACCTCGTTGTGCTCGGTCTTGGCCATCACGCCCATGCGCCACAGCTCCTCGTTCAGCTCCTGCATGAAGGAGGCCACCCGGGGCTTCACGGTGCCAAAGTAGTGGTCGTCCAACTCCTGACCCTTGGGCGGGCGGGAGCCGAACAGGGTGCGTCCGGTGTAAATCAGATCCTTGCGCCGGTCGTACATGGCCCGCTCGACCAGGAAGTACTCCTGCTCCGGCCCGGCCATGGGGCGCACCGCCTGCACGTCCCCGTTGCCGAACAGCCGCAGAATACGCAGCGCCTGGGTGTTGAGGGCCTCCATGGAGCGGAGAAGGGGGGTCTTTTTATCCAGCGCCTCGCCCCCGTAGGAGCAGAAGGCGGTGGGGATGTAAAGGGAATGATCCTTGATAAAGGCATAGCTGGTGGGGTCCCAGGCGGTGTAGCCCCGGGCCTCAAAGGTGGCGCGCAGCCCGCCGCTGGGGAAGGAGGAGGCGTCCGGCTCGCCGTGAATCAGCTCCTTGCCGGAGAACTCCATGATGATGCCGCCGTTCCCGTCGGGGGCGAGAAAGCTGTCATGCTTTTCCGCCGTAAACCCGGTCATGGGCTGGAACCAGTGGGTAAAATGCGTTGCGCCCTTCTCGATGGCCCAGTCGCGCATCACCGCGGCCACGGCCTCAGCCACGTCCGGCTGGAGACGGCTCCCCTTTCTGATGGTTTGCGCTACCGCCTCGTAGATATTACCCGGGAGACGCTCGTGCATGACGGCGTCTGAGAATACCATGCTTCCGAAAATGTCTGATATGCCGGCCATTTTTTCACCCCTGTACGCGGACAAAGCGTCCGCATTAATATTTTCGGATTGTATGCCAGTTTGGTAGGGTTTGTCAAGGAGTTTTTCCAATCACATCAGTAAATTTTCGGAAAAACTCAAAAATTTTTATTGACATCCATCCCAGTCAAGATTATAATACCATTTTGTTAATGGAATAATTATTTTTTCCGCTTTTGTCGTTTTCGACACCTTTGGGGCCTGAGTGCCCTCTTTTGGTGTCGGGAGCGTCTTTTTTTTATACTTATTTGGAGGATTACAATATGGAGAACCAGACCGTTCTGATCGTGGATTTTGGAGGACAATACAAGGAGCTGATTGCCCGGCGGGTGCGGGAGTGCGGGGTGAAAAGCCTGATTGTGTCCAACGCCATTACGCCTGACGAGGTGCGGGAGAAGGGGGCGGTGGGCCTCATCTTCACCGGCGGGCCGGACAGCGTTTACGCCCCCGGCGCGCCCACCTGCTCGCCGGAGCTTCTGCGTATGGGACTGCCCGTGCTGGGAATATGCTACGGTATGCAGCTCATGTGCCATCTGCTGGGGGGCCAGGTGCGGCCCTGCGACAAGAGCGAATACGGCGACATCGCCGCGGAGCTCTCCGGCGAGAGCGTCCTCTTTGAGCACTGCGCCGGCAGCCGCCGGGTGCTCATGAGCCACACCGACCGGGTGTCCGTCCTGCCGGAGGGCTTTACCTCCGCCGCTTGCACGGAGCTGTGCCCCGTGGCTGCCATGGAATGCCCGGAGAAGGGGCTGTACGCCGTGCAGTTCCACCCGGAGACGGAGCGCACGGAGCTGGGCACGGAGGTGATTCGCAGCTTCCTGTACCGGGTCTGCGGCGCGGCGGGCGGCTATGACATGAGCGGCTATCTCTCTCGCGCGATTGACGAGGTGCGCCGTCAGGTGGGGGAGGGCCGGGTGCTGCTGGGTCTCTCCGGCGGGGTGGACAGCTCAGTGTGCGCGGCGCTTTTAAGCGAGGCCATCCCCGGCCGGCTCACCTGCATCTACATCGACCACGGCTTCATGCGGGAGGGGGAGACGGAGGAAATCCGCGCCGCCTTTGCGGACCGGGAGCTGGATTTGCGGGTGGTGGACGCCCGGGAGCGCTTCCTTGCCCGGCTGCGGGGCGTCACCGACCCGGAGGAGAAGCGCCACCGCATCGGGGCGGAGTTCGCCCGGGTGTTTGAGGACGAGGCGAGAGGGTGCGGCGGGCCGGAGTTTCTGGCTCAGGGCACCATCTACCCGGACATTGTGGAGAGCGGCACCCACTCGGCGGTGATCAAGAGCCACCACAATGTGGGCGGGCTCCCCGCCGATCTGGGCTTCAAGGGCGTGGTGGAGCCCCTGAGCGGACTCTTTAAGGACGAGGTGCGCAAGCTGGGGACACTGCTGGGTCTGCCCGACAGCCTTGTGTGGCGGCAGCCCTTCCCCGGGCCGGGGCTGGCCATCCGCTGCATTGGTGAGGTGACGGAGGCGAAGCTCTCCATCCTCCGGGCGGCGGATGTCATCGTGCGGCAGGAGATCGGCGAATGCGGTGCGCGGGCCGACCAGTATTTCGCGGTGCTCACCGACACCCGCAGCGTGGGCGTGATGGGCGACGGCCGCACCTACGACTACGCGCTGGCCATCCGGGCCATTGAGACCAGCGACTTTATGACCGGCGAGTTCGCCCGCCTGCCCTGGGACACACTGGCGCGAATGTCCAGCCGTATTACCAACGAGGTGCGGGGCGTGAACCGGGTGGTGTACGACATCACGGGCAAGCCCCCCGCCACCATCGAATGGGAATAAGAGCCGCGCGTGTTTCTGCGGAAACACGATAATCGCCTGACGGCGACGCGGCTTACAAGGGGAACCAGTTCCCCTTGTATATCCCCTCCGCTCTCCGAGGGGGGTTAAGGGGACGAAGGACGAGGGACGAAGGACGAGGGACGAGGGAACGGGAGAATAATGATGTGGAGGTTGAACAAATGACAAAATACATTTTTGTAACCGGCGGGGTGGTGTCGGGACTGGGGAAGGGGATTACGGCGGCGTCGCTGGGACGGCTGCTGAAGGCCCGTGGGCTGAAGGTGGCGGCCCAGAAGCTGGATCCCTATATCAACGTGGACCCGGGCACCATGAGCCCCTATCAGCACGGGGAGGTGTACGTCACCGAGGACGGCGCGG
>CAZCDJ010000154.1:2405-3491 GCA_964497655.1 uncultured Oscillospiraceae bacterium | reverse complement strand
GAACGGCGCGCAGCCCACCGAGACTGTCAGGGCCCTGCTCAAGAAGGCCGAGGCGGCCAACGCGTAAGGAGCTGCAGCAATGAAAGAACTTCTGACCTATATCGTGCAGAGCCTTGTCGAACATCCCGACCAGGTATCTGTGACCGAGCGCAAAGCCGACGGCGAGACCGTTTTTGAAGTGCGGGTCGCCGAAGGCGATATGGGCAAGGTCATCGGCCGTCAGGGCAGAATCGTCAAAGAGATTCGTATCCTGATGAAGGCCGTCGCCCAGAGAAAGGGCAAACGGGTTTCCGTGGAAATTCTGGACTGAAAAAGACGCAAGAGGGACATCGTCCCCCTTGCGGAATTCTCCTCGCCGCGCAGGTGGGGCGGCCGCGCCATTCGGCGCGGGAAATTGCGTCCCGGTCAGGCCAAGCCCGACCGGGACAAATAATATGGTGATGATATGAAACAGAAATTTATCGAAGCCGGGGAGATTGTGAATACCCACGGCATCCGGGGCGAGGTCTCCATTGTGCCCTGGACCGACTCGGCGGAGTTCCTGAAGCGCTTTCAGGCGCTGTATATTGACGGCACCCGGGCGGAGGTGGAGTCCTCCCGTGTGCACAAGACGCTGCTGCTGTGCAAGTTCAAGGGCGTGGACAACGTGAACGACGCCATGCGCCTGAAGGGCAAGGTGGTGAGCCTTGACCGGGAGGACGCCCATCTGCCTGCGGGGGGCTACTTCCAGTGCGACATCATGGGCGCGCGCGTGGTCACGGAGTCGGGGGAGGATGTGGGCGTGCTGACCGACATTCTGGAATACCCCGCCGCCAACGTGTATGTGGTGCGGGGGGAGGCGGAGCACCTGATTCCCGCGTCCCCGGAGTTTATCCGCGCCGTGGATGTGGACGGGGGCCTTGTCACCGTGCGTCTCATCGAGGGAATGTGACATGAGCTATCGCATTGACATTATGACCCTGTTCCCGGACAGTATGCGCGCCGTGCTGGGGGAGAGCATTCTGGGCCGGGCGGCCCAGAAGGGGATTCTGGAGATTAACTGTGTCCAAATCCGGGACTATACGGAGAATAAGCAGATGCAGGTGG
>CAZCDJ010000154.1:0-2395 GCA_964497655.1 uncultured Oscillospiraceae bacterium | reverse complement strand
ATGATGGCCCAGCCCCTGAAATCCTGCCTGGATGATGTTATGTCAACCGCGCAGGACCGCCGCAGCCGGGTGATTTATCTGTCCCCCCAGGGCAGACCCTACAATCAGGAGGAGGCCAAGCGCCTGCGCCGGGACTACGACCATCTGGTGCTGGTGTGCGGCCACTATGAGGGCATTGACGAGCGCTTCATCGAGGAATGCGTGGACGAGGAGCTCTCTCTGGGCGACTTTGTCCTCACCGGCGGGGAACTCGCGGCCATGGCGGTGGCGGACAGCGTGTGCCGCATGGTGCCGGGCGTTCTGGCTGACGAGGAGTGCTACACCGGCGAGAGCCACTGGGACGGGCTGCTGGAGTACCCCCAGTACACCCGGCCGGAGCAGTGGGAGGGCCGGGCGGTGCCGGAGGTGCTGCTCTCCGGCGACCACGCCAGAGTGGAGCAGTGGCGGCGGAAAAAGCAGCTGGAGCGCACGCTGGACAAGCGCCCGGATATGTTCGCAAGGCTGGAGCTCACCGATAAGCGGGATAAAAAGCTGCTGTCGGAGATTGAGTATGACCGTCTGCCGGCGCTGAAAAAGCTGCGGTTCGATTGCCGCAGAGCCTCGGCGGAGGATGTGCCCGCCCTGATGGAGCTGGCTGCCGACGCCTCCGCCTATCTTCGCGCGCAGGGCGTGGATCAGTGGCAGGACGGCTACCCCGCGCCGGAAAACTTCCTTTACGACATAGAGCGGTCTCAGGGCTGGATCTTCACCTGCGGCGGAGAGATCGCCGGCTACGCCGCCATCTCCATGGAGCACGAGCCCACCTACGACGTGATCGAGGGGGCGTGGCGCACGGAGGGGAACGGCTACGCGGTGATCCACCGGAGCATGATCGGCGGGGAGTATCGGGGCAGCCTGCTCTCCGGGGAGATGTTCTCTCTGGCGGAGGAGCTGGCCATGGGCCGGGGGAAGCTCTCCGTGCGGGTGGATACCCACCCGGATAACGCCCCCATGCACGCGCTGGTGAAGAAAATGGGCTACACCCTCTGCGGGGTGATCCTTGTGAAGGTGGGGGAGGGGCATGAGCCCCGCCGGGACGCCTTTGAAAAGATTTTGTGAGGGACTATGGAGCTGACAAACGCCAATGAAATAAAGGCCCTGCTGGGTCGCCACGGCTTCCGCTTTTCCAGGAGCATGGGGCAGAATTTCCTCATCGCCCCCTGGGTGCCGGAGCGCATCGCGGAGGAGGCCGGGCTGGACGACCGCACCGGTGTGCTGGAGGTGGGCCCCGGCATCGGCTGCCTCACCGCCCGGCTCTCGGAGCGGGCGGGCAAGGTGGTCTCCGTGGAGCTGGACGCCTCCTTGAAGCCGGTGTTGGCGGAGACCCTCGCCGGCCGGGACAATGTGGAGCTGGTCTGGGGCGACGTGCTGAAAGAAGATTTATGTAAACTTATTGACCAGCGCATGGACGGCCTTCGCCCGGTGGTCTGCGCCAATCTGCCCTATAATGTCACCAGTCCGCTGCTCAGCGCGTTCATTGATACAGGCCGGTTTGACACCATCACCGTGATGGTGCAGCGGGAGGTGGCGCGGCGGCTGTGCGCGGAGCCGGGAACATCGGAATACGGCTCGTTTACGATTTATGTAAACTGGATGTACGCGCCGGAAATTCTGTTTGATGTGTCGCCGGACTGCTTCATGCCCGCCCCCAAGGTCACCAGCAGCGTCTTAAAGCTCACCCGCCGTCCGGCGCCGGTCTGCCTCGTCCGGGACGAGAAGCTGATGTTTTCGCTGGTGCGCGCCGCCTTCAATCAGCGGCGCAAGACCCTCAGCAACGCCCTGTGCAACGGCATTGCCGGCATGGACAAGGAAAAAGCCGCCGCGGCCCTGGCGGCCTGCGGCCTTCCCCCGCTGGTGAGGGGCGAGGCGCTTTCGGTTCTGGAATTCGCCAAACTTGCTGATTTCCTCAAAAATAGTGACTGAAACATTGTAATATTCTACTTGCACTATGTTATAAAAAATGATATACTTCCGAAGGTGTGACACGATACAAACGTATCGTACAACTTTGGGAGTATATTTTCATATATTTGCTGAAAGGACGTTGAAAAGATGAGCAAGAAATACGTTTACCTGTTCTCCGAGGGCAACGCGAATATGCGCGAGCTGCTGGGCGGCAAGGGCGCCAACCTGGCAGAGATGACCAACATCGGAATGCCCGTTCCTCAGGGCTTTACCATCAGCACCGAGGCCTGCACCCAGTATTATGAGGAGGGAGCCAAGATCTCCGCCGAGATAGAGGCCGAGATATTTGACTACCTCAGCAAGATGGAGCAGATCTGCGGCAAGAAGTTTGGCGACACCGCCAACCCCCTGCTGGTCTCCGTACGCAGCGGCGCCCGCGCCTCCATGCCCG
>CAZCDJ010000153.1:0-3613 GCA_964497655.1 uncultured Oscillospiraceae bacterium | reverse complement strand
TCTGGCGACTCCGGCGGTGAGCCACTTCCGCGTAACGGGGCGCACATAGGGAGTGTCGTCCGCTCCCATCCAGCGGATGAGCATGGTGTCCAGTCGTTCAACGCCGTCCCACGTCAGGCCGGAGAGGTATTCGCGCACCGGGTGGAAGGCGTTTTTCTTTGCCGCCACCTCCAGCGCGTCCAGGATCAGGTTGCGCCCCGTGATGCCCAGCTTCTCCATGTAGAGGCGCAGGGCCGCATCGTCCGCGTCGGTCCATCGGCGTCCGTCTCTGGCGTCTGCGGCGTCCCCCGCGTCCGTGGGGTCAGCCCCACCCCAGTCCCCGGTCTCCCAGGGCATCGGGCGGCGCTTGACCACCTGGCAGCTGAACAGGTTGTATGCCACTGTGCCGGCGAGTCCTCGGTCGTGGGTCAGGTACAGCAGCGCGTTGCCTATGGTGCACTCCGGCGCGCCTTTCCGGGTAAGCTCCAGCTCTGACGCCCAGCTCATGTCGTCCAGAGTCCCGTCCTCGTTCATCTCCAGCACACCTGCGCCGGGTCGGGCCGTGTCCACCAGAGCCAGATCGGCGAAGTCCTCACTGACCCGCGCAGAGGTCTCGGCGGCCTGCTGGATGCGCACCTCCTCCAGGGCCGCGGCGAAGTCCGACATGGCCTTGTAGGAGGGGATCTTCGTCACCTCCACGCCCTCCGGCACGTCCCAGTCCAGGTGCCCGAACTTGTGGATGCGAACCAGGTCGAAGGCGTTGAGGCAGCGGCCGGTCGCCGGGTCTGTGGAGTGGTGGGAGTAGATCAGCGCGCCGTTGTCGTAGAGCACCGCGCCGCCGCCTGTGCTGCCCTTCGTGTAGGTGTAGCGCCCCGTGGTGCCGCACTCGTCGTACACATCGGGGAGAAAAGCGTCGATCGCGCGGGGCACGTCGTAGGTCCGGCAGAACAGGCCGATGATGCCAGGCTTCTCCGTGGGCTCTCCGGCGCGCCTTTGGCTGTGCTCGATGAGGCGCACCTCCTTGGAGCTGACAGGCCACAGCGACCGGTCCTTCCACGCCTCTCCCTCGCCGTAGGTCTCCCGCAGCAGTGCGTCCGGGTCCAGCACCGGGCCGTTGCGCACCGCGAAGAACGGGGCGGCGTCTACGGGGCAGGAGGGCCAGTACATCAGCCGCGCGGGCTGGTAAGTAGATACATCCATGCTCTCTATGTTGATGCGCTGCGCCACCGTCCTGGCCACGCACTCGTACTCGTCAGGGGTGACGGGGCGTGTCAGCGGCAGCACCCAGCGGAGCTTGGGCTTGTCCGGGGTGTGGCTGTGGGTGCTGTACGCGCACATGCACCAGTTCTCCATCTGGCCGGTCCATGTCCAGTCATCCGTCCGCGCGTCGTCAGCGTCCAGCGTGATGAGGCAGCGGTCGACGATGTTGGCGTTGCTGCGTCGCCCGCCCTCCTTGCCGTCGGTCATCAGCACACCGCCCACGAAGCCGCCCACGTCCTTCACGCGGCTGCGCTCCTCCTGGGTCATGGCCCTGTACTCGCTCATGCTCTCGTGGGTGCGCTGGCAGGTGCCCAGCTTGGCGACGAGGGCGTCCCAGGCCATGTCCACCACCCGCCACTTCTTGTCGTAGCAGCTTCTTCCTATGGAGAGTCTCATGAATAGCTTCCTTTCGTAAGTTTGGTGAGTTCCTTTCTCAGCGCGTCCCGCTCTGCCGCGCAAGAGTTCAGCAATTCTTTATCAACCCCACTATACTACAGTATTTCGGCTCGCCCAAGTCATAATTACAGATTTTTTTAATTTTGTCATTGACATTACATTATTTCTGTTCTACTATCAGGGTGAGGTGACCAGCATGAAGTACGAGATTGGAACAAAAATCAAAAAGCTCCGAGAGTCACGCGGGATGAGCCAAAAGGAATTTGCCCAAAAAATTGGAGTGAGCAGCAGTCGAGTATCCAACTGGGAACAGGGAGTTAACCGCCCCGATATAGACTATATAGTGACCATCTGCCGCATCTTACAGATTTCTGCGGACGAGCTTCTTGGCGTAGACTTACGGGAAGACGGCATTACCGCGAGTGAACGCCAACTGATTTGCAGCTACCGCAACAATAGGGATCTTCAAGTTGCTGTTCGGATACTCCTGGGACTGGAACAGCCATACCCCCAACAGCAGCAGACACAACAAACAAAGCAATCGTATATACAGGCTAAGAATAGCAACACAAAATAAAAAGACCGTCCCGTGCGGCAACACAGGACGGCCAGCCGAAGTATTTCTTAAAAGGAACATACCACTATACCATTTAATTATGACCCCGGCGCCCTCATTGTACCAGAGCGCGCGGCGGGGTGCAAGGAGGAAATTATCATGGCAACAGGAAAATACTACACAAAAACGCTGACACTCCCCAACGGCAAACGCAAATATATCCGCGGCAAGACAGCGGCAGAGGTGTCCCGCAAGCTGGAGGAAGCAAAACGCCAGATCCAGCAGGGCATCGACATCTCTGACAACACTACCGTCGTAGAGCTGGCGCAGCTCTGGTTCGACACCTTTAAGAAACCCCACTTGCGCGAGAGCAGTCAGGACACGCTTAGGAGCGCGGTCAACCTTTATATCCTGCCCAAGCTGGGGGCCATGCGGGTGCGCGACGTGAAGCCGATACACATTCAGGCGGTTATGACGGCAATTTCCGACAAATCCCACAGTGTACAATCGCTCGTTCTGAGCACCATGAAAGCGATCTTCCGGCTCGCGGTGGACAACAACATCGTTGCCAAAGTCCCGATCACCAGCGACACGAAGGCTGGGGGCCGCCCCTCCGCGCCGGTCGTGCCGCTGTCCAGAAAACAGACAGAGGTACTCCTCAAAGAGGTGGCCGGAACACGCGCGAACCTTTTTGTGCTGCTCGCTCTGTACGCGGGGCTGCGCCGAGGCGAGGCGATGGGCCTCAAATGGGAGGACATAGACTTCGAGATAGGCACTCTGCATGTCCAGCGAAGTGTGGTTTTCACCGACGACCACCCGGAGGGCGTTATCAACAGCGCGCTCAAGACCCCAGCGGCCAATCGGGTCATCCCCCTTCCGCTGCCGGTCCTAAGCGCTCTCGCAACAGCACAAAAATCCAGCAAATCTGAGTTCGTGCTGTCGATGAAAGATGGCCGGCACCTTACCGAAGGGTCCTTTCTCACTCTGTGGTACGGCGTCAACAAGCCCAACCCCGGGTTCAGCATTCATCCGCACCAGCTTAGACACACCTGCATCACAAGATGGTTTGAGGCTGGTCTCGATCTAAAGGAGGTACAGTATCTGGCCGGCCACAGCACAGTCCAGATGACCCTCAGTACCTATACCCACTACGACCGGGAGAGCAGGGCGGAGGAGACCGCCGAAAAGATCAGAGCCGCTACGCCTAACCTGGTTATGGCCCTGTAAGTGTGCAACATCGGTGCAACATAAAGCGGCAAAATGCAACCTAAAACGCCGCTAATGAGCCCATTAGCGACTCCCCAAAAAAGCGGGCGCACCCGTTGATAACCAACGCTTTTTGGCAGCAGGCAGAACCTTAGCTAAAAAAATACTTAGTTTGCCTATTTCTTTTCCCCGTGCTATAATCCTTATATTCAACCA
>CAZCDJ010000152.1:0-3621 GCA_964497655.1 uncultured Oscillospiraceae bacterium | reverse complement strand
GATGTCCACCTTGTCCGTAAGTCCGAAATAGCTGGCCGTGCCCCGGCCGCCCTCGCCGAGCACGCCCAGACCGTGGGCGTCGTCCACCATCACGCGGGCGCCGTATTGCTGGGCCAGCGCGCAGATATGGGGCAGGTCGGCGATGTCGCCGCCCATGGAGAACACGCCGTCGGTGACGATCAGGCAGCCCGCGTCCTCCGGCACCAGCTTCAGATGGTTTTCCAGATCCGCCATGTCGTTGTGGCGGTAGCGGGCCATGTGACCGTAGGACAGCTTGCAGCCGTCGTAGATGCTGGCGTGGTTTTCCCGGTCGCACAGCACCCAGTCGCCCCGACCCACGATGGCGCTGATGATGCCCAGATTGGACTGGAAGCCGGTGGAGAAGGTGACGGCCTCCTCCTTCCCCACGAAGGCGGCCAGCTCCTGCTCCAGCTCCAGATGCATCTCCAGCGTGCCGTTCAGGAAGCGGGAGCCGCTGCAGCCGCTGCCGTATTTTTCAAAGGCGCGGATGCCGGCCTCCACCACGTCCTCGTCGGTGGTGAGACCCAGATAGTTGTTGCTGCCCAGCATGATGCGGCGCTTGCCCTCCATCATCACCTCGGTGTCCTGCCGGGACTCCAGCGCGTGGAAATAGGGATAAATTCCCTGCTCCCGCAGCTCCCGGGCGGTGGTGTAGCTCTGGCATTTTTCAAAAATATCCATTGTGACTGCTCCCCTGCATAAGATTAAAGAAATTTAATTAAAATTCTTTAAGTAACTGGCCACATCATAGTCCAGCTTTGGGGAGAAGTCAAGGGGAGTGTGGTTGCGTTTTGCCGGGGGATGGTATAAGATACTGCTATCATTGAAAGCCATCAGGGGGACGGACAGATGCTTGAGGACAGCGTTCGGGGGGTTTACGGCAAGTTCAAAATGGAGTTTTACAGGACGGTTTTTTCCACCGTGAAGGAGCGGGAGGGCAGCCTCACCGCCATGGAGGCCTTCGCGGTGGATGTGATTCACGGGCTGGGGGAGCCCACAATCAGCGAGTTTGCGGATTTTCTGGGGATTTCCCAGTCCAACGCCACCTATAAGGTGAACAGCCTGATTCGCAAGGGCTATATTGTAAGGGAAAACTCCGGGGAGGACCGGCGGGAGTACCACCTGCGCCTGTCGGAGAAATACTACGGCTATGTGGGCGGCATGGATGTGTATATCGACCGGGTGGCGGAGCGGGTGCGGCAGCGCTTTTCGGAAAAAGAGGTGCGGGACATCACCGAAACACTGGATATTGTCTCCGCCGAGCTGATGGAGGACTGAGCGCGGTGGCGGAAAATCCTGCCCGCAGTCGCGCCGGTAAAGTTGACAGGAATCTGACTATATAGTATATTTGCAGTTGCGTGTATTACAGCAGTCTTGCTGATCAATCATTAGAGGAGTCGGAACGAAATGTTCAAATTAGTCGAAAAGTATCCCCTGAACGAGTCCAAGACCATCTATCGGGCCACCATCGAGGCTCCCATGATCGCCCGCGCCGCCAAGCCGGGCCAGTTCGTCATTTTCCGTCTGGACGAATTCGGCGAGCGCTTCCCCCTGACCATCGCCATGTATGACGCGGAAGGGGGCACCGTCACCGTGCATTTCCAGCCCGTGGGCAAGAGCACCCAGATGTTCTCCATGATCGAGCAGGGCGACTACATCGCCGATATTGTGGGCCCCCTGGGCCGTCCCGCCGAGATCGACCCCAACGCCAAGCGGGTGCTGGTGGTGGGCGGCGGCACCGGCTGCGCCATCAACTACCCCGTGGCCAAGGAGCTGCATGAGCGGGGCGTGAAGGTGGACATGATCGCCGGCTTTAAGAGCAAGGATATTATCATCATGGAGGAGGAGTTCCGGGCGGTCAGCGACCACCTGTACATCACCACCGACGACGGCAGCTACGGCTACGCGGGCTTCACCACGCAGAAGCTGAAGGAGCTGCTGGAAGCGGGCGAGCGCTACGACAGCGTGCTCACCTGCGGCCCCATTTTGATGATGAAGTTTGTGGCGGAGGCCACCCGGCCCTACGGCATCCACACCACCGCCAGCCTGAACCCCATCATGATCGACGGCACCGGCATGTGCGGCGGCTGCCGCCTCACCGTGGGCGGCGAGCGGAAGTTTGCCTGCGTGGACGGCCCGGAGTTTGACGCCCATCAGGTGGACTGGGACGGCTTGCTGGATCGGAACACCTTCTATATGCCCGAGGAGGCGGAGGAGGACGAGCACATCTGCCGCATCACCGGCGGCGTGCGCCGGGGCGAGGTGCGCGCGGCGGAGGCGGAGGACGACGGCGTGAACCCCGTGAAGCGCGCCACCAAGCACCCCATGCCCGAGCAGGATGCGGATGTCCGCAACAAAAACTTCACCGAGGTGGCGCTGGGCTACACCTGTGAGATCGCCATGGCGGAGGCGCAGCGCTGCCTCCACTGCGCCGACCCCAAGTGCGTGCAGGGCTGCCCCGTGAACGTACATATTCCCGAGTTTATCGCCAAGGTCAAAACCGGCGATTTTGAGGAGGCCTATCAGGTGGTTGCCTCCACCAACTCCCTGGCTGCCGTGTGCGGTCGGGTCTGCCCCCAGGAGCGCCAGTGCGAGAGCAAGTGCATCCGGGGTCTGAAGGGCGAGAGCGTGGCCATCGGCCGGCTGGAGCGCTTTGTGGCGGATACCCACGCGGAGCGGAGCTGCTCCTGCGGTGACGAGTGCGTCGCCCGTCCCGGGAGCAACGGACATAAGGTGGCGGTGGTGGGCAGCGGCCCCAGCGGCCTGAGCTGCGCCGGCGATCTGGTGAAGCTGGGCTATGAGGTCACGGTGTTCGAGGCGCTGCACAAGTGCGGCGGCGTCCTCAGCTACGGCATCCCCGAGTTCCGTCTGCCCAAGGCCATTGTGGACCGGGAGGTTAAAAATCTGGAAAAGAGCGGCGTGAAGTTCGTGAACGACTGCATCGTGGGCAAGACCATCACGCTGGATGAGCTGCTCTCCGATGGCTTTGAGGCCGCCTTCATCGGCAGCGGCGCGGGCCTGCCCCAGTTCATGAACATCCCCGGCGAGAACCTGCTGGGCGTGTACAGCGCCAACGAGTACCTGACCCGCATCAATCTGATGAAGGCCTACAAGGAGGAGTACGACACTCCCATCAAGAACGATGCCAGGCGCATCGCCGTCATCGGCGGCGGCAACGTGGCCATGGACGCGGCCCGCTGCGCCAAGCGCATGGGCGCGGAGGAAGTGTTCATTGTCTACCGCCGCGGCCGGGACGAGCTGCCTGCCCGTGCCGAGGAAGTGCACCACGCCGAGGAGGAGGGCATTGAGTTCCGCCTGCTGAATAACCCGGTGGAGATTTTGGGCGACGCCAGCCGCCGCGTGGTGGGGCTGAAGTGCTCCCGCATGAAGCTGGGCGAGCCGGACGCGGGCGGACGCCGCAGCGTCACCGCCGTGGAGGGCGGCGACTTTGTCATGGTGGCTGACGCGGTCATCGTGGCCATCGGCACCACGCCGAACCCCCTGCTGCGCTCCACCACCCCCGGCCTTGAGAGCAACAAGCGGGGCTGCCTTGTGGTGAATGAGGAAACCGCCCAGACCACCCGGGAGGGCGTGTTCGCC
>CAZCDJ010000151.1:0-3724 GCA_964497655.1 uncultured Oscillospiraceae bacterium | reverse complement strand
TTTTGGTGCGCGAGGCGGGAGTTGAACCCGCACGCCCTTGCGAGCACTGGCACCTGAAGCCAGCGAGTCTGCCAATTCCACCACTCGCGCATCTCATGGAACGCTTGATTATAATAGCATCCCGGAACGAACTTGTCAACCTCCAAAAAATCATTTTTTTCATTTTCTCAGGGGGCTGGAATTAAATGCAATGTCCTGCTATAATATTCGGGGAAGGATGTTTTTCCTGACTCAAAACTCTATCTATGGAGGAGTACCTCATGAATTTTGACCGCGGCGCGCTGAAGGCCGACGCCCGGACAGCCATCCGGGAATCCCGCCTGAACCCCTATCTGGTGGCGCTGAGCTATGTGGCCATTCTCTACCTGCTGAACTATTTGCAGACACGGCTGACCGGCATTGTTTTGAACTACGAAGCAATGAGGGACGCCATGCTGAACGGCACCTACTTCGACTATGTGCTGGGTCAGGTGCAGAGCCAGATGCCCAGCGGAGGCGAGGCGCTGATCGGCGCGCTGCTCTCGCTGATGGGTATGCTGCTGGGCGTGGGCTACACCATCAGCACCCTGCGGGTGTCCCGGCGTCAGCCAAACGTGATGGGCAACCTGTTTGACGGCTTTGCCATCTTCTTCCGGGTGATCTGGCTGGAGATTCTGATTTGGCTGTTTACCTTCCTGTGGAGCCTGCTGTTTGTCATCCCCGGCATTGTGGCCTCCTACCGCTATCGGCAGGCCATCTACCTGCTGGTTGACCACCCGGATATGAGCGCGCTTGAGTGCATCCGGGAGAGCAAGCGGCTGATGACGGGTCACAAGGGCGAGCTGTTCGTGATGGATCTGTCCTTTCTGGGCTGGTTTATTCTCTCCGCCGTGCCCTTCGTCCTCATCTATGTGGCTCCCTACACCAGTGTGAGCTACGCCCTCTATTATAACTACCTGCTGACGCTGGACGGCCGCCCCTGGGTGGACGCCGAGCCCCACATCACCACGGATCAAACGCCCCCCTGGGAGGGCCGATAAGTAAAATCTCCGCCTCGTATGAGGCGGAGATTTTTATGAGCCGGAGCTTTATCCGTATAGTCGGAAGCGCTCCGGCTTGGGTCGGTATCGCACGCCGGACACCAGACCCATGGCGGCAAACATGGAAAACAGGGAGCTGCCGCCGTAGCTGAAGAAGGGGAGGGTGATACCGATGACGGGGGCGATGCCCACGCACATCCCGATATTCTCAAAGGTCTGGAAGGTGACGGTGGCAGCGACGCCGAAGCACACCAGCATGGAGAGGTTGTTCCGGCTGCGAAGGCCCACCATCACGCAGCGGACGATCACGGCCACCAGCAGCGCCAGCACGCAGCAGCAGCCGATCATGCCCAGCTCCTCGCCGATGGGGGCGAAAATAAAGTCCGACTGCTTGGCAAAGATGGCGTCCGACTGGGTCTTGGGGCCCTTGCCCAGCCCGGTGCCGAACAGCTGACCGGAGGCCAGCGCCATCTTGGACTGGTTGGCCTGCCAGGTGTAGACCGTGCCGGTGGGATCCACCACATCGGGGATATAGGGAGCCAGAATGCGGGCGCGCTGATATTCCTTCAGCACATCTGTCCACACAAAGGGAATCACGGCAGCCACGGCGGCAAGGCCGATGGCGAACCAGTACCACTTCAGTCCGGCGGCAAAGAGCATCACGGCGAAGATGAAGAAATACACCAGCGCGCTGCCCAAATCCTTGGAGGTGACCAGCAGCAGACCGAAAATCAGCAGAAAGTGCAGGGCGAGCTGGGCCACGGACACAATGGAATTCAGATCCCTGTATTCCTTCAGGTAGCTGATATGCTTGGCCATGACAATGATGTAGGTGATTTTTACGATTTCGGAGGGCTGAATGCCGATGCCGAAAAAGCGCAGCCAGCCCGCGTTACCCAGCTCCTCCGTGCCGAAGGGGATGAGAATCAGCAGAAAAACGGCGTTGAAGGCGCAAAGCAAAATCCACTTGTCCGCAAGGATGTCCACGTCCAGCACGGTCATCAGGATGTACAGCATCAGCCCCAGCACCAGCGCCAGAAGCTGCACCACCACATATTTCACGGGGTTATTATAGGTTTGGACGGCGCTGGAGATCACCACAAGGCCAAACAGGGCGGACGCGACGCACAGGGCCAGCAGAAGCATATCCGCACGCCGCACAAAATCGCGCACCCAAGGTATGATCTTTTTCGTAGCCAACGCCTCCTTTCAAAAATGCCAGCTTATTGTAGCACATATTTAAGCTTTACGCAATCGTCTTGCCGGTGTATAATACCCCCGGGTTTCAGCCCGTCTGTGGGAGGTTATCAGATGCTTGAGATCATATCCAACAACGAATACGAAACAGAGCTGGTGGGGGAGCGATTCGCCGCCAATCTGCCGCGGGGCACGGTGGTGGCCATGTACGGCGAGCTGGGCGCGGGCAAGACCGCCTTTGTCCGGGGTATGGCCCGGGGCATGGGCATTGCCTGCCGGGTCAGCAGCCCCACCTTTACCATCGTGAACGAGTACGAGGGCGCGAAGCGAACCCTCATCCACTTTGATATGTACCGGCTGCACAGCGCGGACGAGCTGTTCGACATCGGCTGGGAGGACTACCTCTCCCGGGGCGCCGTGTGCGTGGTGGAATGGAGCGAAAACGTGGAGTCCGCCTTCTTCGGCGACGAGCTGAAGGTGAGTCTCGAAAAGCTCAGCGGCACCAAGCGCCGCATCACCATTGAGGAGGCAAAAAACAATGCTCATTCTCGCGCTTGAGTCCTCGGCCATTGCCGCCAGCGTGGCCCTCTGCCGGGACGGGGTACTTGTGGGACAGTATATCCAGTGCAGCGGGCTCACACACTCCCGCACCCTGCTGCCCATGGCGGAGGATTTGCTCCGCAACACCGAGACCGCCCTTGCCGATGTGGACGCCGTTGCCGTGGCCCGGGGCCCCGGGTCCTTCACCGGCGTGCGGATTGGCGTGTCCACCGTGAAGGGGCTGTGCTGGGGCGCGGAGAAGCCCGCCATCGGCGTCTCCACGCTGGAGGCCATGTCCTATCTGGGGCTGGCAGCCGGCGAGGGAGCCCTTGTCTGCTGCAGCATGGACGCCCGCAGAAGCCAGGTGTATAACGCCCTGTTCCGGATCGTGGGGGGAAAACCTGTCCGTTTGTGCCAAGACCGGGCGATATCTCTGCCTGAGCTTGTGGAAGATGTAAAAAAACTCGGCGCGCCGGTTTTTCTTGTTGGAGACGGGGCCGAGCTGTGTTATAATGCATTTTTGGTAAGCAACACGGAGTGCACTCTCGCCCCCGAGTCCAACCGCTATCAGAACGCCTGGGGCGTGTGCATGGCGGCTCTGGACAAGACCGCCGAGAGCGCGGCCGACCTGCTGCCCGTGTATTTGCGCCTGTCCCAGGCGGAGCGGGAACGGCAGGAGAGAATGGCAACCGGGCAATAAATTAGAAGGAGATATCGAAATGAGCAATGTGCACGTATTCGACCATCCGCTGATTCAGCACAAGCTGTCCATCCTGCGCGACCAGAATACCGGCGTCAAGGAATTTCGTGAACTCATCAGCGAGATTGCCATGCTGATGTGTTTTGAAGCGACCCGCGACCTGCCCCTGCAGGAGGTGGATATCCAGACTCCCGTGGCCGTGGCGCATTGCCGCGAGATCGCCGGCAAAAAGCTGGCCATTGTCCCCATCCTCCGCGCCGGTCTTGGC
>CAZCDJ010000150.1:0-3811 GCA_964497655.1 uncultured Oscillospiraceae bacterium | reverse complement strand
GCCCTGTCCAAGCAAATTCACACCCTCTGCAATGCCCGGCTCCCCTACCCGTCCACCAAGCAGTTTCGTTTCTGGGACTGGGAGGCGTTCAAAGACCCGGCTGCGGCTCCCTGCGACGCTGCTGCGGCCCCCGAGGCGGACGCGCCCCCTGACACAGCCCCCGCCCCTGTACAAGCTCCTGCGCCCTCCTGCGACGTCCCGGACACATCTGCGGCGCCAGCCCCGGCGGAGGACGGCCAGACCCGGCCGCAGCAAGGGACGCTGCGCTATACCCACTGCACCACCGGAGACGCCCTTCGGGCTGTGTTTGACATTCTGGGCGGCGACGTGGACTACGACGCCATCACCATCATGTTTGTGAGGAGGTACAACGCTGAATAAGCCCAACGTCAAGACCGTCCTAATGGACGTCGCCTTTTTTCTCATCTGTCTGTTCATTCTGTCCGCTGACCGGTGGGTGGAGCTTGTAATCAAACTCCTCCACTGGTAAACTAATCTCAACACAACACAACACAATAAGGAGGACTTGCCCTTGTCACATGTATGCTTCGACTTCGACGGCGTGATCCACAGCTACACCTCTCCGTGGACGGGTGACGACATCGTGCTCGACCCGCCAACCCCCGGCATAAAGGATGTCATCGACCGGCTCCGGGCCGACGGCTATCAGGTCGTCGTTCTCACGTCCCGCTGCCTGTCCGCCGGCGGACGGGAGGCCGTGGACGCCTGGCTCCACGAACACAACATCACCGTGGACGACATCACCAGCGAAAAGATACCGGCCCGCTGCTACGTCGATGACCGGGCCGTCCGCTTCGACGGCGACCCCACCGGTCTCTACGAGACCATCACCCACTTCGAGCCCTGGGGACGGCGGCGCGGCAAGAGCGGCGACCTGGCCACCGAACCAAGCGCCGGAACCGGCGCTGAGGCCAAACCCGCGCTCCGAGGCGCTATCATCGGCGACATCGTGGGCAGCATCTACGAGTTTGACAACATCAAGACCAAGGACTTCCCGCTGTTCGGCCCCGGCTGTGCCTTCACCGATGACACCGTGATGACTGTCGCCGTCGCCGACGCCTTCTCCAAGGCGGAGGCCGACGCCTCCGATGAACAGCTTGTCCGGCTCATCAAAAACTCCCTGAGATACTGGGGCAACAAGTACCCGTACATGAGCTACGGCGGTCGCTTCCGGGACTGGCTCAACTCCGACGACCCTCAGCCATACAACTCCTGGGGCAACGGGGCACCCATGCGCTGCTCCGCTGCGGGCTGGGTCGCCGCGTCCCCGGAGGACGCCCGGCACCTGGGCGAGCTCACGGCCCTCCCCACGCACAACCACCCCGAGGCGCTCAAAGCTGCGGCGCTGACCGCAGAGCTCATCTACCTGGCCCGCACCGGCAGCACAATGAAACACCTTCGCCGCATCGCCGACCTCTACTACGTCATCCCCACGGTGGATGAGCTGCGTCCCGCCTATGACTTCAGCGAGTCCAGCCAGGACACCATGCCCGCCGCTCTGGCTGCCTTCTTCGACAGCACCGGCTTCGAGGACGCCATCCGCAACGCGATCTCCCTGGGCGGGGACAGCGACACCATTGCGGCCATCACCGGCTCCATCGCCGAGGCATACTACGGCGTACCCGACCACATCTGGGGCCGGGCCGTGGACCATCTCGACGGAGACCTGCTGGAAATGCTGCACCGCTTCCAGCGCACCTTCACCGCGTAAAGGAACATACCACTATCACATAAACTTCGCCCCTGCTCATGCGGCAACGTGAGCAGGGGCTTTTTTTATTTCCGCGCGTCCATCTCCGCGCACAGGGCGTCCACGTCGGCGTAGCTCCAAAGGGTCACCACCCGCTGCCCGTGCCGCTCAAGCTGGACATGCTGGTAGCGCTGAAGCGGGGACAACGCGCCCCCCTGCGTCTTCAGCTCCACCCACAGCACCCTCTCGCCGGGGAGCATCACAAGCCTGTCCGGCATGCCCGCCCTCCCGTCGGGGATGAACTTCACGCACAGGAGCCCACGCGCCTCCATCTCCCGCGTCAGGCGCTCCTCCACGTCGCGCTCTCTCTTGCTCATGTCATACCTCCCAATCTGTGGCGCTGACCGGGGCTGTAACCGAAGAACGGATTTATACCCCCTTTTTTTTGCTATATATATATATATATATATTTATATTTTATATATAGTATATTTCTATATATTATATATATCTCTATATAATATTATGGTTCTACGGTTCCTAAGGGCTGAACACCTTGAACCGCAACGCTTTTTTGCGGAACCGAAGCCCGATTTGGCTCGGTTCCTTCGGTTTCGATTTGGCCTGTCTTAAACCGAAGGAACCGTAGAACCGTATTTTCTGAAAACTTTCCCGCGCAATAACGATTTATCACTACATCGCATTTACGCGGGAAGGCCCCAAAAGTTTCTGTATTTTACAGTTTTTCGGTTCTACGGTTTATTTGCCCGTGAGCCGGAACGGCCACGTCGCTTCTCGCGCGTATAACTTTTGCTTGCCGTACTCACCGAACGTCGCGGTACTCCCGGGTCTAACCCACCCCGGGACCTCGTTCATGGCGCGTCCCAGAGCCCGGTTCTGCGCGGCGAATACCATCTCGCCCGGCTGCGCGAACCGCATCCCGGGCATCTGGTTACGCAGCTCGGCGAGGCACACCACGTCCCTGTACCGGGGCGGATCACCCACGTCATAGGGCAGCTCGGAGCGCATGATGCTCTCCCGCGCCGCCGTGTCCAGCGAGTCCCAGTTGACCGGCAGCGGCTTGTTCAGGAACGCCGTGATGCGGCCCACCAGCTCAGCGGTTCCGTCGTCCTCGGCATACACTTCCTGCTGTGCGGTGGCGTCCTCCCACAGCGTCGGGTCATCCAGCCACAGCGGCTCCCCGGCTCTCCAGCGCACCACCGCTTCGGCCCACAGCTGGTCGACCTCCTCGTCGAGACCTTTCAGCTGTCCCCGGTCGAAGCCGGTAACGCTGACCGGCCAGAAGCGCCGGTTGCCGGTTGTGTCCCGGAGAAATTCGGCGGAGTTTGTGGAGCCGTAGAAGATACTCTGGCGGGGGAAGTCACCGCTGTTGCGCCCATACGCAACGCGGAAGGTGTCCGTGGTTCGGGAGATAAAGCCCTTCACGTCCTCCACCTCGCTTTTCCGCATAGCGGAGAGCTCGGCGACTTCCACGATCCACTTGCCCTGTATGCGTTCCAGCGTGTCCTTGCTTGTGAAGTCCGGCAGTCCGTCCAGGAACCACCGGCGAGCCAGTGCTCCGGCGAGACGGGACTTGCCTATCCCCTGCGGCCCGACCAGAATGAGCATGTTGTCGAACTTACAGCCGGGGCGCATAACTCTGGCGACCCCGGCGGTGAGCCACTTCCGCGTAACGGCGCGCACATAGGGGGAGTCCTCCGCTCCCATCCAGCGGATGAGCATGGTGTCCAGTCGTTCAACGCCGTCCCAGGTGAGCCGTGTCAGGTATTCCCGCACCGGGTGGAAGGCGTTTTTCTTTGCCGCCACCATCAGCGCATCGTCGATGATGCGAGACCCGGTGATGCCAAGCTTCTCCATGTAGAGGCGCAGGGCAGCGTCGTCGGTGTCTGTCCAGCCGCGCCCGTCCACGCTGTCCACCTCTCCGGCGCGGGTTTCGGTCAGCATACCAGTCTCCCAGGGCATCGGGCGGCGCTTGACTTTGCGGCAGCTGAACTCGTTGTAGGCAATGGCTCCGGCGAGTCCCTTGTCGTGGGTCAGGTACAGCAGCGCGTTGCCTATGGTGCACTCCGGCGCGCCTTT
>CAZCDJ010000149.1:0-3830 GCA_964497655.1 uncultured Oscillospiraceae bacterium | reverse complement strand
TCCTGGCGCTCCTGTGATACGGGGATGCGCTCGAATTGCGAGTGGCCGATGATAAAAGGACCTCCTGTCTATTGTTTTCTTGACAGGAATTAGTATCCTCTATTTCCGCGGCGCTATACGTCAGGTACTATTTGGCAGCTCGGTCATCACATCGCAGCCGTATAACACTCATGGCGTGTTGCGGCGCCCCCTTTTCAGTTAGTACACGCCCATTCGCTTTCCCCCCGGGAGCACATTTCCCTCCGCGCCGGAATACGTCACATTGAGGTGAACTGCCTGCATCATTCTGAGATAATCGTCAGGGCTAAGCCGCCTTTTTGGCACGGCGAGACTCTGACTAAGACGAAAAACCGGCAGAGCAAACGCTCTGCCGGTTCATTTGATAGAACAATTCCAGGTTCCAAATGAAAATCGTTGCCCAATTTTCAGCGGATGTGAACTCCTCTCTCCCGCCTCAGATCAGGTTTTTCTCCCGGAGCTCGGCTACCTTGGCGTCGTCATAGCCAAGAAGGTCCTTCAGGATGGCGTTGGTGTCCTGGCCCAGGGCGGGGGCGCCGCGCCAGACCTTGCCGGGGGTGCCGGACATCTTGGGCACCACGCCGAAGGCGGTGATCTCCTTGCCGATGGTCTGGTCCTCGTACTTGATGAAGTCGCCGCGAGACTGGTAGTGGGCGTTCTCCATGCAGTCCTTGGAGCTGTTCACCCGGGAGCAGGGAACCTTGAAGGCCGCCATGGCGTCCTCAATCTCCTGCGCTGTGTGGGCAAGGCACCACTCGATGACCTTGCTGTCCAGCTCCCGGCCCTTTTCGCTGGCCACGGCCTCCAGACCGGAGGAGCAGTCCTTGTAGTTATAGTACTCCAGATCAAAGCCCAGAGCCTGAATGGCGCGCTTATAGACACCGGGGCCAAAAGCGCCCAGAGCGATGTCGTAGCCGTCCTTGCTCTTGAAAAGGCCGTAGGGCTGGAAGGCGGCGGACTTGTTGCCGCTGCGGGAATTGATGCGTCCGGCCATGGAGTAGGAGGTGTAGGCGTCGCACATATAGGTGGCCTGAACCTCAAACTGGGCGATGTCCACCACCTGGCCCTTGCCGGTCTTGAGCACGTTTACGTAGGCCGCCAGCACGCCGAACACGGCGGCATAGGCGGAGGTGAAGTCATTGAGCCAGGGCTTGCCGACGACCGGCTCGCCGCCCTTTTCGCCGTTGAGTCCCATCCAGCCGGAGAAGGCCTGACCGATCATGTCGTAGGATGCCCGGTCGCAGTACTCGGGGAGGCCGCCGAAGGCGGGGTTGCCGTAGCCGGAGATGTGGGCGATGATAAGCCGGGGGTTCACCTCCATCAGCTCCTCGTCCTTTATGCCCAGCTTGTCCAGCCATACCATGTTCTCCATGAAAACGTCCGCCTGACGGATCAGGTCATAAAACAGCTCCTTGACCTCCGGGTGATTCAGGTTCAGCTCCAGAGAGAGGGAGAGCTTGTTGCGCCCGTCCTGTGCCCAGGAGGTGGAAACGGCCTTGTCGCCCTCCTTGGCGAAGGGGGCCAGAACACGCAGGGTGTCGCCCACGCCGGGACGCTCGATGTGGATAACCTCGGCGCCGAAATCGGCCAGAAGGGTGGCGGCGAAGGGCATGGCGATCAGGGAGCCGGTGTCTATAACGCGCATACCGGCAAAGGGTCCGTACTCGGGGATAAGGAATTTACGCTCGCTCATGATAAAATCTCCCTTTCAATTTTTTATAGCCTTTTCTCGCTTTGATCTCGTCAATGATGGCGGGGATGAGCTTGGAATAGTCCGCAATCGCAGCGTAGTGGGATATGGCGAGAATATCGGCTCTGTCGTAGGTGTTGATGGAGGCCACGGCCTCGGATTTCTGCATACCCACCATGTACTGCACCGAACCGGAGATGCCAACATTCAGTATGAACTTGGGCTTCACCGTGGTGCCGCTCTGACCGATCTGTAATTCATGGTCCAGCCAGCCCACGTCCACCAGCGGGCGGGAGCAGGCCAGCTCCCCGCCCATGAGGGAGGCCAGGGTACGCAGCGCTTCCAGGTCCGCTTGGCTCTTGATGCCTCGCCCGCCTGAAACAAGAACCTCCGCGTCGTTTATGGCGACGCCCGACGAGGTCTTGGGAACTTCCTCAAGCACCTCATAGCATGAGTCTCTTTCCGCTGCAACCACTTCCACAATGACCTGACCCTTCCGGGCGCTGTCCGCCGGCAGGGGGTCAAAAACGTGGGCGCGAACCGTTACCATCTGGGGCCGAAGCTCCGGGATGGAAATATGGGCCAAAAGGCTTCCCCCAAAGGCGGGGGTGGTCTGTACAAAGGTGCCCTCATCGTCTACGCCCAGCTCCACCGCGTCGGCGGTGAGGCCGGTGCCCAGAGAGCACATCACCCGGGGGGCCAAATCCCGGCCCTGAGCCGTGGCGGCGAAGATGAAGATGGAGGGCTTATACTTTCGGCAAAGCTCCGATAAAACCTTTTCGTAGGGCCTTGCGCTGTAGCTTGACAGATTTTCGTTCTCTGCGGCGATGACGGTGTCCGCGCCGTGGGCAATGAGAGTCTCCGCCAGATGAGCAACCCGGTCGCCGGCGACCACGGCCGTGACGGGCTCGCCCAAGATGCTTTTAAGCTCCACGGCCTTGGCCAGCAGCTCCAGCGGGGTGGTGTCCAGTATGCCGGCCTTCTGCTCGGCGAACACCCAGATGCCATTACATTCAGCTTTCTTCACAGGTGCTCTCCTTTCAAATCAAATGCCGGGCTTCCAGCATATCCACGAAGGCCTTGGCCATCTCCGCTGTGTCGCCGGTGAATCTAACGGTGTCCACCTTCTCATGGGTGGGCTCGAAAAGACGCTTGGTGACGGAGGGGGAGCCGGGGATGCCGCACTTGGCGGCGTCCGCCCCCAGATCCTCCCGGTTCCAGGTGAGCCGGGGCTTTTTCAGCGCCTTCATGATGTTGATGGGGGTGGCGTAGCGGGGCTCGTTTATCTCGCCGCAGACGGTGATGAGCGCGGGGAGCTGCACACGCACCCTCTCGGAGCCCTGCTCCGTCTTTCGGGTGCAATAGGCCCAGCCGTCCTCCACGTCCAGCGTGTCCGCCAGGGTCACCTGGGGAATACCCAGGAAGGAGGCCACAATGGGGCCTGTCTGTGCGGTCTCGCCGTCGGAGGAGTGGCGGCCGAACAGCAGCAGGTCATAGCCCCCTATTTTTTCCGCCGCCTTGGCAAGCACGTAGCCGGTGGCCAGCGTGTCCGCCCCGCCGAAGGCCCGGTCGCTTAAAAGCACGCTGTCGTCGCAGCCCATAGCCAGAGCCTTTTTCAGCACGTCCTCCGCCTGGGGGGGACCCATGGAGATGGCCGTCACCGTACCGCCGCACTTTTCGCGGATGCGGAGGGCGGCCTCCACGGCGTTGGCGTCCAGAGCGTTGATGACGCTTTGCACCCCGTCCCGCACAAGGTTACCGGTCTTGGGGTCCAGCTTCACGTCCGTGGTGTCCGGCACCTGCTTGACAAATACCAGTATCTTCATTCCAACATACCTTTCTGGTTGAGTGGGTGTCACTTGGATGCCAAAACCGTCCCGCCAATCACCATACGCAAAATTTCATTGGTGCCCTCACCAATTTCCAGAAGCTTGGCGTCGCGGACAAAGCGCTCCACGTGGAATTCCTTGCTGTAACCGTTGCCGCCAAGGACCTGCTGGCACTCCAGGCAGATCTGGGTGGCGTGGGTACCGGAGAAAAGCTTGGTCTCCGCGGCCTCAAGGGTATGGCGCAGGCCCTCGGCCTTCATCTTGGCGGTGTCATAGGTGAGCAGCTCCATGGC
>CAZCDJ010000148.1:0-3842 GCA_964497655.1 uncultured Oscillospiraceae bacterium | reverse complement strand
AGCCCTTGCCGATCATGAAATCCCGGGCGTAGGCCAGCACGGCCTCGTGCAGCCGGGCGATGTCGCCCATCAGGTAATAAAAGCCGTTGCCGCTGACCCGACCCGCCGCGTCCATGTCCACGCCGTTAAAACTTTCCATAATTTGGGTGTGGTAGGGGATTTCAAAGTCCGGCGTCACCGGCTCGCCGAAGCGCTCCACCTCCACATTGCAGCTGTCGTCCGGGCCCAGGGGCACGCTGGGGTCAATGATGTTGGGAATTTGCAGCATAATGGCGCGAATCCGGGCCTGCTGCTCGTCCTCCATGACCTCCAGCTCACTCAGCCGGTCGGCCTGTGCCTTCACCTGCGCCTTGGCGGCCTCCGCCTCCTCCAGCTTGGCAGGGTCCTTCTTGGACTGACCCATCAGAATGCCCACCTGCTTGGACAGGGTGTTGCGGGCGGCGCGCAGCTCGTTGGCCTCGGTGACGGCGGCGCGATAGGCGCTGTCCAGCGCAATCACCTCGTCCACCAGCGGCAGCTTGTGATCCTGATACTTTTTCTTTATGTTCTCGCGAACCACGTCCGGATTCTCCCGGAGAAATTTGATGTCCAGCATATATGATTACTCCTTGTAATATATTTTACTTCAAATGATCCAGTAGGTTAATGAGGCGCTCCCGGTCGTCCGCGTCGTAGTACTCCAGCACGATCTTGCCCCGCTTGCCGCTCTCGGAGAGCTTCACCTTGCGGCCCAGTGACTTCTCCAGCCGCTTTGCCACATCCCCCAGATAGTCCACCTGCACCCCGCCGGGAAGTTCCGGGGCGTGCTTCGGCTCTTTGCACAGTTTCTTTGCCAGTTCTTCGGTGTTTCTCACGGAGAGCCCCCGCCGCGCCACCTCACGGGCGGCAAACAGCTGGGCCTCCGCCGTGGGGATGGGCAGCAGCGCCCGGGCGTGTCCGGCGCTGAGAATGCCGTTTTCCACCATATTCGCCACCTCCGAGGGCAGCGCCAGCAGGCGCATGGCGTTGGTGACGGCGGGGCGGGACTTCCCCACCCGCTGAGCGGCCTCGTCCTGGGTCAGGCCGTATTCATCAATGAGCACCCGGTAGCCCCGGGCCTCCTCCATGGGATTCAAGTCCTCCCGCTGGAGATTTTCCACCAGCGCCAGCTCGGTGGCCAGCTTCTCGTCCGCCTTAATCACCCGCACCGGCACCTCAGTGAGCCGGGCCATCCGGGACGCCCGCCAGCGGCGCTCGCCGGCGATGATCTGGAAGTAGCCGCTGTCCAGCTTTCGCACCGTGATGGGCTGCAGCAGTCCGTATTCGCTGATGGACTGGGCCAGCTCTGTCAGCGCCTCGTCGTCAAAATAGGCGCGGGGCTGATTTTCCCGGGGCTCCAGCTTGGCAATGGGGAGCATCCGTACCTCATTTTCCTCTGTTTCGGGCAGCTCATCCCCAAACAGCGCGCTGAGACCCGCGCCCAGACCCTTTTTTGCGTTTCCAGGAGTCATCATGTCACTCCTCCCTCTTTATGAATTCGTCCGCCAGATGCAGATAGGCCCGGCTGCCCTTGCTCATCCGGTCATAGGAAATCACCGGCTCGCCGTGGCTGGGCGCCTCCGCCGTACGCACATTCCGGGGAATCCGCGTCTTGTACACAGCGGTGCCAAAGAACTTTTCCACCTCTGCCGCCACCTGATCGGAGAAGTTTGTGCGGGAATCGTACATGGTGAGCACAATGCCCTGCACCTCCAGCCTTGGGCTGAGGCGCTTTTTCGTCAGCTTCACCGTGGTCATCAGGTCCGCAATGCCCTCCAGGGCGTAATACTCGCACTGCACGGGAATCAGCACGCTGTCCGCCGCGCACAGGGAGTTGATGGTGAGAATCTCCAGCGAGGGCGGGGAGTCAATGAATATGTAGTCGTAGTCGGCGCGAATGGGCAGCAGCGCGTCCCGCAGGACATACTCCCGCTTTTCCGCCTCGATCAGCTCCACCGTGGCGCCGGAGAGCTCCTTGTTGGAGGGCAGCACGTCCCCAAACCGGGTTTTCACCACGCAGTCGGCGGCGGGCGTGCCGCGCACCAGCAGATCGTACACGTTGGGAATGCTGTCCTTGCTGACTCCCATGCCGGAGGTGCCGTTCCCCTGGGGGTCGCAGTCCACCAGCAGCACCCGACGGCCCCGCTTGTGCAGCGCCGCGCACAGGTTGACGCAGGTGGTGGTCTTGCCCACGCCGCCCTTTTGGTTGGCCACAGCAATTATTTTAGCCATAGTATCCCCCTGTTTTCTATATGTGCTCTGATTATAACAGGAGCAGGGGAGGTTTTCAAGGTTTCACGTGAAACATTGGCAAATTGTTTCACGTGAAACAATGGGGTGGCGGCAGGGGAGAGGTTTCACGTGAAACATAGCGGCAAGACCCGGTGTGCGTTTTACAAAAAACGTCTGCTCCGGGATATGGTTTCACGTGAAACAGTTTAGCTGAGGAACAGGTCGATATCAGCCACCGTGAGCCCGTCGTGCATGGCAAGATCAATGCCGTAGCCGATGAGCTTTGCCACATCCCGCACGGCGGTGTCAATATCCCGAGGGGTGACGAACATCCCCTTGGCAGCCTCATCGTCGCTGAAATTGGCGGCATCCACCACCGTGGGCACGCCGATGGCCACCACAGGCGCGCCTAGTGTCTGCTCGCTGAGGGCCTCCCGGTCGTTGCCCACACCGCTGCCGGGCACAATGCCCGCGTCGCTGATCTGCACCGTGCGGCACAGCTTCGTAAGCTCGGCGCTGGCCAGCGCGTCCACTGCGATGACCCGGGTAGGGGAGACGGCGGCGCAGAGAGAGCGCAGCATCTCCGCTGACTCAATGCCGGTGGTGCCCAACACGCCGGTCTCCACGGCGCACACGCTGCGAAAGGCGGCAAACTCCTCCGGCAAATGGGTCTTTAGGTGCCGCGTGGCCATCACACTGTCCACCGACAGCGGCCCCACCGCGTCCGGGGTAATCGCGCTGTTGCCAAGTCCCGCAATGAGGGTACTGCCGCCCATATCAGGCCGCAAAATCCCCCGAAGAATTTCGGCAATCAGCTGCGCGGCCTGTTCAAAGGAATCCTCCGCGCGGCGCAGCAGCGCGTCCAGCTCCACGGTGACATAGCGCCCAATCGGTTTACATAACGCATTTTCGCCCTCGCTGTCCAGAATATCCACGGTGGTCACCCGGAAGCTTCCCCGCATCTCATCGCTGGCGCGCACCCCCGGCAGCTCGCCTGCGTCCCCGCTTCCGGCGCGCAGAATATCCCGCTCCTCGCTGGCCAGATCGGTGCGAATCCGTCTTTCCATAGTTGTTGCATCCCCTTCATACCACAAGATAAAGTGTATTCTGTGTGCTCCGGGGCGCAATATTCAAAATTCACAATAAAATATTGAAAAAACCCTTGATTTTTAAGAGGTGCAATGTTAGAATAACAATCCGCCGGACTATCTGTGCCGGTAATCTTATAGGAGGAGGTGGCAAACAGAACATGCCCAACATTAAGTCCGCAATGAAGAGGGATGCCAAGTCCAAGCTGGAGAACGCCGCTAACAAGGCGAAGAAGACCGCCCTTAAAACAGATCTGAAGAAGTTTGACGCGGCCGTTGCCGAGGGCAACAAGGAGGCAGCTGCCGGCACCTATAAAGTTGCTGTCAAGTCTGTTGACCGCGCCGCGGGCAAGGGACTGATCCATAAGAACAACGCGGCCCACAAGAAGAGCGCCATGGCGGCTAAGCTCAGCAGCATGGAGTAAGCTCCCGCGTTTCATTGCAATCAAAACCACCAGTTAAACTGGTGGTATGCACTAGCCCTAGAAGGGCATATTACCAGCT
>CAZCDJ010000147.1:0-3852 GCA_964497655.1 uncultured Oscillospiraceae bacterium | reverse complement strand
AGTCCCGCGCCCGCGTAAAGGCAGGTCCACTTGCAGGCGGCGCCGATGCCGAAGAAAACTCCCGACAGGGCAAGATATCTGAGCCTGCCGCCGCTGATGTACAGGTACATGAACAGGTACATGAGCAGGATGAAGAACACCGCGTAGGTGTCGATGGTGGCGATGCGGGTCTGGACAAAGTGCATGAAGTCAAAGGCGAACACCGCCGTGCCGCAGAAGGCGATGGGGGTGGAGTCAAACAGCTTTTTCAGCAGCAGATACAGCACCGGCAGCATCAGCGCGCCGGTGAGGGTGCCCATGAAGCGCCAGCCGAAGGGGTTCATGCCAAAGATCTCAATGCCGATGGCCAGAATCAGCTTGCCCAGCGGCGGGTGGGAGATCTCGTAGGGGTACACGTTCTCAATATTTTCATAGGCCGTACGGGCGTGGTAGATCTCGTCAAAATAGGTGCTGTCCATGAAGGAGCTGTCCGCGGGCACGGTGTACTGCTCGTCAAAGAGCGTGGCGCAGCCCTCGCTGTACTGGAAGTCTGCCGGGGAAATCAGAGTGCCCTGCGCGTCATAGAGGGCCAGCTCCCCCAGCCACAGGGGGCTGTCGGACACAAGGCGTATCCATACCCGGCCCTGCACGGTGCCGGCGGGCAGCTCCACGGTTTTCCACTTAAACACATCCGCGTAGCTCTGCTCCAGCACGCACACGTCGGTAAAATTTTCGCCGTCGGCGCTCACCTGCATAAAATAGTTGCCGGTGTGCAGGCCGCAGTAGTATTGCACGGAGCGGGCATCCGCCGTCTCCGGCAGCAGCACGTCCGCGTAGTTGCCCCGCTCCTCAAAGCGGCAGAAGCTCTCCGGCGCGGCGGTGTTGCCCAGATTCACAAAGGCCGTCACCCCGTAGACCAGAGTGAGCAGCAGCGCCAGCAGCATGTCCCGCCGCGTCATGGAGCCGTTCTTGTGGGCAAAGGTGAAGGCACGCTTCGCCTCCGGCGGGGCGGCGGGCGCGTCTCCGGCGGCGGGCAGGCGCTCATCCCGGCGCAGCAGGGGCAGCCAGCCAAAGGCGGTGTAGAGTACATAGGCGATGGCGGCCAGCGGTAAAAGATAGGATAGGTATTCCAACAGGTCAGCCCCCAAAAGAAGGATTTGCATGGTGTGCGGCAGCTCGCCGCAGGGGAACGCTGTCTTACGGTTTAAGCATTATACACTGATTTTATTCATGTGTCCAGATTGGAGCGCCGCCGGGTGAGGCCCGCGCGCAAAAAATCCACGCCCGGCGCCGATAGCGCGAACAGAGCGGGCATCAGAAAGTAGCGGTAGCGGGGCTGCACCTCGATGAGCAGGTAGGCCGCCAGATTGGCGCAGACGAGACACATGAGCACAAGGGAGGCCAGCGGAGCGCCCTCTTTTCGGCGCAGGGCGGCGGCACAGCCGGGCAGGGTCAGCAGCGTGACCAGCAGGAAGTACAGCCGTTCCAGCCGCAGCAGGCGGTGAACCGCCGTGGACTGGTCAGACAGCACGGCGGGGGTGAGGGAGAGCGCGGCGTCCTCCTCCGCGCCCCACATGAACCGCACCTTGCCCAGAAAGAAGCCGCCCACATCCGGACATTCCTCCAGAGATGAGCGGATGATCCGCTCCGTCTCCGCTCGCCGGGCGGACTTGTCCTCCAGATAGAGAACGTTCATATGGCGCTCCGAATAGGTGCCCTCGCCCTGGGCGTCCAGTCCCAGCACCAGCTTCCATTCCGGTCTCCGGTTGCCGATGCCCTCCGGGGCGACGCCGGTGAGCCGAAAGGCGGAGGACACGGCAAAGCCCAGCGCCAGATAGGCTCCCAGCAGGGCCGCGGCACAGAGGAGCACCCGGCGGAAGCTGAGCTTTCGGCCCAGTACAAGCACAAAAGCGGCAGCGGCGGCGGAGGCCAGAATCAGGATGGCCTCCGGGCGCATCAGATTACCCAGGCAGAGGGCGGCTCCCGCCGGCGCGCAGCCACGGGGCTGCGCGCGGCTAGAGAGCAGCAGCTCCGTGCCCAGCAGCAGGAAAAAGAGGGAGATGTGCTGGTTTGTCAGCACCGGGGCCAGCAGCAGGTTTGCCGGATACAGCACGTAAAGCAGGGAGAGGGTGAGGGAGGCCCCCGGCCCGGCGAGCCGTCGGGCCAGCCGGTACAGCAGCACCGCCGAGCCGGTCATCCACAGCACGTTCAGCAGCTTGAGCGTGAAAAGTGTGCCGCCCAGCCGCACCACCAGCGCCTCATAATACACAAAGGGGAGCTGGTAGGCCCACCAGCGGAAATAGTCCGTGCGCAGAGGGGCAAGGTCGCCCCGGGCCACGGCGCGGGCCGCGTCCCACAGCAGGGAGAAATCGCTCACCGGCTCCGAGGGAATCAGCAGCACGAAAAGCAGCCTTGTCACCAGCGCGGAGAGGGCGACGATGAGCACCAGCCGCCGTTCCGGCAGCCGGGAAAGACAGGGCGAGGAGGCCGCCGCCAAGGTGGTGGCAAGCCCCAGCGCGGCCAGCGCGGCCGCCCGGGGCAGCGCGAAGCCGGTTGCGTCCAGCTGAGAGGCGCAGGCCCAGATCATCAGCGCCGCCGAGGCCATGGCGCACAGGCAGAGCATGACCGTAAGGATACGTCCGGCAGCACGCGGGGAGGAAAGCTCATTCACGGACCACACCGCCCTTCATAAATATTCATTTGTCATCACGGCCAGTATACCACGATGAACAAAAAAGTCAAAAAGCCTACCCCGCACCCCTTTTCTTTGTGCATTAAGAACCATTGCTTGACATAATGCCGGTTTGGGGTGTAGAATACATTGATAATATTGTGAGAGTCGTGGGGAGACTCTCCTGATATTAAACTTTTTCGACGGCAGCCGTTTTATGGGCCGTCTTATCTATCTGCGAACGAAACCGAAACAAATGTGTGAAAAAACGTGACAAAAGCATGCTTTACCAATAAAAGAAAGGGAGGAATATACCGAAACTATGGTTTGGACAATCATAGGCGTTGCAGTCGGGCTGATTGCAATGCTTGTCATAGGCTTCGCGGCGGGAATGGCATACCGGAAAAAGGTTGCCGAGAGAGAGATCTCCAGTGCCGAGGATGAAGCCAAGCGTATCATCAACGAGTCCATCAAGGCGGCTGAGGCGAAGAAGCGCGAGGCGCTGGTGGAAGCGAAGGAAGAGATACACAAAGCCAGAAGCGAGAATGACCGCGAGGTCAAGGAGCGCCGGGCGGAGCTTCAAAAGCAGGAGCGCAGGCTCCAGCAGAAAGAGGAGACCCTGGACAAAAAGACCGACGCCATCGAGAAAAAGACCGATCTCCTGAATCAGAAGCTGGCCGACGCGGATGCCAAGCAGGAGGAAATCAACCTGGTCAAGCGTTCCCAGCTTGAGATGCTGGAGAAAATCTCCGGCTACACCATGGAGGAAGCAAAGAATTACCTGATTGCCAACGTGGAGAACGAAGTGACCCACGAGATGGCCGCCAAGGTACGCGAGATGGAGGCTCAGTTCAAGGAAGAAGCCGACGAGCGCGCCCGCGAGGTAATTGCCACCGCCATCCAGCGCTGCGCCGCCGACCATGCCAGCGAAATCACCGTCTCCGTCGTACCTCTCCCCAACGACGAGATGAAGGGACGTATCATAGGACGAGAGGGACGCAACATTCGTTCCATCGAAACCCTCACCGGCTGTGATCTTATTATTGACGATACGCCGGAAGCTATTACGCTCTCCAGCTTTGACCCCGTCCGCCGCGAGGTGGCCCGGCTTGCGCTGGAGAAGCTCATCCAGGATGGACGCATCCATCCCGCCCGCATCGAGGAGATGGTAGCCAAGGCCCAGAAGGAAGTGGCCGCCACCA
>CAZCDJ010000146.1:0-3961 GCA_964497655.1 uncultured Oscillospiraceae bacterium | reverse complement strand
CTAAATGGGGACGGCGGTTTTTTTGCCTGCTGCGACGCGGCAAACGCGCTATATCTTCAGTTCCTCGGCGAAGGTGACCCCGGGAATGGAGGCCACCAGCGGAATCAGCTCCGCATAGCCCACTTCCGGCTTTAGCATTTCCAGCTCCACCCGGTAGCTCACATAGTCCATTCCCGGACGCCCGAAGGGCTCAATGGCCCGGATTTCCAGTCCCCGCTCGCTGAGTCCAGCCAGCAGACCGCTGAGACGGGCAGTGCCCTCCAGCTCGATGAACACGGTGAAGATGCGGCAGGTCTTGACCCTTGTGGTGTCCAGCTTCTGCAGCGCCACCAGCGCCACATAGATGAGCAGGAACATCACCGTGGCCCCCTCGTAGTAGCCCGCGCCGCAGGCGAGACCCATGCAGGCGGTGGCCCACAGGCCGGCGGCGGTGGTCAGGCCGGAGACCTGATTCTTGCCGTTGATGATGATGCTGCCCGCGCCCAAAAAGCCGATGCCGGAGACCACCTGGGCCGGCATACGGACAATATCGCCGGGCATGGACATATTCACGATGAAAAACTGGCTCACCATCATCACCGAGGCGGAGCCGATGCACACCAGCATATGGGTACGCAGTCCGGCCGCGTGCTGCCCCCTGCCCCGGGTGGCCCCGATCAGTCCGCCGAACACAGCGGCCATAATCGAACGCAGAACCAGCGACGCCAGATTCATCTCCCGCAAATAGTCCAGTACTTGTACAAATGACATATGTACACCCCCCCTTACTGCTTAGTGTAAGTGTAATAATCTACCACAGCTTCAGGGGAATGTCAATCTACTGACGCATCTTTTTCCGAAATACCAGCACTGCCGCCACGCAGACCACCGCCGCCCAGCCGATTACCCACCAAAGCTCCGGCAGGATGGCCGGGAGGTCGCCGCTGAGGGCGGCGCGGGAGGCGTTCACCGCGTGGACGAAGGGCAGCACGTTGGCAATGGACTCAAACACGCCCCCCACCATCTTCACATCAAACCAGGTGCCGGAGAGGAAGGCGGTCAGGTTGGTGAGCAGGGCGCCGCACACGCCCCCCACCTGCTTATCGCCAAACACTGTGCCGCACAGCAATCCGATGCCGATGAAAAACAACATGGCGGGAATTTCCACCACAATCGCCAGCAGAAGATTAGCCGTCCAGCCCATGCCCAGAATCAGCGCCGCTATGTAGCACACCGCCGTCTGCAAGATGGACAGCGGCAGCATGGGCAGGGTGTAGCCCAGAATGAAGTCCCCCGCCGTGAGGGGCGAGGCCAGCAGCCGGGCCATGAAGGACGAGGATCTGTCCCGGGAAATCAGCGTGGCGGAAAAGAGGGATACAAAGGAAAGGCCGAACACGGCGATGCCGGGGGTCAGGGAGGGCAGCTCGAAAACACTCACGGGGATGTTGGCCTGAATGGCCGTGAGCAGAAGCAGCACGCCCAGCGGGAAGCCCAGCCCGAAAAACACATTCACCTTGTCCCGCAGCATCTCCAACGTGCAGCGCCGGGCAAACCACAGCATTCTCATTTGCTCTCTCCCCCTTCCGCCGCCAGCGCAATGAACGCATCCTCAAAGCTTTTCTTGCCGGACAGAGCCATCAGCTCCCCGGACGTGCCCACCGCCCGCAGCCGCCCCTGCTCCATAATGGCGATGCGGTCGGACAGCGCCTCCGCCTCCTCCAGATAATGGGTGGTGAGAATCACGGTCATGGTTCCCTTCAGCTTCTCGATGGTGCTCCACAGCTCCCGCCGGGCCAGCACGTCCAGCCCCAGCGTCGGCTCATCCAAAAACAGCAGACGGGGCCTTGAGATCAGCGCCATGGCAATGGAGAGCCGGCGCTGCTGGCCCCCGGAGAGCACCTTGGCCCTGCGGCGGGCGCAGTCCTCCAGCCCGAAGGCGGCAAGGCTCTCCTCCCCGCGCCGACGGGCCTCCGCCCGATTAGCGCCGTAGATGCCTGCGGTCAGCTCCAGATTTTCCAGCACGGTGAGACCCTGCGCCACCGCCGTCTCCTGGGGGGACACGTTGATGAGCTCCTTCACCCGCTCCGGCTGATTTTTGACGCTGTTGCCGAACACCAGCGCGTCCCCGGAGGTGGGGCGGGCAAGGCAGCTGAGCATCCGAATGGTGGTGGTCTTGCCCGCGCCGTTCACGCCCAGCAGGGCGAACAGCTCTCCCTCCGCAACCGTCAGGCAGAGGTCGTCCACCGCCAGCTTATCCTTATATCTTTTCGTCAGCCCATGTGTTTCAATCGCATTCATTTCTTTTCCGCATCCCCCATCAGCACCTGAAACATTGCGTTCAGTTTGTCATTTGTGAACACGGCGATGCCGTTGTCGTCCCCGCCGATCACCAGCTGATCCCCCGGCTTGATGCCGTGCTGATCCCTGGCCTCCTTGGGAATCACAATCTGCCCCTTGGGCCCCACCTTTACCACGCCGTACAGATATCTGCCGTCCGGCCCCTTTAATACCATGGTCCGCGCCTCCATTTAGTATAACTTGTATAACTAATTATACTATCCCTTCTGTCTTTGTCAAGAGTTTTTCTTGCCATTCCCCCGGCGCTGCTTTATAGTGAGAGTGAGGTGAGGAAAGTGAAAATCGCCCTGATTCAAATGAACGTAACGCCCCGCAAGGAGGAAAATCTGGCCCACGCGGCGGCTCTCGCGGCAGAGGCGGCCCGGGGCGGCGCGGACATTGCCGTGCTGCCGGAGATGTTCTGCTGCGAATACCGCAGCCGTGCCTTTGTGGAAAATCAGGAGCCGGAGGACGGACGGGTTGCCCAGACTCTCTCCCGCATCGCCAAGGAAAATGCCCTCTATCTGGTGGGCGGCAGCTTTCCCGAGGCGGAGGACGGGCACATCTATAACAGCTCCCTTGTGTTCGACCGGCAGGGCACGCGGATTGCCCGGCACCGCAAGACCCATCTGTTTGACATTGACGTGGACGGCGGGCAGCATTTTCACGAGTCGGACACCTTCACCCCCGGCAGCGACGTGACCACCTTTGATACTGAGTTCGGCAGGATGGGTCTTTGCATCTGCTTTGACATCCGCTTTCCCGAGCTGACCCGGCTGGAGACGCTGCGGGGGGCGCAGGTGCTGTTCTGCCCCGCCGCCTTCAATATGACCACCGGCCCCGCCCACTGGGAGCTGCTGTTTCGCTCCCGGGCGCTGGAGGATCAGGTGTTCACCGCCGCCTGCGCCCCCGCCCGGGACGAGGCCGGCAGCTATGTGTCCTACGCCAACTCCCTGTGCTGCTCCCCCTGGGGCGACGTGCTGTGCCGCGCCGGGGCCGGGGAGGAGCTCCTGTACGCGGAGCTCGACCTTGCCCGCATTGATCAGGTTCGCCGCCAGCTGCCCCTGCTCAGCGCCCGGCGCACGGACGTGTACACCCTGTCGGAAGGAAAATAATTGAAATTCCCGTCCCCGGATGCTATGATAAGGAAAAGCTTATGTGGAGGAGACTCTTATGTCGCAGGAAAACCATGAGCGTGACAGCGCATTTCTGCTGACCGCTTTGGATGAGATACTCCGGCATACCCAGAGCATGGTCTTTGTTAAGGACATGGAGCTGGTCTATCACGCGGCGTCCCAGGCCTTTGCCCAGATGACGGGACACGACAGCGCGGAGGACATCATCGGCAAAACCGATTGGGACATCTTTGAGGATCAGACGCTGGCAAAGGCGTATATTGCCGACGACCATCGGCTGCTGAATCAGGGCAAGCCGCTGATTTCCTATGTGGAGCCCATCGCCACACGGAACGGCACCCCCGGCTACGGCAGCACCTCGAAGTATATTATCCGGGATGACGCGGGCAAGCCCCTGGGTCTGCTGGGCATTACAATTGATATCACGAAGGAGCACACCGCCCGCATCAACTACCAGCAGGAGCTGGAATTTTTGCTGCGGCTGCGGGAGAACTCCTACCTGTCCGTCC
>CAZCDJ010000145.1:0-4063 GCA_964497655.1 uncultured Oscillospiraceae bacterium | reverse complement strand
CCGGTGTACACCCGCACGGAGACCGAGTTTTTTCCTCTGGGGGACGATCTGTACCCGGTGCTGCTGCAGGAGCTGGAGAAGGCGCAGAAATTCATCTTTTTGGAGTACTTCATTCTGGCCCCCGGCAAGATGTGGGACTCCGTGCTGGACATTCTGGTTCGCAAGGCGGCCCAGGGCGTGGACGTGCGGGTGATTTACGACGACATGGGCTGCATCATGACCCTGCCCCGCAGCTACCGGAAGAAGCTGGAGAAGCTGGGCATCCAGTGCTGCGTGTTCCGCCGTTTCCGCCCCGTGCTCTCCGGCAGCTTCAACTACCGGGATCACCGGAAAATCTGCGTGATTGACGGGGGCGTGGCCTTCACCGGCGGCATCAACCTGGCGGACGAGTACATCAACGCCATTGAGCGCTTCGGCCACTGGCGGGACACCGCCGTGGTGCTGCGGGGGGACGCGGCCTATTCCTTCACCGCCATGTTCCTCTCCATGTGGGACTACATCCGCCACTGTGACGATGATTTCAGTCTCTTTCTCCCGGATCCCGCCGCGCTGCCGGAAACGGGCGACGGCTTTGTGCAGCCGTACAGCGACAGCCCCATGGATAATGAGGCCGTGGGCGAGGCAGCCTATATCAATATGATCAGCCGGGCAAAGAACTATGTCTATATCACCACCCCCTATCTGGTGGTGGGCAGCGAGATGATGTCGGCACTGGAAACCGCCGCCAAAAGCGGCGTGGATGTGCGGATTATCACCCCCGGCATTCCGGACAAGAAGATCGTGTTCGCCGCCACCCGCTCCTACTACACCAGCCTGATCCGCGCGGGCGTCCGCATCTACGAGTACACGCCGGGCTTCATCCACTCCAAAACCTTCGTCAGCGACGATGAGTACGGCATCTGCGGCACCATCAACATGGACTACCGCAGTATGTACCTGAACTATGAGTGCGCCGCGTGGATGTACCGCTCCAAAGCCGTCCTGCAAATCCGGGACAGCTTCACCGGTATCTTGCCGGTGTGCACCGAAATCACCGCCGAATACTGCCGCAGCCGCAGCGGACTGACCCGTCTGGTGCAAAGCCTGCTGCGGGTGTTCGCGCCAATCATGTGAGGGTTATATGGTCAAAAGCAGACTGACTTATCTTCTGGCGCTGGTCATCTTCGGGATGAACGGCGTGGTGGCAAGCCACATTCCTCTGGGCAGCGGCGAAATCGTCTTTTTCCGCACGGTGCTGGGCAGCGTGTTTCTGGCAATCGCGGTGCTGCTCTCCCGGCAAACGCTCCACCTGCCCGCCCTGCGCGCCCAGTGGAAAACCGTAACGCTCTCCGGCGCGGTGATGGGACTGGGCTGGGTGCTGCTCTTTGAGGCCTATCGCCGCTGCGGCGTGGGCACCGCCACGCTGATCTACTACTGCGGCCCGGTGCTGGTGATGGCGGCCTCCCCGGTGCTGTACGGGGAGAAGCTCACCCCCGCCCGGCTTCTGGGCATCGCCGCCGTGGCGGCGGGTATGGTGCTCATCAATCTGACCGGACTCTCCGGCGGCACGGCGGGCATTCTCTGCGCCGCCGCCGCTGCGGTGCTGTATGCCGCCCTGATTGTGGTCAACCAGCGCATCACCGGTCTGGGCGGCGCGGAGCTGACCCTCACCCAGCTGCTCACCGCCTGCGTGGTGGTGGCCCCCTACGCCCTCCTCACCCGCACCACGGGTGTCACGCTGGGGACGGAGGGCTGGCTTGCCATCGCGCTGCTGGGCTGCGTGAACACCGGCCTTGCCTGCTACCTGTACTTCACCTCCCTGCACGCCCTGCCCGCCCAGACCGTGGCTCTGCTCAGCTATGTCGACCCGGCCTCGGCGCTGCTGTTCGCGGCGCTGTTCCTCTCCGAGCGGCTGACCCCCGTCTCCGCCGCCGGCGCGGCGCTGATTTTGGGCGGCGCGGCCTTCGGCGAGCTGTGGGGCACGCGGAAGCAGCAGCCCCAAAAAGCGGAGGTAACCCAATGAAAAAGTGTACCGCCGCCGCACTGACCCTCACGGCCGCCGGCGCCGCCACCGTGGCTGCCGCCGGACTTTGCTGGCGCATTGCCTTCAAAAAAGGCCCCGCCGCGGACTTCACCACCCGGGAGCACGGCCCCGACTCCCCCTTCACGCTCCACAAGGAGCAGCTTGACCGGGGTCTCGCCTATGTGGACGCTCTGCCCTGGGAGCGGGTCTATATCACCTCCCCGGACGGGCTGCGCCTCAGCGCCCGGTACTGCCCGGCGGAGCACGAGCGCTCCCTTGCCATTCTGGCCCACGGCTACCGCAGCACCGGAAGAAGCGATTTCTGCTGCGCGGTGGAGCCCTTCCTCACCGCCGGACGCAGTCTGCTGCTCCTCGACCAGCGCTGCGCCGGGGAGAGCGAGGGGGAGTCCATCACCTTCGGCGTGAAGGAGCGCTACGACCTGCTGGCCTGGGCCGACTACGCCGCCAAGCGTTTTCCCGGCCTGCCCATTGTGCTTCAGGGCATCTCCATGGGCGCCGCCACCGCCCTCATGTGCGCCGACTTTCCCCTGCCGGAGAGCGTGGCGGGCATCATTGCCGACTGCGGCTACACCACCCCCCGGGACATCATCTGCGGCGTGGCCCGGGAAAAGCACCTGCCCACGTCCCTGCTGTGGCCGCTGACCCGGCTGGGCGCGCGGCTGTTTGGCGGCTTTGACCCGGACGGCGCCTCCGCCCTTGCCTCCGTGCGGGCGTCCCGCGTGCCCATCCTGTTCATCCACGGGGAGGCGGACGATTACGTCCCCTGCCAGATGAGCCGCCGCTGCGCCGGGGAGTGCTCCGCCCCCAGCCGCCTTTTCACCGTGCCCGGCGCGGGACACGGCTTCGCCTACCTCACCGACCCGGACGGGGTGCAGCAGGCCATCGACGACTTCCTCGCCCAATGCTGCGGCATCCAATAAGCCCACTTTCGGCCCCCGCCCCGGGGCCGAAAATTTTTTGCCCTCCCCCCTTGACAAAACTGTATTGTTGTATTATTGTATTACTTGCTTAAGACAATGACACACAGGAGGCGCAGAATGGAATGGCGAATTGACACCAGCGCGCCGATCTATTCCCAGTTGGTCGAGCAGATCAAGCTGGGGATTGTATCCGGCGGATACGCTCCCGGCGAGCGGCTGCCATCGGTGCGGGACATGGCCACGGAAGCGGGCGTGAATCCCAACACCATGCAGCGGGCGCTGACGGAGCTGGAGCGAAGCGGTCTGGTTTTCCCCCAGCGGACGGCCGGCAGATTTGTGACGGAGGACAAGAAAATGATTGACGAAGCGAAGCGCTCCCTTGCGGAGCAGACCATACGGGGGTTTTTGGACTCCATGAGCCGGCTGGGCTATATGCGCAGCGAGATCGTTACCCTGCTGCGGAGCAGGGTGGAGGAGGAGAGCGGCAATGCCGATATTTGAATGTAAGGATCTGAGCAAGAGCTACGGCGGCACCCGGGCGCTGGATCATGTGAGCCTGAGCGTGGAGCCGGGGCGCATCGTGGGCCTGCTGGGCCCCAACGGCAGCGGCAAAACCACGCTGCTGAAGCTGGCCAACGGTCTCCTGACCCCGGGCGGCGGGCAGGTGCTGATTGACGGCATGGCCCCCTCCCAGCAGACAAAGAGGCTGGTGTCCTACCTGCCCGAGCGGAACTATCTGCCCCTGTGGATGACCGCCAGACAGCAGATTGACCTGTTCGCGGACTTCTACCCGGACTTCGACAGGACCCGGGCGGAGGAGATGCTGGTGCGGCTGGGCGTGTCCCTCACCCAGCGGGTGAAGGAGATGAGCAAGGGCACCCGGGAAAAGGTGCAGCTTATTCTGGTGATGAGCCGCAAAGCAAGGCTCTACCTGCTGGATGAGCCCATCGGCGGCGTGGACCCTGCCACCCGGGACTACATCATCAGCACCATCATCGGCAACTATGACAGCGAGGCGTCGGTCATCATCTCCACCCACCTGATCGCGGACGTGGAGCAGGCGCTGGACGATGTGATTTTTATTAACCGGGGTCAGGTGATGCTCCAGTCCTCGGTGGAC
>CAZCDJ010000144.1:0-4143 GCA_964497655.1 uncultured Oscillospiraceae bacterium | reverse complement strand
GCCGAAGGGCTCATAGTGGATGGAGGCCACGCTCACCAGATGGGTGCCGTGCTCGGCGTTGAAGCTGTTCAGGTAGGGGGTGTGCTGGAAGTAGTTGGCAATCAGGTCGCCGTCCTCCAGTGCGGTGTTGGGCAGCACATAGTCGGAAAATTCCACGATTTGCAGGTCGTAGCCTTCCTTGGCCAGCGTGTCCTTCACCTGGGCAAGAATTTCGGCGTGGGGGGTGGTGCTGGCGCCCACCTTCAGCACGGTGGGGTCGGAGGCTTTTCCGCAGCCGGCCAGAAGGCCCAGGCAGAGGGTGAGAGCAAGGATGACGGTAAGTGTCTTTTTCATTTTATTCTCTCCTAAAAATTAGATTGTATGGGTTGGATGGACGGGGAGCTTTAGCGGATGCGCTTGTCGCTGAGGCGGGAGGCCCGGGTGCCCAGCATCTGGAAGGCCTGCACCACCACCACCAGAATGACGCACATCACCAGCATGGTGGAGGTCTCGCCCCGGTAGTAGCCGTAGTTGATGGCGATGACGCCCAGACCGCCGCCGCCGCAGATGCCTGCCATGGCGGAGTAGCCCAGAATGGTGGTGGTGGCGATGGCCGCGCCGTTTAAGAGACCGGGCATGGCCTCGGGGACGATCACCCGCCACACCACCTGAGAGGGGGACGCGCCCATAGAGAGGGACGCCTCTATCACGCCCCGATCCACCTCCTTTGCGCTGGATTCCACCATCCGCGCCACGAAGGGGAAGGCCGCGATGGTCAGCGGCACCACGGTGGCGGGGGAACCGATGGCCGTGCCGCAGATCAGGCGGGTCACCGGGATGAGGGTCATCATCAGGATGAGGAAGGGCACGCTGCGCAGGATGTTGATCACGCCGCCCAGCGTGGTGTAGAGCGCGGCGCGGGGGCGGATGCCGTCCGGCGCGCTCACGGTGAGCAGCAGTCCCAGCGGCAGACCGATCAGGTAGGCGGCGACGGTGGAGGCCACGGTCATATAAAGTGTCTCCCACAGCGCCTGAAGCACCAGCTGTGTCATTGCGCGTCGCCCTCCTTTGTGTAGGTGTAGGAAATATCGTGCTGATCCAGATAGGCCAGCATTTTGGCCACGGTCTCGTTGTCCTCGGGCAGCTGCAGCACCGTGTGGCCGAAGGTCTTGCCCTCGATGGCCCGGGTGTCGGCGTAGAGGATATTCACGGGCTCGCCGCAGGAGAGCACCATCTCGGCGATGATGGGCCGGTCGGTGGTGGTGCCGTCAAAGGCCAGACGCAGTACCCGTCCGCCGCCGGTGACAATCTCGGTCTGCTCGCCGCTGGGGAACACCAGCGCCCGGGCGGCCTGGGTCTTGGGGTGGCGGAACACCTCCTGCACGTCGCCGCACTCGGCGATGCGGCTGTCGGCGATGATGGCCACATGGGAGCAGATTCGCTCCACCACCCGCATCTCGTGGGTGATGACCACGATGGTCACGCCCAGCTTCTGGTTTAAGTCCTTCAGCAGGGAGAGGATGGAGAGGGTGGTGGTGGGGTCGAGAGCCGAGGTGGCCTCATCGCACAGCAGCACCCGGGGATTGGTGGCAAGAGCCCGGGCGATGGCCACCCGCTGCTTCTGTCCGCCGGAGAGCTGGGCGGGGTAGTTGTCCGCCCGGTCGCTGAGTCCCACCAGCTCCAGCAGCTCCAGCGCCCGCTTTTTCGCCTCCGGCTTCTTGGTGCCGGAGAGCAGCAGGGGGAACATCACGTTCTGGGCCGCCGTGCGCTGGGAGAGCAGGTTGAAGCCCTGAAAGATCATGGACATCTCCCGGCGCTTCTCCCGCAGCGCCTGTTCGCTCAGGCTGCCCAAGGCCACGCCGTCCACGATCACGTCGCCCGCGGTGGGCTTCTCCAGATAGTTGATGCAGCGCACCAGCGTGGATTTTCCCGCGCCGCTGAGGCCGATAATGCCGAAGATGTCTCCGTCCGCGATGGTGATACACACGTCGCTCACCGCCTCCACCGTGCCGGTCGGGCCGGTGAAGCTCTTGCTCAGGTGTGATAGCTCAATCAATCCGCATACCCCTTTTGGAATGTATTTTCGCGCGACAAAAAAGCGGGAGGTCCGAAGACCTCCCGCTTTGCGTTCCGATTGTGACGCGCGGCGTTATCCGGCGATGTGCCGGATGGGAAGCTGTTTCGGACAATGGGCGCGGCAAGGCATGCACATGTACATCGTGCGCATGCACATCTCGGTCATCATCATGTTTGCCGTGCAATTTGTCATGAAACGCTTCTCCTTTGCTCTTTGCTTTTCGGACATGGTAGCACCCTGGGGGGCGCTTGTCAACCTTGCCGGGGAAATTTCCGGGAGAAACCGTCACTTCCCACGAAATACCCCTGTAAATTGCCGGGAATATCGGGATATGGCACAGAGAAAGGTGTTCCTCACAGTGCCAGCTTTTCCCGGTAAGCGGCCTCGTCGGACACCCGCCCCACGGCGGAGAAGGAGAGCTTTTCGGCCTTCAGGGTGCGCCGGGCGATCTCCAGCACGTCGTCCCGGGTGACGGCGTTGTAGCGCTCAATCAGGCTGTCCGGGTCGGAGGGCGCGCCGAAAAACAGCTCGCCGTAGCCCAGCCGGTTCATGCGGGAGGCGGTGGCTTCCAGCGACATGAGGATGCTGGAGATAATCTGCCGGCGGGAGCGGTCAAACTCCTCGGCCGTGACGCCCTCGTCCCGGATGCGGCGCAGCTCCTCCGAGATCAGGCGCAGGGCCTTGTCCTCGGCTTCCTTGCCGGTGGCGGCTGCCACGGCAAAGAGCCCGGTGTCCTCAAAGGGGGCGGTGTAGGTGTAGATGGAGTAGCACAGGCCGTTCTTCTCCCGCAGGGACTGGAACAGGCGGGAGGAGGCGTTGCCGCCCAAAATGCCGCTGAACAGCTGCATGGCAAAGCGGTCGTCCCCGTTGATGCAAGGGCCGGGGAAGCCCAGCACCAGCTGGTTTTGCTCTGTGGCCTTTTTCCGCAGGGTGAAATGGGGGGCGTAGGCGCATTTGGCAAAGCGGGGCGCGGCGGAGGCGGGCATGGCGCCGAAGCGCTCCGCCAGCCGGGCGATATCCTCGTCCGCAAAGCTGCCGCTCACCGCCACCACGATGCGCTCCGGCGCGTAGTGGGCGTCCTTAAAGGCGCGCAGCCCCTCGCCGGTCTGCTTATTGAGGGAGGCGGCCCGGCCCAGCACCGGTCGGCCCAGCGCGCCGGGGAAGCAGCCGGACACCAGACGCTCGCCGGCCACGTCCTCCGGGGTGTCCTCGTACATATCAATCTCGTCTAAGATGACGCCCCGCTCGCTTATGACGTCGCTCTCGGCGAAGTTGGAGTCGAAGAACATCTCGCACAGCACGTGGATGGCCAGGGGCAGGGCGGTGTCCAGCACCCGGGCGTAGAAGCAGGTGGAGTCCCGGGTGGTGTAGGCGTTGATCTGCCCGCCCAGCTCGTCCATCCGCTCCGCCAGCTGGGCGGCGGTGTATTTCCCCGTGCCCTTGAACAGCATATGCTCGATGAAGTGGGCGCTGCCGGCCTCCGCGGCCTTTTCGTAGCGGCTGCCCGCGCCTACCCAGATGCCGATGGAGGCGCTGCGTACCCCGTCCATGTGCTCGGACACAATACGCACGCCGTTGGGGAGGGTGAGTTTTGAATACATAGCATGATTCCTTTCCGCGGAACGCCGCGCCGGTGGTGCAAAATCGCGGCCGGGGGTTGCCCGGCCGCGATATGTGTTTCAGGATGGGAAGCAATCAGGTTTTGGGGCGAAACCCCCGTGCCTGTGGCTTTAGTCCTTCAGGCCCAGAGCCTTGCGCTCGTCCAGCGCGGCCTTGCGGGAGAGGTTCACGCGGCCACGATCGTCGATCTCCACGACCTTAACCCAGGTCATGTCGCCGATGTTCAGCACGTCCTCCACCTTCTCGGTGCGCTTGAACTCCAGATCCTTAATGTGGCACATGCCGTCCTTGCCGGGCACCAGCTCGATGAAGGCGCCGATGGGGATGATACGCACGCACTTGCCGTAGTAAAGCTTGCCCACTTCCGGCTCGAACACGATGTTCTGGATGATCTGCTGGGCGGCGCGGCAGGCCTCGATATCCTCGCTGGCAATGTAGATGTTGCCGTCGTCGTTGATGTCGATCTT
>CAZCDJ010000143.1:0-4151 GCA_964497655.1 uncultured Oscillospiraceae bacterium | reverse complement strand
ATGTTCAGCTCGTAGCAGTCGGGGGCGGTGCCGCCGGCCACACGGGTCTGCATCTGGGTGAAGTAATCGTTGTAGGCGATGGTCTCCACCTCAACCTTGATGCCGGGGTTGGCGGCCTCAAAGGCGGCGACCATCTTGGCGAGGGTCTCCTCGTTTCCGCCGGACGAGTTAAAGTTGCAGTAAGTAATGGTCACGTCCTCCGGCGCGGGAGCGGGGGTGGCTGCCTCGGGGGCCTTGGTGGCGGCGGGGGGGCGTGGTGCCGCAGGCGGACAGCAGCATTACCACGGTCAGCATGCAAGCGAGCAGTGAAAAAAGCCTGGTCTTTTTCATTTGTCTTTCTCCTCCTAAAAAAGGTTGATTTTTCGGCTCTTTTCGCGTAAAATACAAGGAAGCGAAAGAGCCTGCCGGGGCGATTTCGCGCGGCGGTTTGCACGAACTTTGACGAGAGAGTGCAGGCCGCCCTTTTCCTTCTCCGCAGTCAGTCCAGCCGCTTGACCGAGCCGCGCCGGATCAGCTCCAGAGGAAGAATTTCTTCTTGCTTGGGCAGTGCCGGGTCCTCTATATGCTTGAGCAGTAATTCAACTGCCTTTTGCCCTTTGAGAGAGATCTGCTGCTTCACAGTGGTGAGACCGGGGGTGAGATACTGGGATATCTCCAAATCGTCGAAGCCCACGACGGAATAGTCCTCCGGCACCCGCAGCCTCTTTTCAAACAGCCCCTTCATGGCGCCGATGGCCAGAATGTCGGCGGCGGCCACGATGGCGGTGGCGTGCAGCCCGGATTCCAGCAGCCGCCCCGAGAGGCGGACGCCGCTCTCATAATCGATCTGCCCCTCAAAGAGGTACTCCTTCCGGAGCGGCAGCGAGTATTCCGCCAGCGCCTGGGTATAGCCCAGCAGCCGCTTGGTCATCACGCCGTTTTCCTTGATCTGGCCCACAAAAAAAGCAATGTCCCTATGTCCCTGCTCCAGCAGGTGCCGGGTGGCCAGATAGCTGCCGTAGGCGTCGTCAATCCTGATATTATGGTAGTAGTGGTCGTCGCAGTAGCTGTCAATGAGTACAATTGGAATCTGAGTCTTTTTCATCTCGTGGTAAAAAGCGTCCGGATACATGCCGATCACGATGATCCCGTCCAGATTCCGCTGCTTGGCCAGGGTGAGGTAGCTCTCGTTGGCGTCCGTGGCGGAGATCAGGATGTGATAGCCCCGCTGGCGGGCAAAATACTCGATGCTGCCCAGCACCTCGCTGTAAAAGCTGTTCTGGAACATCAGCCGCTCCCCCGGCTCCGTCTGGGGGACAACCACGCCGATCAGCTTGGAATCCCGCATGCTCAGGCTTCTGGCGTTCAGATCCGGCACATAGTCCAGCTTCTCGATGGCATCCATCACTCGGACACGGGTCTCATCGGAGATGGTGCGTTTCCCGCTCAGAACATAGGAAACGGTGGCGGCGGAGACGCCTGCCAGCTCGGCAACATCTTTTAGCGTCGACCTTGCCATTTTTCCACCTCCCATTTTGTTTAACCGGTTAAACTATCTTTGTAGCTTAATCATACCCGCGGCGGGATATGGTGTCAACACTTTTTTGCAATTTGTTAAAACTACACTTGACAACGTCGATGTTTCTGTTATATTTGACTCAAGAATGATGTTTAACCGCTTAAATTGACTAAGGGGCTAATTGCGTAATGGAAAAATACATACCCACCGGCAACGAGCGCGTCTCGCTGCCCACCATAGAGGAGGCCGGCGGCGCTGTCCGGTCCGTCGGTTTTCTGCTCATGTCCCAGCGGGGCATGGTGGAGCTGCGGGGCAGGGACAGCGAGCCGCTGATGGCTCCGTTTTTGCAGCGCAGGGACGCCCGCGGCGAGTGGGCGGAGCTGCCCCTCTCGGACTGCCGCTGGCACCGGGAGCACCACTGGATCCCGGTGATGAACGCCGCTGTCAGCGGCGCCGGGGTGCGGGTCACTTACCTGACCCCCGTGGAGGAGCGGGGCTTCGGCCTGCGCATGGAGCTCTCCACCCCGGAGGGAGGGGAGTACCGTCTGGGCCTGCGGGGCTGCTGGGCCGGGGCGTGGCACTGCGTCAACGAGGAAAAGCAGATTGAGGGGACAAAGCACTGCTATCACAGTCCCTGGAACGACAGTCTGGTGTTTGACTTCCGCTGCGGCTTCCCCGTTTTTGCTCTGGCTCCCATGGCGGACGCCGGGCTGCGCAGCAGCTTTGTGTCCGAGTGCGGCGAGCTGCGCTATGAGCTGTCCCGCACTGTCACCCTCGCCCCCGGCGGCAGCGAAGCGCTCACCGTGTTCTGGGGACTTGGCTTCGAGGAGGTGGCCGCCGCCACCAGCGCCAAGGAACTGCTGCGCCGGGGCTGGGACTGGGAATACGAAAAGACAGCCGCGTGGCTGCGCGCCCGTGAGCGTAGCTTCTCCACCCCGAAGCGGACAGAGCTATACAATACAAATCTGTTTTTCTGCATGTTCTACTCCACCGGCGTCACGTTGGACACGGAGGAGCTGGTGTGCGTCACCTCCAGAAGTCCCCGATACTATGTAAGCGCCGCCTACTGGGACCGGGATACGCTCCTGTGGGCGTTCCCCGCCATACTGGACGCGGACAGGGCTCTGGCGCACAGCATCCTTGAATATGTCTTCACCCGGCAGCAGCGGAATTTCGGCGTCCACTCCCGCTATCTGGACGGCACGGTGCTGGAGCCTGGCTTCGAGCTGGACGAGCTGGTTGCCCCCATAATTGCGCTGGCGGAATACGCGGAGGCCACGGGGGACACGGCCCTTTTTGAGGAGCGCTTCATCCGGGACGGCGCGGAGAGGATCCTCTCGGCGCTCCCCCCGCTAAAAAGCCCCCGGGCCGATCTCTACGAGACCTTTCTGCAGCCCACAGACGACGAGATCGTGTACCCATACCTCACCTATGACAATGTGCTGGTGTGGCACGCGCTGACCCGGCTGGCGGCCCTTTTGCCCCAGATCAGCTCCTACTGCCTACGTCTTGCGGAAAAGGTGAAAAGCTCCATCTATGATAACTGCGTATTCGGCAGCGGAGAGGACGCGTTTTTCGGCTGGTCGGTGGATCTAAAGGGCAATCATGACGTGTATGACGAACCGCCCGGAAGCCTGCAGCTTCTCCCCTACTACGGGTTCTGCAATCCGGACGATCCCGTCTGGCGCAGCACCGTGAGGAAAACCCGCTCCCCGGACTACGCGTACAGCTTTGCCGATCAACCCATTGCGGAGATCGGCTGTCCTCACGCCCCATACCCCTGGGTGCTGAGCATCTGCAACAGTCTGCTCAGCGGACATGAGGAGCAGGCGTGGCGGGAGCTGGAGGAATTGGAAATGGACAACGGCATCGCCTGCGAGAGCGTGGACCCCGTCACCGGCGCTTGCGCCACCGGCGCTGCCTTCGCCACCTGCGCGGGCTTCCTGTGCCACAGCATGCTCGTCGCGGAAAGGAAGATGACCCATGCGAAATGATCTTGTTTTGAGCCCGTGGCGGGTTGAGCACTGCGGAAGCGCCCCACAAGATGACTTTCTGGAGAGTATCTTCTTCCTGGGCAATGGACGAATGGGCGTCCGCGGGTATCTGCCCTGCGGGCGGGACTCCCTGCCGGTGAAAACCGGGCTCTATCTGGCCGGTATGTTCGGCGAGATCAAGTCGGGCATCACCGACATTGTGAACCTGCCCACGCCCTGCATCCGGGACTTCTATCTGGACGGAGAAAAAGCCACCGTCACGCCGCCCATCCGGCGAGATCTGGATCTGCGAAGCGCGGTGCTCACCTTGTCGTTTCGCATCTCCGCCGGGGAGAAAACGGCGGATGTGAGTTACCAGCGGTTTTTCCCGAAGGAGCAGCCCTCCCTCCTGCTGCAGCGCACCCAGGTGCGGGCCGCACAGAGCGTGGAAGTGCGCATCAGCGCAGGCACCATGACCACCTGCTGCAACAGCCCCATCCCCGACGACCAGACCAAGGAAAACCCGGAAACTCTCTGTCTCTCCGAGCTTAGCTCCCTGCTCTGGGAGCCGGACGGCTATTGCTGCCGCTACCACCTGACGGGCACAGGTCTGCATATGCGGGAGACCAACCGATTCGCCTGCGTGCCCCCCGTCGCCATGACCACCGGGGAGAGCAGCC
>CAZCDJ010000142.1:259-4383 GCA_964497655.1 uncultured Oscillospiraceae bacterium | reverse complement strand
ACTCGAACACACGACCTGCTGATTACGAATCAGCTGCTCTACCAACTGAGCTACATTAGCATATTTGATTGTGGGGACGGTGGTCTATAAGTTACGAATCAGCTGCTCTACCGACTGAGCTACACCAGCTTATTCAATTTTCTGCGCTTGCATATTTTAGCATAGGGCACCGGCAAAGTCAACACGAATTGCCCCGGGCGGGAATATTACTTACCGTATTTATGACTGAAATGATTTATCAAAAGCGGAACAAGCTGATTACAATTTCGTGACTGTTGCCTGATTTCACCTGTCACCACCCCTCACCTTTTTACATAACTTCCGGAATATTTGCATTATCGGTTGACATAAGTTATTGGTGAATGTGGGTATTCAATCAGTTATCAACATTATCAACAGCTTTATCAACAGCTTTTTCTCCCGCCTGTTTCAACGGTTTTCTTCATAATTACCATATCCTTGCATCCGCTCAAACGAAATTACCGGTACTGTGCGGCGCGTCAATCCGTGGACATAACCACAGCAATGCAGCCGGCAGCGGCGCAAAATGCGACAAAAGCTGCAGGACGCGACATTCACGCCGCGTCCTGCTTCATTTTTCTCAAATTCGACTGATGAGCCCACTGTCCGCCATGGAAACATAGTCCTCGCCGGCCACAACAATATGGTCGTTCAGGGAAATGCCCACCAGACGCAGGGCGGTGGCGATGCGCTGGGTGGTCATCTCGTCCTCCCGGGAGGGGATGGCCAGCCCGCTGGTGTGATTGTGGGCGAGAATGACGCTGGCGGCGTTGTGGTTGATGGCCTGCTCCACCACCTTGCGGATGCTCACCTCCGCGCTGTTCACCACTCCCCTGCTCAGCTCCCGGCAGCAAATGACCCGGCATTTACTGTCCAGACAAATCAGGTACACCACCTCGTCCTTCTCGTACATGAAAAGGGGCACCGCGTACCGGCCCGCCGCCGCGCTGGAGGAGATGATGATCCCGCCGCTGTTTTTTGCGCGCATATATCTGCGGCTGACCTGAGGAATGAGCTTCAGGAAGATCGCGGTGCTCTCCCCCACCCCCGGCACCTTCTTCACTTCCTCCAGCGGCGCTTCGAACACGCCGTCCAGTGTGTTGAACCGTTCCAGCAGCGCGTGGGCCACGACGTTGGTGTCGCAGCGGGAGCGGGCGTAAAAGAGCAGCAGCTCCAGCACGTTCACATCGTCGAAATTATCCAGTCCGTGCTCCGCGAAGCGGCGCTTCATCCGCTCTCGGTGGCCCTCATGTATATTGTCGTCCATATCCCTTACAGCTCTCTGGTGGCGAAGGCGTTCAGGTCGCTGCCCGCGCGGACACCGGCCATGTATTCATAGTAGCCCTGGGCGCCGATCATGGCGGCGTTGTCGCCGCACAGCCGGAGGGGCGGCACAAACAGGCGCACGCCAGCCTTCTCCGCCGCCGCGGCAAAGTCGCTGCGGATGCGGGAATTGGCGGCCACGCCGCCCGCCACGGCGATCTGATTGTAGCCCAGCTCCGCCGCTGCCCGCATGGTGCGGGGCACCAGAGAGTCGCTGACGGCGCGGCAGAAGGACGCGGCAAGGGACGCCCGGTCCAGCTCCTCGCCCCGCTGCTCCGCCCCGTGCACCAGATTGATGACGGCGGTTTTCATGCCGGAAAAGCTCATCTCATAGGGATTCCCGTCCACATGGCCTATGGGGAACTGATACTTCTGATCGTCGCCGGCTTTGGACAGGTCGTCCAGCGGCTTGCCGCCGGGATAGGGCAGACCCAGCACACGGGCGGTCTTATCGAAGCACTCCCCCGCCGCGTCGTCCCGGGTGGCGCCCAGAATGTGCATATCCGTGTAGTCCCGCACGTCCACCAGCATGGTGTTGCCGCCGGAGATGGCAAGGCACAGGAAGGGGGGCTTCAGCTCCGGGAAGGCCAGATAGTTGGCGGCGATATGACCCCGGATATGGTGCACCGGCACCAGCGGCACGTTCAGCGCCAGCGCGGCGGACTTGGCAAAGTTGGCCCCCACCAGCAGCGCGCCGATGAGGCCGGGGGCGTAAGTAACGGCGATGGCGTCTATGTCTCCCCGGCTGAGGCCTGCCACCTGCAGCGCCCGGTCCGCCAGACGGTAAATGACCTCAACGTGGCTGCGGGAGGCGATCTCCGGCACCACGCCGCCGTAAACGGCGTGCAAATCCGCCTGAGAGAATACCTGATCGGTGATTAGCTCCCGGCCGTCGCGCACCAGCGCCACAGCGGTCTCGTCGCAGGAGGATTCAAAAGAAAGTATGATCACGCTTTTTTGCCTCACTTCATTTGGACTGTCATAATAATAGCATCTTCGACCGGCTTTTCATAGTAGTTTTTCCGCCGGCCCACGGCGTGAAAGCCCATGGCCTCATAGAGCCCCCGGGCGGGCACGTTGCCGTCGCGCACCTCAAGGCTGAGAAAGCTGAGCTCCAGCTGCCGGGCGCGGGCAAGGGCCGCTTCCAGCAGCGCCCGGCCGACCCCCCTGCGGCGGTACTCCGGCGCGGTGCACACGTTGGTCACATAGCCCTCGTCCAGTACATGCTGCACGCCGATGTAGCCCGCCACCGTGTCCCCGTCTCGGGCCGCCAGAAAAAAGTGACCCGGATCCGTCAGCTGATAGAGCAGCATCTCCCGTGTCCAGGGAATGGAAAAGCAGCGCTGCTCCAGCGCCTCGATGGCGGGAAGATCCTCCTCCCGGGCGTCACAGACCAGCATTGTCGTCCTCCCCGCACAGCTCGTGGATGAGATAGTCAATCTCCTGCGCCACCCGCTCCGCCGTGCGCCGCCAGCCGGCAGCGCCGCCCAGAAGCGGCGGGGTCAGATCCTTTTCGCCCAGACACATGATCTTGCCGTCGCAGGCGGGAAACATGGCGGCAAGGTCCTCGCACTGCTCGGCGGTCATGCACAGCACCGCGTCGTAGTCCCCCATCAGCTCCCGGCTGACCCGCCGGGGGAGATAGTCTGCCATGTCCGCGCCCAGCGCGGCGGCGGCAGCGGCGGCCTTGGGATTCACCCGCTCCGGCACGGCTTCCGCCACGCCGGCGGAGGCCACGCGCACCTCCGGGCAGTCCTTAGCCGCCATCAGGCGAAACAGGGCGCAGGCCATGGGCCCCAGATCAGCGTCGTCCGCCGAGACGAACAGGATGCTGTCCGTGTCCAGCGGCTCGTCGTACAGTCCGGAGAGCAGCTGCGCCGTGTGGCGCTCGTCCCACTTCTCCAGCGTGCGATCCCAGGCCTGATTTTCCAGATGGTGGGTCAGCTCGTGCTTCAGGGTCTTGGCAAGCTCCCGGCGGCACAGCTCCGCGCCGGCGTCGGGGAACGCCTCGGTAAAGGAGCCGTAGTACAGCTCCACATGGCGGCCCATCTGGTCAGCGAAATACATCCCCATCACCAGCAGGCCGTTCTCGTCGGTCTTGCGGGCGGGAATCAGATTGACCCCGCCGTTCAGGTTCTCGTAGATCTCCGGGGGCAGCGCGTCCGCGATCTCGTCCAGCATGGCGCCGGCTTCCTCAAAGCTTACCATGGCTCACCCTCCTTCATTTGCGATCAATGGGCCTCCGCCCAGGACTGCCCCATGCCCGCGTCGGCGGTGAGGGGCACGCTCAGGTGCGCCGCCCCCTCCATCTCCCGGGTGAGAATCTCCCTCACCCGCTCCGCCTCGTCCTCCGGGCACTCGGCGATCAGCTCGTCGTGCACCTGCAAAATGAGCCTTGCGCGCAGCCCCTCCTCCCGGAGGCGGCGGTGGACGTTCACCATGGCAATCTTGATGATGTCGGCGGCGGTGCCCTGAATGGGCATATTCCGCGCCACCCGCTCGCCGAAGGAGCGGGTATTGAAGTTGCTGCTTCTGAGCTCCGGCAGGGGGCGGCGGCGACCGTACAGGGTCTCCGCGTAGCCTTTCTCCTTGGCCTGGGCGATGGTGCGCTCCATATAATCCCGCACGCCGTGGTACTTGGAGAGATAGGCGTCGATATAGGTTTTGGCCTCGCTGGGCCACACGCCGATGTCCTGGGCCAGAGAGAAGGCGGAGATACCGTAGACGATGCCGAAGTTCACCGCCTTGGCCCGGCTGCGCTGGAGGGAGGTGACCTCCTC
>CAZCDJ010000142.1:0-249 GCA_964497655.1 uncultured Oscillospiraceae bacterium | reverse complement strand
TGTCCGCCAGCAGCCGAAGCTCAATCTGGCTGTAATCCGCGTCCACCAGCACGCTGCCCCGGGGGGCCACGAACATCTTGCGGATTTCCCCGCCCAGCTCCTTGCGGATGGGAATGTTCTGCAAATTCGGCTCGGTGGAGCTAAGCCGCCCGGTGGCGGTGACGGTCATCTTGAAGTTGGTGTGGATGCGCCCGTCGGCGGAGATCACCTTCAAGAGCCCGTCCGCGTAGGTGCTTTTCAGCTTGGTCA
>CAZCDJ010000141.1:0-4441 GCA_964497655.1 uncultured Oscillospiraceae bacterium | reverse complement strand
TGGGCCACGCACTCGTCCAGCAGGTCGCCGGTGCCATGACCGTGGATGGCGGACACCGCCACGGGGTCGCCCAGACCCAGAGAATAGAATTCGTAGATCACGGGGTCCGGCGTGCCGGTGGAGTCCATCTTGTTCACGCACAGCACCGTGGGCTTGCCCGAGCGCTGGAGCATGGACGCCACCTCCTGATCGGCGGCGGTGACGCCGGTGCGGGAATCGGTGACAAAGACAATCACGTCCGCCGAGTCCACCGCCAGCATGGCCTGCTCCCGCATAAACGCAAGAATTTCATTGTCGGCCCGGGGCTCGATGCCGCCGGTATCCACAATATCAAATTTCCGGCCGGCCCAATCACATTCCGCGTAGAGCCGGTCCCGGGTGACGCCAGGGGTGTCCTCCACAATGGAAAGCCGCCTTCCGGCCAGTCGGTTGAACAGCATGGACTTGCCCACGTTGGGTCTGCCCACAATCGCTACCAGGGGTCTGGCCATATCAAGGCCTCCTTACATACATAGTATCAGTTAATGTTCAACATGGCGCCCAGCAGCTCGTCCCCCGACGGCCCCACGGGAATCACGGGAACTCCCAGAATCCGGGACGCCTCATCAAGGGTCATGTCGTCCAGAAAGACGCCCTCGCCGTGGCGCAGCATCTTCTCCGGAATCAGCACCCGCCGCCCCAGCTCCTGCCCGGCAAGCTGTGCCGTCAGGTCGCCGCCGGTGATCAGACCGGCCACGTCAATGGTGTGCCCGAAGAAATCATTTTGGATAGAGTATACCCGTCCCTTTATGTTACCACACTTTTGCTGCGCCGTCATTAAAAGTTTCTCCAAAAGCGGCGCGGCAGCCATGCCGGTGGCAATGCTGAAGGGACTGCACGTCCCCTCGTCCGGCTCCGCGTCGGCCAGCGCGGCCATAAACTCGGTTTCCAGCAGCTGAATAAGGCCCACGCCGTTTTCCAGCTGGCTGTAATCCTCATAGCTCTCGTCGCAGGGCACCGGTCTGCCGGCCTTCAGATACAGCTCGTCCGAGCACCAGAAGATGCGGCTGCCCTTCTCCCCAAGGCATTTGGCGGCGAAGGTCTCCACCCGGTCGATGGTCTCCCCCGCCCCGTCCCGGTCAAAGGGCGTCAGCCGGGGCAGGCCGAAGCGGTGCATGGTAAGCCCCACCGGCACAATGGAAACGCTGTTCACGCCGGGATAGAGCCCCGCCAGATCGCTCATGGTGCGGCTCAGCTCCTCCCCGTCGTTATAGCCCGGGCAGCACACCACCTGACAGTCCATGGTCACGCCGGCGGCGCTGAGTCTCCCCAGGGGGCCCATGATGTCGGCGGCCTTGGGGTTGCCCATCAGCTCCGCGCGCAGGGCCGGGTTCGTGGCGTGCACCGACACATTGATGGGGCTGATCCGCAGATCGCAGATGCGCTGGATCTCCCGCTCCGACAGATTGGTGAGGGTGATATAGCTGCCCGTGAGAAAGCTGAGGCGTGCGTCATCATCCTTGAAATACAAGGTCTTACGCAGCCCCTTGGGCAGCTGGTCGATGAAGCAGAACTTGCAGTGGTTGGAGCAGCCCCATGGCCTGTCCATCAGGTACTCCTCAAAGTCAAGCCCCAGATCCTCTCCGGCTTCCTTCTTCACTTTTATTTCCCGGGTCTTGCCGTCCGGGCGCAGCACAGTGAGCGTCAGCTCGCTGTCGTAGGCCCAGAAGCGGTAGTCCAGAACATCCTCCACCTCCCGGCCGTTGACGGTCAGCAGGCGGTCCCCCGGTTTAACCTTGTGGCGCAGCGGACTGCGTTCGTCTACGCCGGTGATCGTATTCAGCATCAAATTCCACCCGAATATCAAAAGAAGGGAAGGCGGATACCTTCCCTTCCTCTGTCTTATTTCTTGTCCTCTTCGACCTTGATGACCTCGCGACCATTGTACTGTCCGCAGGCCTTGCAGGCGCGGTGAGGCAGATGGTAAGCGCCGCAGTTGGGGCACTTCACAATGCCGGGGGCCTCCAGCTTCCAGACGCTGGAACGTCTCTTGTTTCTCCGCTGTCTGGATATTTTACTTTTTGGAACCGCCATGACTTACACCTCCCAATAGCTGTTTCAGAGCAGCCGTGTTTGTCTGTTTATTTATCCAAAAGCTGCTCAAGCACAGCTAATCTTGGATCCAGTTCTTTGCGGCAGGAACAGGGACCTTCGTTCAGGTTCTTCCCGCAGGTGGGGCAGATGCCCCTGCAGTCCTCGCTGCACAGAAATTTGGTTTCCATGTCCAGCACAAGGGCAGTTTCCAGCACCTCGTCCAAATCCAGCGCATCGCCCTCCAGCCGGAAGGCGGCGGGATCGTCCGGCTCGTCCGTGGAGACGACCAGCGCGTCCACGGGGGTCTCCTTGCAGCTGTTAAACTGCGCGCCGCAGCGGTCGCAGATACAGATCATATCCGCCGTCACCGTGCCGGTGGCACGCAGGACGCCGGCAGTATTCCGCACCACGCCTTCCGCCCGGGGCGCCGTTACATACCGGGCCACCTGTGGGAAGTCGAGACGGGAAACATCCAGCTCCTGAGCGAAGGAAACGCTGCCGCCGGGGATTTCGATGATGTCTCTCAGGTCGAGTTTCATAGGGATCCCCTTTCATACAGCCGCTTTGGTATTATAATTGATATATATTGTGTTGTCAATAAGATTTTTTATTGACAACGGCCATATTTTGAACGATAATCAAGGAACTATGAAAGAGCTTTGTGTAAAAAAGAACGACGCCTCCCAGCGTCTTGACCGCTTTGTGGGCAAGGCTGTTCCTTTGCTGCCCGAAAGTCTCCTGCAAAAGTATATACGCCTAAAACGGATAAAAGTCAACGGCAAGGGCGCGAAGCGGGATACCCGGCTGGTGGAGGGGGATATTCTGCAGCTCTATCTCAACGACGAGTTCTTTGAGAAGCCTCGGGAGGAGAACTCCTACCTGAAGGTGAGCACCCCCCGGCTCCGCATCGTATATGAGGACGAGAACATCCTGCTCTGCGACAAGAGCGTGGGCGTGCTGTGCCACAGCGCGGGGGAATGGGACTTCAACACCCTCATCGCCAACATTCAGGCCTACGCCTACCAGCAGGGCCAGTGGAAGCCACGGGAGGAGAACGCCTTCGCCCCCGCCCTTTGCAACCGCATTGACCGGAACACCGGCGGCATTGTCATCGCCGCCAAGAACGCCGAGGCCCTGCGGATTATGAACGACAAGATCAAAGACCGGGAGATTGAGAAATACTACCTGTGCGCCGTGGTGGGCAAGCCCAGACCCCCGGAGGGGACGCTGGAGGGCTTTCTTTTCAAGGACGCGGTAAAAAACCAGGTCTATGTGCGGGAGACTCCCCAGCCGGGGGCAAAGACCGCCGTGACCCATTACCGCACGCTGACCACGCGGGACGGGCTTTCCCTTGTGGAATGTCGCCTTGGCACGGGACGCACCCACCAGATCCGGGCACAGATGTCCCACGCCGGTCATCCCCTGCTGGGGGACGGAAAATACGGCACGGAAAAGGTGAACCGCTCCTACGGGGAGGACGGGCAGGCCCTCTATTCTTATAAGGTGGAATTCACCTTCCCCACCGACGCCGGCATCCTCTCTTATCTGAAGGGCAGGAGCTTTTCCGTGACGGAAATTCCGTTCGTGGAAAAATATTTCCCCGGATTTCGATTTTGATTGACAAAGGGTAGACTAATCTGTATATTGCTATTGTAATTCATACGAAGCACTCCCTTTCACAGAGGGGGTGCTTCCGTAAATGAATGGCTCACTGCAACGCCACCGCAGAGCGGTGAGATAAGAAAAAAACATGGAATAAGCCTGTTGCGGAAAAGGCGACCAACGGAAGCCTCCGAGCATAAGGGATTATTCTGACGTGAGGGGGAGGATAATGGCAAAAGAACTCATTCGGCTGAAAGATTGCCGCATGGACTTCGACGGCGAGACCGTCCTGGATTCGATCAACCTATACATCAATGACAAGGAATTCCTCACACTGCTGGGCCCTTCGGGCTGCGGTAAGACGACGACACTCCGATTGATCGGCGGGTTTTTGACCCCCACAGCCGGAGACGTCCTCTTTGAAGGTGTGAGGATTAATGATGTGCCCCCCTACAAACGTAGGGTCAATACGGTGTTCCAAAAATACGCGCTGTTCCCCCATCTGGATGTGTACGACAATATCGCCTTCGGGCTGCACATCGCCAAGGTGCCGGAACCGGAAATTGATGAGCGCGTGACGGAAATGCTGGAAATCGTGTCCCTGAAGGGCTTTGAAAACCGCAAGGTAACTCAGCTCAGCGGCGGACAGCAGCAGCGCGTGGCTATCGCCCGTGCCCTTATTAACCGTCCGGAGGTGCTGCTTCTGGACGAGCCGCTGGGCGCTCTGGACCTGCGTCTCCGCAAGGATATGCAAAACGAGCTGAAG
>CAZCDJ010000140.1:3058-4548 GCA_964497655.1 uncultured Oscillospiraceae bacterium | reverse complement strand
TAGGAATGGCGGCCACGATACGCTTGTCGCTGGTGATTTCGCCGGTCTCCTTGTTCTGGGGAACGTTGAAGTCGCAGCGGAGCAGAACCTTCTTGCCCGTAGGGTCAAAATCAGTGACTGTCTTTTTGTTGTAATTCATACGATTTCCTCCTTCATACTGCCAAAGTTTTTCAGCTTGGGGAACCCCTGCTGCCGCAGCGCCTCATAGGTGAGGATGGCGGCCGCATTGGAAAGATTGAGGCTGCGGGCTTCATTGATCATGGGAATACGGATGCAGCGGTCCCGGTATTTCTCCCGCAGCCACTCCGGCAGACCGGCGGTCTCCTTCCCGAACAGCAGCGTAACCCGCTCGCCCGACCAATCGCACTCATCATAGCTTCTGGGTGCTTTCGTCGTGGTGAGCCAGATGTCCGCGTCGCCATTCCGGGCGAAGTAGTCGTCTATGCTCTCATAGACGCTGATGTCCACCAAATGCCAGTAATCAAGCCCGGCGCGCTTCACCGCGCTGTCTGAAATATCAAAGCCCAAGGGCTTGATCAGGTGCAGACGCGCTCCCGTGCAGGCGCAGGTGCGGGCGATGGCCCCGGTATTGTTTGGGATCTCCGGTTCCACCAGAACAAGGTCGATCATCTCCGCGCCCTCCATGCTTGTATCATACGTTTGTGTCATTCCCCATGTCATGAGCCTTGTGTATTGTACTACCGTATTTAAGATATTACAATACCAATAGTGCCGGTTTTTCTAAGATTTTCATAAATTTTTTGTAAATTCAAGCAACAATTGAATTATCTGCCGCGTAGGGCTATAATAAGCGCAGTAATGCGAAAGGCGGATGCCAATGGAAAAGTATTTTATCGTAGTCCCCTGCTATAACGAGGAAGCCGTTTTGAACGAAACCTTTGCGCGTCTGGGTCAGGAGCTGGGCACACTGATAGAGGCCGGCTTTGCCTCCCCCGAGAGCCGGGTTCTGTTCGTGGACGACGGCAGCGCCGACGCCACCTGGCAGATGATTCAGGACGCCCATGCCCGGGACCCCATCTTTACCGGGCTGAGTCTGGACCGCAACCGGGGTCATCAGACCGCCCTCACAGAGGGGCTGATGGCGGCGCGGGAGGCTCGGGCCGTGTCCGTGTCCATCGACGCCGACCTGCAGGACGACGTGTCCGCCATCACGGAGATGGCGAAAAAGCGCGCCCAGGGCGCGGAGATCGTCTGCGGCGTGCGCGCCAGCCGGGACACCGACACCTTTTTGAAGCGTACCACCGCCCGAGGCTACTATACCCTGATGCGTGCCTTTGGCGCTTCCCTCATCTATGACCACGCGGACTTCCGGCTCCTCTCCCCCGCCGCGCTGGATGCTCTGGCGCTGTACCACGGGGACGACCTGTTCCTGCGGGGGCTCATCACCCGGCTGGACTTTTCCTGGGAGGTGGTGTACTACGACCGGCGGGAGCGCTTCGCCGGGGAGAGCAAATACACCCTGAAGAAGA
>CAZCDJ010000140.1:0-3048 GCA_964497655.1 uncultured Oscillospiraceae bacterium | reverse complement strand
TGAAGCTGGCAGCCAAGGGCGTCACCAGCGGCAAAATGCAGCCCGCCGCCGCGCCCCGCGCCGCTTACGGACACACAAGGGAGGCGCTGCCGTTTTGAAATGCCATGATTGCCCCCGGGCGTGCGGAGCCGACCGGGAGAGCGGCCAAACCGGCTTTTGCCGGGCGGGCGCGCTGCCGGTGGTGGCGCGGGCCGCGGCCCACTTCGGCGAGGAGCCCTGCATCAGCGGCACCCGGGGCAGCGGCGCGGTGTTCTTCTCCGGCTGCTCCCTGGGCTGCGTCTACTGCCAGAACCATGAAATCTCCCGGGGCGGTGAGGGAAAAACCGTCACGGTGAGCGGGCTGCGGGATATCTTCCTGCGCCTGCGGGACAGCGGCGTACATAACATCAATCTGGTGACCCCCAGCCACTTCGCCCGCCCCATCGCCCAGGCCCTTGACGGACTGGAGCTGGGCATCCCGGTGGTATGGAACTCCAGCGGCTACGAGTCCGTGGAGGCGCTGCGGCGCATGGAGGGGCTGGTGCAAATCTACCTGCCGGACTTCAAATATTCCGCCTCCGCCCCGGCACAGAAATACTCTCTCGCGGCGGACTACCCCAAGGTTGCGGCGGCGGCCATCGACGAGATGTTCCGTCAGGTGGGTGTCTACCGCATGGACGAAAATGATCTGCTGCAAAGCGGCGTGCTGATTCGCCACCTGATTTTGCCGGGACTCATCGACAATTCCATCGGCGTGCTGAACTGGGTGGCGGAGCACTTCCCCATGGGTGGGGTGCTGTTCTCCCTGATGAGCCAGTACACGCCCATGCCCGGCGTGGGCAGCAAGTTCCCGGAGCTGGCCCGCCCCATCACCCAGGAGACCTCGGAAATGATGTACGACTACCTGCTGAAGGTGGGCATCGAGGACGGCTACTATCAGGACACGGAGAGCTGCGGAGACGACATGATTCCCGCCTTCGACGGCACCGGCGTATAATCTCCCTTGCGGCCGGCGCGCCCGTGTACTATAATGAGTTTACTCACAAAAACTCTGCGGAGGTAATGATATGGATTACAAAGAGATGTTGGAAAACGCCCGCAAAAACCTCGGCCCCTACTGCAAGGCCTGCCCCGTGTGCAACGGCATGGCCTGCGGCAACTCCATGCCCGGCCCCGGCAGCAAGAACCCCGGCAACGGAGCCGCCCGCAACTTCAACGCCTGGCAGGACATCTATGTGAATATGGACACCCTCTGCGGCAACCGGGAGCCGGACACCGCCTTCCAGCTGTTCGGGCACAGCTTTTCCCTGCCCGTGTTCACCGCCCCCGTGGGGGCGATTCCCCTGCATTACAGCAACTACTGCGACGACATCGCCTATAACGACATTATGGTGCCCGCCGCCGCGGAGCTGGGCAGCGCCGCCTTCACCGGCGACGGTGTGGACCCGGAGGTGATGAAGCGCAGCGCCATCGTCATGGAAAAGACCGGCGGCATGGGCGTGCCCACCATCAAGCCCTGGAACCGGGACGCGGTACTGGAGAAGCTGGACATCCTGAACGCGGCCCACATCTTCGCCGCCGCCATGGATATTGACGGGGCAGGTCTCCCCTTCCTGAAGAAAATGAACCCCAACGCCGGCGGCAAAACCGTGGCGGAGCTGCGGGAGATGATTGACTACGCCAAAATGCCCTTCATCGTCAAGGGCGTCATGACTGTCACCGGCGCGCGGAAGGCCGTGGAGGCCGGCGCCAAGGGAATCGTGGTATCAAACCACGGCGGACGGGTGCTGGGACAGACCCCCGCCACCGCCCAGGTGCTATCGGAGATTGCGGACGCGGTGAAGGGCCAGTGCGTCATCTTTGTGGACGGCGGTCTCCGCAGCGGAGCCGACATCTTCAAGGCGCTGGCGCTGGGCGCGGACGCGGTGCTCATCGGCCGCCCCTTTGTCCCCGCCGTGTACGGCGCGGGCGCGGAGGGCGTGAAGCTGCTGATGGACAAGTACCTTGCCGAGCTGAAGGACACCATGACCATGTGCGGCACGGCCTCTCTATCGGATATTTCCCGGGAAAACGTCCGCTTGAAATAATTACATAGATACAAATGGAGCCGGAGGCGATGCCTCCGGCTCTATTGCTGTCACTATACATACCGGGAACCGCAGCGCGCGGGGCGGGCGGATATGGAATCCGCCCCTACGACGGGCAAAGGGGCTCGCAGCGGCTGCCGCGGGCGGACTGCCGAAGCCTTTTACGCGTACAGCTCCACGATGCGGCGGAGGATTTCCACGCATTTGTCCATGCCCTCCACGGTGATGTGCTCGTAGGGCCCGTGGAAGGAGAAGCCGCCGGTGCCCAGATTGGGACAGGGCAGTCCCCGCCAGGACAGCTGCGCCCCGTCCGTGCCGCCCCGGATGGGCACGCGCACCGGCTTCACGCCGCAGTCCTCAATGGCCTTCACCGCGTTTGACACCAGGAAGGCGTACTCCGGGAAGATTTTTTCCGCCATGTTCCGGTACTGCTCCCGCAGGGTGAGGGACACGGTGCCCGCGCCGTATTTGGCGTTGAGCAGCTCCGCGATGTGGGTGAGCATCTCCTTTCGCATGGCAAACTTTGCCGCATCGTGATCCCGGACGATATACTGGGCGCGGGCCTTCTCACAGTCGCCGGCCATGCCGGTCAGGTGGAAGAAGCCCTGATAGCTCTCCGTATCTCGGGGCGTGTCGCCGGCGGGCAGCATGGAGTTGATCTCGCAGCACACCAGCGCCGCGTTCACCATCACGTCCTTGGCGCTGCCCGGGTGCACGTTCACACCCGTCACGTCAAAGGCGGCAGCGCAGGCGTTGAAGCACTCGCTGACAATCTCGCCCTCCACCTCCCCGTCCAGCGTGTAGGCGAAATCCGCACCGAAGCCGGGGAGATCAAAGTTCTCCGTGCCCCGGCCCACCTCCTCGTCTGGGGTGAAGCACAGGGCAATCCGCCCGTGGGGCACGCTGCCGTCCCGCAGCTCCTCCACAAGGGTCATGATCTCCGCGATGCCGGCCTTGTCGTCGGCGCCCAGCAGGGTGGTGC
>CAZCDJ010000139.1:364-4581 GCA_964497655.1 uncultured Oscillospiraceae bacterium | reverse complement strand
CTTTGACGGCTGCGAGTACAACCTGATGGACTGGATGCGCCAGTTCAGCGAGGACAAGCGGGAGAGCTACCTGCGTGGCTTCCTGGGCCGGATGCTGTTTAGCGGCGACGACGTGTATAAGAGCGTGAAGGTGCTCTCCGGCGGCGAGAAGGTGCGCTGTATGCTCAGCCGCATGATGCTCACCGGCGGCAACTTCCTGCTGCTGGATCAACCCACCAACCATCTGGATCTGGAGAGCATCGCCGCCCTGAACAACGGCCTTGACGCCTTCCCCCAGAACATCATCTTCTCCAGCCACGACCACCAGCTCACCCAGTCGGTGGCCAACCGCATCATCGAGATCAACACCGACGGCACCATCACCGACCGGCTGTGCTCCTTCGACGAGTATATGCACGTGGAGGAATAAGCGAATACACACACCGCCCCGCGCCGAAATGGCGCGGGGCGGTGTGTTTGTCCGTCTCAGGGCAGCATATATTTCTTCTGATAGGCGGCGTAGTCCGTGCGGAAGCCCTCGTCGTCCGAGGCCATCAGGGTGTTCAGGTAGGTGTGGGCGTCATAGGCGCTGCGCTGCACCTGAATGACACAGATGGCGATGTTGGAGCAGTGGTCCGCCACTCGCTCGAAGTCCGTAATCATGTCCTGAAACACAAAGCCCAGCAGCGTGGTACACTCGCCCCGCTGCAGCCGGGACACATGGCGGGCCTTCATCTGGTCGGTGAGCTCGTCAATGACCTCCTCCAGCGGCTCCACCCGGCGGGCCAGCGCCGCGTCGTTCTGGGTGAAGGCCGCCACCGTCATGCCCACAATCTCCGTCACCGCGCCGTACATCACGCCCAGCTCCGCCTCCGCCGCGCCGGAGAAATGCAAATCCTTCACGTGCTTCTCCTGAGCCGTCTCCGTCAGGTTCATGGCGTGGTCGCTGATGCGCTCAAAGTCGCCGATGCAGTGGAGCAGGCGGCTCAGCTCCCGGCTGTCGCCCTCCGTCATATGGGTGCCGCCCAGCCGGGCCATGTAGGTGCCCAGCTTGTCCTCATACTTATCCACCAGATCCTCCGACGCGGCCACCCTGCGGGCGTCCCCCTCGTCGAACTTCTCCAGCAGGGGCAGCGCGCGCAGAATATTCTCCCGCACCATCTCCCCCATCTCATTGGTGAGCTCCGTGCACCGGCCCACCGCCAGCGAAGGGGTCTTGAGGAAGCGCTCGTCCAGCATCTGGAACTTTTCCTCCTCCTCCCCCTCGGGCACAAACACCCGGGAGATGCGGATCAGAAGGTTGGTAAAGGGCAGCTGAATCAGGGCGATCACCGTCTTATACACCGTGTGAGCGATGGCCACCGGCACATAGCCCATGGCCGCGTCCGCCAGGGCAAAGTGGAACACGCTGTTCCCCAGCGACCAGAGCACCTGCACCAAAATGCCGCCGATGATGTTGTAGACAATGGCGATCACCGCGGCGCGGCGGGCATCCCGGGTGCCGCCCACGGCGGAGAGCTGCACAATGACCATGGCTCCGATATTGATGCCGATGATAAGGGGCAGGACGCTGGAGAAGGTGACGGCCCCCACCGCGGACACCGCCTGCAAAATTCCGATGGAGGCGGAGGAGGACTGGGTGACCACCGCCAGCACGAAGCCGATGAGAATCCCCACAAAGGGGTTGGAGAACAGGGTGAGCACCTCCGCGAACTGGGCGGTGCCGGTGAGCGGCTCCAGTGCCACGGTCATAAAATCCATGCCATACATCAGCACGGCGAAGCCCAGAGCGATGGTGGCAATGTCCTTCTTGCGGTCGTTCTTGGTGAACAGCAGCGTCATGGCGCCGATGATGGCCAGAATGGGCACAAAGCTATCCGGGTTGATGAGGCGCAGGAAAAAGGAGTCCCCGCTGATGCTGTTCATGCTCAAGATCCAGGCGGTGGCGCAGGTGCCGATGTTGGCCCCCATAATCACCGCCACGGCGCTGCGAAGATTCATGATACCGGAGTTCACAAAGCCCAGCACCATCACGCAGGCCGCCGCGCTGGACTGAATCACGGCGGCAACGCCGGTGCCCAGCAGCAGACCCTTGGTCTGGTTGCTGGTGAGGTTTTCAAGCACGGTACGCAGACTGCCGCCCGCCTGCCGGGCCAGCGCGTCGCCCATCACGTGCATTCCGAACAGAAACAGGGCGATGCCGCCCAGAAACTTGAAAACCCCAAAAATATCCATTCCATCACCATTTCGTTCGTTTTTTCTTGTTCTACATTATACTGTACGACCATCTTCGACTCAAGACGCCAATGTAAAATCTGTGTAAAATCCAGTTTCCGTAAAGTTCGCTTGACCTAACTACCCGTCTGGTGTATAATTTCCACGCTTAAGAAAAGAGGAGATGTATGAGCACACTTGGCTGGATTGTAATCATCACCACCATCGCCGGCGTGGGCGGCACGGGACTGGGCGCCGTGACATCCCTCTGTATGCACCGGGATTCCTCCCGCATCGTGTCCCTGCTGCTGAGCTTTGCCGGCGGCATCATGACCGGCGTGGTCTGCTTTGACATGATCGAAAGCGCCATTCACCCAGAGGGCGCGACCCAGCCGGTGAACATCTTTTTTGTGGTGTTCGGCGTGATGCTGGGCTACGTGGTGATCTGGCTGCTGAACGCCCTGATTGACAAAAAGACCAACCACGAGATCAGCCACATCGACCGGGACCACCCCAAGACCGCCGACGATCTGGACGAGCTGATTCACAGCGACCACTATGTCCGCCACGAGCGGGAGAGCGAATCCGGCGGTCCGCCGGATTCCGTGCAGCTCTTTGTGGCCGGCGTGGTAATGGCCTGCGCCATCGCCCTGCATAACGTGCCGGAGGGCATGGTCATCGGCGCCAGCTACGCGGGCAACGTGGGCGGAAGTCTGCTGAACGGCAGCGGCATGATTATGGCCGTCATCATCGGGCTGCACAACATCCCCGAGGGCATGGCCGTCAGCGTGCCCCTTATCAGCGGGGGAATGCACAAGGGCAAGGCCGTGGCCATCACCGCCCTCAGCGGCGCTCCCACGGTGCTGGGCGCTATCGCGGGCTACGCGCTGGGCACCATGAGTCCCCTGTGGCTCAGCCTGTCCCTGAGCTTCGCCAGCGGCGCCATGTTCTATGTGGTGTTCGGCGAGCTGCTGCCGGAGGCCATCCTTATGTGGCGCAGCAAGCTGCCCGCTCTGGCCACCGTTTGCGGCGTGATGCTGGGTCTGCTGCTCATTTACATATAAGACTGTCTCTCCCCGGGCCGCTTACGGCGGCCCGCTTTTTCTGCCATATTCCGATTTTTCATTGACGAATCGGGAATTAACGTGTATCATTCTTCTGTTAAACTGACTATGGAGGCCAAATTATGCCCGGTGTTATTTCAAGAGGCGTCAGAGCCCCTATCATTCGCGAGGGTGACGATATTGTCGCCATCGCAGCCGACTCCGTCTGCGCGGCCATGGCCGAGGACGGTTTCCAGCTTCATGACCGCGACGTGGTCGCTGTCACCGAGTCCGTGGTGGCGAGAGCCGACGGAAACTATGCCAGCGTGGACGACATCGCCGGCGATGTGCGCGCCAAGCTGGGCGGAGGCACGGTGGGCGTGGTGTTCCCCATCCTCTCCCGCAACCGCTTCGCCATCTGCCTGCGGGGCATCGCCCGGGGCTGCAAAAAGGTGGTGCTGATGCTGTCCTACCCCTCCGACGAGGTGGGCAACCACCTGTTCACCGAGGACGTGCTGGACGACAGCGGCGTGGACCCCTATAAGGACGTGCTTTCCCTGGCCGACTACCGCCGTGTGTTCGGCTATATCCGCCACCCCTTCACCGGCGTGGACTATGTGGAATACTACGAGAACCTGATTCGCGAGGAGGGCGCGGAGGCTGAGATTATCTTTGCCAACCGCAGCGAGGCCATCGCCCCCTATGCCGAGAATGTCCTCTGCTGCGACATTCACAGCCGGGAGCGCACCCGTCGCCGGGTGGCCGCCGCCGGCTGTAAGACCGTGCTCACCCTCTGCGACATTATGAACGCGCCCATTGGCGGCAGCGGCTACAACCCCAGCTACGGCCTGCTGGGCTCCAACAAGGCCACCGAGGACAAGGTGAAGCTGTTCCCCCGCAACGCCCAGGCCGTGGCTGACGCGCTGCAGGCGGAGCTTACGCGCCGCACCGGCGCCAAGGTGCAGTGCATGGTATACGGCG
>CAZCDJ010000139.1:0-354 GCA_964497655.1 uncultured Oscillospiraceae bacterium | reverse complement strand
GTGGTGGAGGATATCCGGGAACGGCTGTACAAGCGTACCGGAAGCCGCATGGAGGTCATGATCTACGGCGACGGCGCCTTCAAGGACCCCGTGGGGAAGATCTGGGAGCTGGCCGACCCGGTGGTGAGCCCCGGCTTCACCGAGGGACTGAATGGACTGCCCAACGAGCTGAAGCTGAAGTATCTGGCGGACGACGAGTTCGCTTCTCTCAGCGGCGACGCGCTAAAGGAGGCCATCAAGACCTCCATCCGCAAGAAGGACGCCGACCTGAAGGGCACCATGGCCACCGAGGGCACCACCCCCCGCCGGCTCACCGACCTGCTGGGCTCTCTCTGCGACCTGACCAGCGGCAGC
>CAZCDJ010000138.1:3586-4582 GCA_964497655.1 uncultured Oscillospiraceae bacterium | reverse complement strand
AAATGCCGAGACCTTCGGCCTTGCCCAGCTCCACCAGCTGCGGGGCCGGGTGGGACGCTCCTCCCGCCGGGCCAGCGCCTACCTCACCTTCAAGAAGGATCGGGTGCTCACCGAGATCGCGGAGAAGCGGCTGGAGGCCATCCGGGAATTTGCCGAGTTCAACAGCGGCTTCCGCATCGCCATGCGGGATCTGGAGATTCGGGGCGCCGGTAATATGCTGGGCGCGGAGCAGAGCGGCCACATGATGGATGTGGGCTACGATATGTACCTGAAGCTGCTGGAGGAGGCCGTGCTGGAGGAGAAGGGCGAAAAGCCCCGCACCCGCGCCGAGTGCAGCGCCGACCTCTCCGTTTCCGCCAACATCCCCGAGAGCTATGTGGAGTCCAGCCAGCAGCGCATGGATCTTTACCGCCGCATCGCCCTCATCCGCAGCGAGGCGGACGCGGACGACGTACTGGACGAGCTGATCGACCGCTTCGGCGATCCTCCCTCCTCCGTGAACGCGCTGGTGCAGGTGGCGCTGCTCCGGGGCGAGGCGGGCAGGAGCGGCATCACCGACATCGCCCAGAAGGGCGGCTTTGTGCGCTTCACCCTCTCCGACTTCGACATGGAGCGGGTGTCCGCGCTGTACGCAAAAAGCGAGTACAAGGGACGATTGAAGGTGGAGGCCGCCGCAAAGCCCTGCCTGAGCCTGAAGCTGCCCCCCAAGGCCCGGGTGATTGACCTTTCCCGCAAATTTATCGCTGACTTGGCTTCCACCGGAAGCCAAGACGTGATACAATAAAATTTACTCATTTCAAAGGAGACACAAAATGAAAAAATTTCTTTCCATCGCCATTGCCGCCTGTCTGACGTTGGGTCTGCTCAGCGGCTGCGCCAGCACCGCGCCGGTGGACAATACCGCCACCCCCGCTCCCACCGCCGGGGCTGACGGAGAGGCCGCCGTCACCCGGGCCTGGGCCGGGCCGGGCTCCCCGCTATGATGCAGCCAGAGCA
>CAZCDJ010000138.1:0-3576 GCA_964497655.1 uncultured Oscillospiraceae bacterium | reverse complement strand
TGCTCAGCGGCTGCGCCAGCACCGCGCCGGTGGACAATACCGCCACCCGGGACTGGGCCGCCATCCGTGATAAGTACGATGTGGACGCCGTGGTGATGACCGTGAACGGCAGTGAGGTCACCTGGGGCGAGTTCTTCTACTGGATGTACAGCAACATGGCCAGTCTGGAATCCTACATGGGCTCCATCACCGACTTTGACGCGGTGTTCCCCTATGGGGACGGCACCCAGACCTACGGCGAATACTGCCTGGCCGGCGCCCGTGACCCCGCCGTGCAGTACCACGCCATCTACACCAGCATCACGGCCACCGGCGTGGAGCTGAGCGACGAGGACCGGGCCGCCATCACCGCCACCGAGGAGGCCGACGCGCTCTCCAACTGCGGCGAGGGAGCCACCATCGACGACCTGCACGCCTATCTGGAGACCATCTATGTGCCCGTGAGCCTGTACGACTTCACCAATGAGGTGAGCGTGCTGATGGACGCGGCCTTCGCCGCCCAGTACGGCAAGGACGGCAGCTCTCTGTCCGACGCGGATCTGGCCGCGTATATCGAGACCAACGGCTACATGACCGCCAAGCACATCCTGCTGGGCAACACCGACAGCGAGGGCGTGGCGCTCACCGAGGAGCAGCTGGCCGAGAAGAAGGCCCAGGCTCAGAGCATCGTCGATCAGCTCTCCGCCGAGAAGGATCAGGACAAGCGCCTTGCCCTCTTTGACAGCCTGATGGCGGAGTACAACGAGGACACCGGCGAGAACAGCTATCCCGGCGGCTACTGCTTCCCCACCGGCAAGATGGACGCGGCCTTTGAGGACGCCTGCAAGGAGCTGGGTGAGTACGAGGTGAGCGGCGTGGTGGAGGGCACCTACGGCTACCACATCATTCTGCGTATGCCCACCACCGGCGACGATGTGGTGCAGTATTACTCCGAGGAGCAGCAATACACCCTGCGCTACGCGGCGGCGGCGGATGTGTTCAACACCGTGATCGACGGCTGGATCAACGACGCAGAGGTGGTTTGGTCCCCCGAGTTCGAGAGCTTCTCCGTGTCCGACCTGATGAAATAAGGAAATGCCCGGCGGCCTCCACCGCCGGGCATTTTTACGCCCCGACGCGCGCACCATGCCCGACGCGGCCCATGCCCGACGCGCACCATCCCAAACCGTCTGTCATCCTGAGCGCAGCGAAGGATCTGTCCCCGGCGGAAGCGAAAAAGATCCTTCGGAGCGATGCTCCTCAGGATGACAGGGGAGCCGAACTTTCCCCTTCTCCTTCCCTTCTCTGGTTGTATATTTTTCCTTCTTCGTGTAAACTAAGCGGCAGGAGGCGATGTGTCATGCCCGTGAATCGCGAGTATCTGGAGCTGCTGGCCGAGAAGTACCCCACCCAGGCCGCAGCCTGCTCCGAGCTTATCAATCTGCGCTCCATTTTGTGCCTGCCCAAGGGCACGGAGCACTTTATCAGCGACCTGCACGGCGAGTACGCCGCGGTGCGGCACATTTTGAACAACTGCTCCGGCGTGATTTTGGAAAAGGTGCTGGCCCTGTTCCGGGAGACGCTGGGCGAGCGGGAGTGCCGGGCGCTGTGCAGCGTGATCTATTACCCCCGGGAGGAGCTGGACACCCTTGCCGACCGGGGCGAGCTGAGCCATGACCGGCTGCGGGAGATTCTGGAGTGCCTGCGTACCCTGTGCGAGCAGCTCTCCAGCAAGTACACCCGGGGCTATGTGCGCCGCCAGATGCCGGAGGGCTGGGCCTTCGTGCTGGACGAGCTGCTGCATATGCAGCAGGGCGAGGACAAAAGCCAGCTGCGCTATCACGACGCCATCATCGAGTCCGTGATCCAAACCGGCGCCGCCGCCGATCTGATCACCGCCTTTGCCGACCTGATCAAGCGCCTTGCCGTGGACAGGCTCCATGTGGTGGGCGACATCTTCGACCGGGGCGAGGAGCCGGGGCGCATCATTGAAATGCTGATGGAGCGGGAAAATCTGGACATCCAGTGGGGCAACCACGACATTCTCTGGCTGGGCGCGGCCAGCGGCAGCGCGGTGAGCATCTTCACGGTGCTGCGTATCTCTCTGGACTACGGCAACACAGCCGTGCTGGAGAGGAGCTACGGCATCTCCCTGCGCCCTCTGGCGGAGTTCGCCCAGCGGGTGTACGGCTCCTCGGACATGGCCGCACAGCGCCACGCAGTGAGCGTGCTGGGCTTCAAGCTGGAGGGGCAGGTAATTTTGCGCCACCCGGGCTACCAGATGGACGACCGGCTGATGCTGCGCGAGGTGGACTGGGACAACTACACCGTGCAGCTGAAGGGCGGGGTGTACCCCCTGAACACCCGCCACTTCCCCACCGTGGACAAACATGACCCCTACGTCCTCTCCCCGGAGGAGGAGACGCTGGTGGCGGAGTATGTCTCCGCGTTCAGCGAGAGCCGGTCTCTCCGGCGGCACCTGGATTTTGTGTATAAAAAAGGCAGCACCTATCTGTGCCGCAACGGAAACCTGCTGTACCACGGCTGCATCCCCCTCACCCCCGCCGGGGAGTTCGCCCGGGTGCGCCACGGGGGACGGTGGTACAGCGGCAAGGCGCTGATGGACTACGCCGACGGCGTGGTGGGCGCGGCCTGGGTGGGACATGACCCGGCGGCGCTGGACATGATGTGGTACCTGTGGTGCGGACGCAACAGCCCCTTCTCCGGCCGGGAGTTCCACACCTTCGAGCGGGCGGTGGTGGACGACAAGTCCACCTGGGCGGAGCCCCGCAACCCCTACTTTGACTTCTGGGAGGACGCCTCCGTGGCGGAGAAAATCCTCACCGAGTTCGGCCTTGACCCGAAAACCGGCCACATCATCAACGGACATACCCCGGTGAAGGCCCGCAAGGGCGAGTCGCCGGTGAAGGCCGGGGGCAAGCTGTTCATCATCGACGGCGGCTTCTGCAAGGCCTATCAGGCCACCACCGGCATCGCGGGCTACACCCTCATCTATTCCTCCCACGGCCTGCGGCTGAAGGCCCACCGCCCCTTCGAGGGCGTGGCAAAGGTGCTCAGCGAGAACGCGGACATGGAGAGCGACAGCGAGCAGGTGGAGACCTTCCCCCACCGGCTGTATATCGCGGACACCGACGAGGCCGCAAGGCTCCGCCGCCGCATCCAGGCCCTCACGGAGCTGGTAGCGGCCTACCGCGCCGGGGACATTCAGGAGGTGTAGGGGCCGATGCCCACATCGGCCCGCGTTCCCCGCCGTGCCCCGGTTCCCCGCCGCGTTTCGTGCGCCGCGCCCCGCCCGGTTTTTCTCCCGTAGGGGCGAACTGTGTTCGCCCGCCGCGTTTCGTGCAGTCCTCGCGCCTCTATAACCAACAAAAAAATGGCGCCACCGAAATCGGTGGCGCCATAAAATTTCCTCAGAAGTCCGCGCTGCCCACGGTGCGGGGATGGGGGAGCACATCGCGGATGTTGCTCACGCCGGTGAGGTACATCACCAGCCGCTCGAAGCCCATGCCGTAGCCCGCGTGGCGGCAGGAGCCGTAGCGGCGCAGATCCAGATACCACCAGTAGTCCTCCGGATTC
>CAZCDJ010000137.1:0-4609 GCA_964497655.1 uncultured Oscillospiraceae bacterium | reverse complement strand
TGCTCCGATATGACCCGCACCGTGGCCGTGGGCCATGTGACGGAGGAGATGCGCCGGGTATACGACACGGTGTACGCGGCTCAGGCCGCCGGCATCGCCGCCGCCCGCCCGGGCGCCCGGGGCTGCGACATCCATAACGCCGCCGCCAAGGTCATTGAGGACGCGGGCTACGGGGAATACTTCGGCCACGGCTTCGGTCACAGCCTGGGACTGGATATCCACGAGTCTCCCAGCGCCAACACCGCCAACGACCAGCCCATGCCCGAGGGCGCGGTGATTTCCGCCGAGCCGGGCATCTACCTTCCCGGCCGCTTCGGCGTGCGGATTGAGGACGTGCTCTACCTCACCGGCGAGGGCTGCATCAACATCACAAAGGCCCCCAAGCAGCTGATTATTCTGTAAGTTAAAGAAATCTTAAGGAAGACTTAACCAAGTCTGAACGTCCCGTTCATCAACGCTCCCTTTCGCCGTGATATGCTTTTAACGGCTGAAGGGAGCTGTTATTATGAAAACCTTTGTCGTCATCTGTTTTATTTTGCAGGCCGTGTTCCTGCTGAGCTATGCCCACCAGTTTTTCTATCTGGTGTATTCTCTGTTCAAGCGCCCGGAGAAGGCGCCCCCCGCCGCGCCCCGGCGCTACGGCGTGCTGATTGCCGCCCGCAACGAGGAGAAGGTCATCGGCGACCTGCTGGACAGCCTTACCCGGCAGGATTACCCGGCGGAGCTGCTCCATGTGTTCGTGGTGGCGGACAACTGCACCGACCAAACGGCGGCGGTGGCCCGGCGGGCCGGAGCCACGGTGTTCGAGCGCTTCAATACCGCCCGGGTGGGCAAGGGCTGGGCGCTGGACTTTCTGGTGAGCCGCATCGACATCGCCGATTACGACGGGTTTTTTGTGTTTGACGCGGACAATCTGCTGGAGCACGACTACATAGCCCGGATGAACGAGGTGTTCGCTCAGGGCCACCGCATCATCACCGGCTATCGAAACAGTAAAAATTTCAGCGACAACTGGATCTCCAGCGGCTCCTCGCTGTGGTTTCTCCATGATTCCCGCCAGCTGAACGGCGCGCGCATGAGTCTGGGCACCAGCTGCGTGGTGGGTGGCACGGGCTTTTTGGTGAGCAGTGAGGTGCTGCGGGAAAACGGCGGCTGGCCCTACCATCTGCTCACCGAGGACACGGAGTTTACCATTGACATGGTGCTGCGGGGCGAGCGCATTGCCTACTGCGGCGACGCGGTGCTCTACGACGAGCAGCCCGTCAGCTTCTCCCAGTCCTGGAAGCAGCGGATGCGCTGGTGCCGTGGCTATCTGCAGATTCTGGACCGCTACGGCAAGCGGATATTTTCCGGCCTGTTTGGGAAAAATGGCTTTGCCTGCTACGATGTGGCCATGGCCTTTATGCCTGCCATCATCATCTCCATTCTGGGCTTTCTGGTGGGCGCGGCCCAGGCCGTGTGCGGCGTTCTGATTCTCCACGCCGGGGTGCTGGCCCTCACCAGCGCACTGATTTTGGGCGTGTGCGGGATGTACTTCACGCTGTTTTTCATCGGGGCCATGACGCTGCTCAGCGAGCGCCGACGCATCCGTGCCTCTCTGGGCGGACGGTTGCGCTGCCTGTTCACCTTCCCCATCTTCATGCTCACCTACTTTCCCGTGGCGGTTGCCGCCATGTTCCGGGATACCGGCTGGGCTCCCATCGAGCATACTGTGCGGAAAAGTCTTGCGGAAGTGACCGCTGTCCATTGATCCAGCGGGGGAAAAGCATCTTCCTCTTGCAAAATATTCATATATGGTGTAAAATGTATCAGTTAAAGAAAACCCCATATACAGGAGGATAATATATGATAAGTGCAGGAGATTTTAGAAACGGCGTTACCTTCGAGATGGACGGCCAGGTCATGCAGGTCGTGGAGTTCCAGCATGTGAAGCCCGGCAAGGGTTCCCCCTTTGTCCGCACCAAGATGAAGAACGTCATCACCGGCGCCGTGGTGGAGACTTCGTTCAACCCCACCGCCAAGTTTGAGAATGCCACCGTGGATCGCAAGAGCATGGAGTTCAGCTATGCGGACGGCAACCTCTTTTATTTTATGGATCCCGAGAGCTATGAGCTGATTCCCATTGACCAGTCCAAGCTGGGAGACAGCTTCCGCTTCGTGAAGGAGAACATGGAGTGCACCATCATGTCCTACAAGGGCAATGTGTTCAACGTGGATCCCCCCAACTTTGTGGAGCTGGTGGTCACCAAGACCGATCCGGGCTTTGCCGGAAACACTGCCACCAATGCCCTGAAGCCTGCCACGGTGGAGACCGGGGCCGAGATTAAGGTGCCTCTGTTCGTCAACGAGGGCGACAAGCTGAAGATCGACACCCGCACCGGCGAGTATCTTGAGCGTGCCAAGGGCTGAGAAAATAACCACCTATTCCGCCAAAGGAGGGAAGGAAACGATGACTACCGCTGAAAAAGTCGCATACCTGAAGGGTCTGGCCGAGGGACTCGGTCTGGACAAGGAGACCAAGGAGGGCAAGATCATCACCGTGATCATGGATATCCTTGGAGAAATGGCTTCCGACATCGAGGATCTGGAGGAGAATTCCTACGAGATCGGCGAGGCGCTGGATCAGGTCAGTGATGACCTGTCCGACGTGGAGAGCGTCGTCTATGACGAGTGGGACGACGATGATGAGGACGATTGGGATGACGACGAGGACGACGAGTGCTGCTGCGTTCACTGCCACAAGGAGAACGACGAGGAGCCCATCTTCTACGAGGTGACCTGCCCCAAGTGCAACAACACCATCACCATCGACGAGGACGTTCTTGATCTCGGCAGTATCGAGTGCCCCAACTGCGGCGAGGAGCTGGAGTTCGACGGCATCGAGGAAGACGACGAGACCGACGAATAAAGCCCGATAAAACGTAAGAAAAAGCAGCCCCTGCGGGGGCTGCTTTTCTACGTTTATTTTCTCTTGCGGCCGAAGATGCCGCCGGTTTCGGGCACGTCCTCGTTCATGGTCTCGGCGAAGCGGCGCAGAGCCTCCCGCTGGGCGGTGTTCATGCCCTTGGGTACGGCCACATTCACGGTGACGAACTGGTCGCCCCGTCCGCCGCCCCGCAGGAAGGGAATGCCCTTGCCCTTCAGGCGGAATACGGCGCCGGGCTGGGTGCCCTCCGGCACGGAAAGCTTTACCTTGCCGTCCAGGGTGGGCACCTCAATCTCATCGCCCAGCGCGGCCTGAGCAAAGCTCACCGGCACGGTGAGCAGCACGCTGCTGCCGTCCCGCTGGAACACGCTGCTGGGTCGCACCGCCACGGTCACCAGCAGGTCGCCGGCGGGGCCGCCCATGGAGCCCGCGCTGCCCTGACCCCGCAGGGAAACGGTCTGTCCGTCGTCGATGCCCGCGGGAATGGTGACATTAATCTTCTGGTTTTTCCGCACGTTGCCCTTGCCACGGCAGGTGGGGCAGGGCTGGTGGATGATCTTGCCGGTGCCGCCGCACTTCTGGCAGGGCCCGGTGGACTGGACGATGCCGAAGGGGGTGCGCTGCTGGGTGCGGACGGAGCCGCTGCCCTTGCAGTCGGGGCATACCTCCGGCGTGGTGCCTGCGGCGCAGCCGTTGCCGCCGCAGTCGGGGCAGGCCTCCACCCGGGACACGGACACGTCCTTCTTGCAGCCGAAGGCGGCCTCCTCAAAGGAGAGGCTCAGGTTCACGCGGAGGTTTTCCCCCTTGCGGGGCCCGCTGCGGGCGCTGCTGCCCCCGCCAAAGCCAAAGATATCCCCCAGATCGCCGAAAATGTCCCCGAAGCCGCCGAAACCGCCAAAGCCGCCGCCGTCGAACCCGCCGCCAAAGCCAGCATTGGGGTCGAAGGCCGCGAAGCCGTACTGGTCGTACTTGGCGCGCTTGTCCGGATCGCCCAGAATCTGGGCCGCCTCGTTCACTTCCTTAAACTTGGCCTCGCACTCCTTGTCCCCGGGGTGCAGGTCCGGGTGGTATTGCTTGGCCATCTTGCGGTAGGCCTTCTTTATCTCATCGTCGCTGGCGCCCTTTTGGATGCCAAGGACTTCATAATAATCTCTTTTATCAGCCATTATATCACAACCTTATAACAGGCGTTTGTCCCGGATGGCAAGGCCCTCCGGGACACCGTCGCAAATGCTTTGCGCTCATCCCGGTGGGTCTTTGCCCCGCCGAGAATCCATCCGCATCCCGGTCGGGCTTTGCCTGACCGGGATACATTATCCCGCGGACGCGTGTCCGCGGACGCCGCGCCGTGCGCGGCGGGGGGGAGGTTCGGAAGGGGGACGAAGTCCCCCTCCGAGTTTATTTGTCGTCGTCCACCACGGTGTAGTCGGCGTCCTGATAGCCCTGGTCGCCGCCGGCGCTGTTTCCGCAGTCTCCGCCGCAATTGGGGTCGCAGCCGGGCTGACCCTGCTGGGGCGCGGCGTTCTGATACAGCTTCTCACTCACCTTGTAGAAGGCCTGAGTCAGCTCCTCGGTGGCGGACTTGATGGCGTCGTTGTCGTTGCCCTGAAGGGCGGTCTTAAGGGAGGCGAGCTTCTGCTCCACCTCGGCCTTGTCGGCGGCGTCCAGCTTGTCGCCCATCTC
>CAZCDJ010000136.1:0-4646 GCA_964497655.1 uncultured Oscillospiraceae bacterium | reverse complement strand
CTTTGCCAGCAGATGGAACAGCAGAGTGCCCAGACCGGCGAACAGCAGCGTGGCGCTGACCGAGAGTCCGGTGATGGCAGGCACCAGCACCGTGGCGCCGAACATGGCGAACATATGCTGGAAGCCCAGGACGAACATTTTGCCGTTGCCCAACTGTCTGGCATCGTACACCGCTTCGGTGCCCACTTTTTCTTTCTTGCCCATTTTTCTTTCTCCTCTTTATGTTTAGATTTTTGAAAGCCTTTTATTGCTCCGTGTCCATCAGATTCACGGAGATGTCCCCGTCGTAGGGCGGGATGTGCACCTCGATCAGCTCGCTGTGAGCCGTGGGCACGTTCTTGCCCACATAGTCCGCCCGGATGGGCAGCTCCCGGTGTCCCCGATCCACCAGCACCGCGAACTGGATGGCCCGCGGTCTGCCGCAGGTAAACACCGCCTCAATGGCCGCCCGGGCCGTGCGCCCGGTATAGAGCACATCGTCCACAAGAATCACGGTCTTGTCCGTCACCGCGAAGGGCAGCGCCGCCCGCCGCAGCACCGGAGCGTCCGCCACGGTGGTCAGGTCGTCCCGGTAGAAGTTGATGTCCAGACTGCCGCAGTCCACGTCAACCCCCTCGATCTTTTCGATGTTGGCGCGAACCAGCTGAGCCAGCGGCTCCCCTCTGCGTTTAATCCCCACAAGGCATACGTCCTGCACGCCCTTGTTCTTTTCCGCAATCTCGTGGGCAATCCGCATCAGCGCCCGATTCACCGCGCTCTCATCCATGAGCTGTGCCTTGAATTTCAATCCCCGCGCCTCCTTACATCCTACTTTTTCGTTTCAGGGCAACAAAAAATGCCCTGCCGCTTCCGGCAAGACACACTAAAACGGAGATATGCGCGCACTATGGCCACATACCAACATTATGAGCGATTTTGCCGGCATCTCTGTACCGAGCTTAAAAACCTGTTGTGGTGATTATATAGTGCCCCCCGGCATTTTGCAAGCCCCAAATTCCTGTTTGTAGCATTGCACAAAGTCGCGGAAGAAAAGCGGCGCCGATTCTCCCTTGTGGGGAAAACAGCGCCGCGTTTCACTTATTCGCTTAGACCCAGGGGGATAATGTCGCAGTAATCCTCCACGCTGCCCCGGGCACGGAAGCAGTCCAGAATCTGCCGCCCCACAGGGTTCAGCTCCGGCACGTCGTACACCGCCAGCTCCTTCTCGAAGAAGCTGTACAGAATCTCCATGCCCTTGTCGTACCCCTCCTCCCCCAGCGTCTCCTGGGTTTCAGGCCGCAGGAAGCGGGCGGGGATGTGCTGACCGTCCACCTTCATCTCCCGCAGGGAGTAGCCCATCAGCGGGCACCTGGCCGGGGTGAGCCGATCCATCTTCATATTCACGCCGCCGCGCCGGGCCAGATATTCCCGGGCGATCCACTCGGCGGTGAAGCCCACGCGATAGACGCCGATGTGCTGATTGGGGATGAGCACATAGTGGGTGTTGCCGCAGGAGAGAATCTGCTCCAGCAGCAGATTCGCCTGACGCACACGCAGTCCCGTGGCGAAGGGCCAGTAGGAGCCCACGCCCTCGCTGGCCAGCGCCGGGCCACCCACCACGCTGGGGTTCTTGTAGCCCCGGGGCGCCACCAGACGCCACAGCCACGCCAGCGCCGGCGGGATAATCTGCATCAGGCCCATAATACCGTAGCTGGGGTTTTTGGCGGTGGCGGGGGGCATCCGCACGCCAAAGGAGCGCACGTCCACCTCCACCGGGGTGTTCACAATGTTGTTAATCATCCGGCGCGGAATAATGACCCGGGGGTTGGGGCAGGGCTTGCCGTTGGAGTCCAGCTCATGCTCCCACAGAAGGCAGGTGGCGCCGGGCACGCCCTCAATATTGAAGAAAATCAGCGGCTCCTTGGTCTGAATGGCGATTTTCTCATACATGGGGTCGCAGCCGTACTCGGTGATGCCGTCCACCCGGACAAACCAGCCATCCTCGCCGTCGTAGAGAGCCAGCTTGCCATTGCCCTTCTGGATGGAGGGGATGCAGATGGCCATATCGTCGGTGACGGGATCAATGGTGCAGGTGTCGCTCATGCTGATGTAGCGTTCCTCGCCGGTCTGGATGTCCACGCCCAGCAGGACGCGGCCGTCGGGGGCGCGCTGCACGTCCTCCAGCAGCTCGCTCTTGCCGCCGCCGCTGGCGCCCTCGTGCATCATCACCATCTCGTTCTCGTACGGGGTAATTATCTTGGCGGCACTGGCATGGGCCGTTACCCAGCCCTCCTGCTCGCCCACGTCCAGCAGCACGCTGTAAATTCCCTTCTTGGCGGAGGGGCCGGGATAGAGGTTGTAGGAAAAGATCTCGTGCATCTCGCCGCGGCTGTGCACCACCACCTGTCTGCCGGCAAAATGAGTGTGCCGGAAGGGCGGGGCCACATAAATCACCGACCGGGGCTTGAAATGATCCACGGTTTTTACGTTCACAAAGGCCTGAAGCTGCGCCAGCGCGAAGGCAAAGAACGCCGCGTTGCGGGGGCAGACCAGAATGGAATCATAGCCGAACTGATATCCGCCAGCCTTGAAGGGCACCAAAATCAGCTCCTGATGGGCCAGCCACCGGAGCGTGTCGCCGCGCAGCTCGGAGAAGTCGTAGCCGTACACGTCCTTGAAGCGGGGCTTGTCGGTGGGCAGCTCGTCCGCTACGCGCATACAGTCCGGGTCCCGGCGGCGCATATAATCCTCGGTAAAATTCACCGCCGCGCCGTTGCGGCAGCGCACCACCTCCGCCTCCTTGACGCTCTTGCCGTCCACGTCATAGAGCACTTCGATTTTTCCCGTGTGCTCATTGCCGAAGATCAGCTCATAGAGCACTTCCTTGCTCTCCGGAATGATGACGCTGGGGCTGTTGTAGATGACCGTCCGCAATTCCTCCGGCAGGGTAAACTTTTCAAACAATACGTTCATTGACCGTTCCTCGCTTTCCGCCCGACCCGGGGCTTATGTCGCGCATTTTTACATTTTATTAGCCCTCAAAGTCTTTGTCAATATGCGATATGAATAAGCTGCACAGAGATATTATATTGTATGGACATTTTATTTGCCCTCAAACTTGACAACGCATTTTCCTTATGCTATCATATCCAAGCGACGTGAAAGAACGCGTATTTTTCTTATGGAGAAGTACCCAAGAGGTCGAAGGGGCTCCCCTGCTAAGGGAGTAGTCGGTGATGAGCCGAGCGAGGGTTCAAATCCCTCCTTCTCCGCCATGTCAACACTAACCGTTTTTGAAAAGCGGTTAGTGTTGATTTCTTTATAGGCAAAGTGGGGGATCAGCTTATACATCCCACGAAATTGTATTTAATTTGGACGTTTTGGATCGTGTGGCCGTATTCGTCGGCCTGTTCGTGAACGTCAACATGGTCGATCAGTTGGTATGCCGTGGCCCGGTCGAGCCGCTTGATTGACGCGCAGTCCTTGACAAGCGCCATCCACCGCTGCACATCGGCCTCTCCGCTTTCGCTGGCTTCAAGATCATGCCGCATATCGGCGGCCTTGTCCTCCAGCTCCGAAAGCTCCCGTTCATAATCGGCCAGCATCTTTTTGAACATACCGTCCGGCACGTTGCCAGTGATCTTTTCCTCAAACAGCCGCTTGCTGGCTTCCTCAATAAATTCTATCCGGCATTTTGCGTCGCGCAGGGCTTTTTCCTGCGCGGCCTTTTTGCTTTGGTGCTCTTTGCCGGAATAGGAAAGCAAACGGCCAAGCAGCTTGCTTTCGTCCTGAACAACGTCCTTCGCCTGATGCTGAATGTCGGCCAGAATAACGCTTTCCAAAACTTCCGCATCTATTGAGTGCGTGGAGCAGGCGGACTTCCCGCTATTTGTGTATCTGCTGCAACGATAAAGGCGCTTTTCATTGCCGCTCTTTCGGGGCTTACGCACAAGCGTCATTGCCGCTCCACAGTCGGCGCAACGGATAATCCCGGAGAAAATATTAGTATCATCGGTATCCCTTACGCTGATCCTATTGTTGGCCGGAGCGCGTTTCGTGCTGTCCATTCGCCGCTGAACGCAAGTCCAAGTGTATTCGTCAATAATCGGCTCGTGCGTGTGCTCCACGATAACCCAGCTGTCGGGATCAGTAACAAGGCGCTTTTTCGTTTTGAAAGAGGAAACCTTGCGCTTGCATTGCACCATATCCCCGATGTAGACTTGATTACGCAGGAGCTGCATAATTGTCGCGCTGCCCCACTGCCCGCCGTTATCGCCCCGCGTAGCCCGTTTCCCGGTCTGCTTAAAATAATACTCGGCGGGAGTGTCTACGCCCTCCTCGTTGAGCGTTTCAGCGATATTGCGTCCGCTGTCGCCACCGGCAAAGTCGTTGAAAAGGCGCTTGACGATTTCTGCGGCGGGAGGATCAATGACGAGAACGTGCTTGTCATCAGACGATTTAACATATCCGTAGGGGGGCTTGCTGCCCATAAACTTGCCCTGCTTGGCGCTGGTCTGCCGGACGGAGCGTACCTTTTTGGAAATGTCTTTCGCATACATCTCATTGAGGATGTTTTTGAACGGGGCTATGTCGTTATCGTCCTTGTCGCTGTCGTATCTGATTTACGCAAGTCCGGCGAATACGATAATCTACTTGCCCTTTTCGTT
>CAZCDJ010000135.1:0-4721 GCA_964497655.1 uncultured Oscillospiraceae bacterium | reverse complement strand
GCTTCAAGGTGCGCTCCCGCTGGCGCTTTGACCCCAAGGCCAATGTGATTGAAATCTTTGAGATTCCCTATACCACCACCGCCGAGGCCATTCTGGACAAGGTGGCGGAGCTCATTAAGGCCGGCAAGATCAAGGAAATCTCCGATATGCGGGATGAGACCGATCTGGGCGGCTTGAAGCTCACCATCGACCTGAAGCGGGGAGTTGACCCGGACAAGCTGATGGCAAAGCTCTTTCGCTCTACCCCGCTGATGGACAGCTTTGCCTGCAACTTCAACGTGCTCATCGGCGGCAATCCCCGGGTGATGGGCGTGGGGGAGCTGCTTGCGGAGTGGACGGCCTGGCGTATGGACGGCGTGAAGCGCCGGGTGTACTTCGACCTTACCAAAAAGCGGGACAAGCTGCATCTGCTGCAGGGTCTTGAAAAAATCCTGCTGGATATTGACCGGGCCATCGCCATCATCCGCAATACCGAGCGGGAAGCGGACGTAGTGCCTAACCTGATGGCCGGCTTCGGCATTGACCGCGTGCAGGCCGAGTTCGTGGCGGAGATTAAGCTCCGCAACATCAACCGGGAGTATATTGTCAAGCGCACCGCCGAGACGGAGGCGCTGGAGAAGGACATCGGGGAGCTGGAGTCCACCCTTGGGAGTCGGCGCAAGATTCAGAATATCATCATCCGTGAGCTGGAGCGGGTCATCAAGCAGTACCCCTCGCCCCGGCGCAGCGGGATTGTCTACGCCGACGAGCTTGAGGACGTGCCTGAGGATGACGGGGCGGAGGACTATCCCGTTTCCGTGTTTGTCTCCCGGGAGGGCTACTTCAAAAAGATTACGCCCCAGAGCCTGCGTATGGCCTCTGAGCAGAAATATAAGGACGGGGACGGGCCCCTGAGCGGCTTTGAGACCACCAACCGGGGTGAGATTCTGGTGTTCACCGACCGGCAGCAGGTCTACAAGGCCAGGCTCAGCGACTTCGAGGATATGAAGGCCTCCCAGCTGGGCGTCTACCTGCCCTCCCATCTGGGCATGGACGAGGGGGAGTGCGTGTTCGCCGTGGTGGAGCCGGGGGATTACCGGCGGCAGCTGCTGCTGTTCTTCCAAAACGGCAAGGCCGCCCGCCTGCCGCTGGACGTGTACGAGACCAAGACCAACCGGAAGAAGCTGGTGAACGCGTACAGCGACAAGTCGCCCCTTGCGGCGCTGCTGGTGCTGGACGGGGAGGGGGAGATTGCCCTTACCTCCACCGAGGGGCGCGCCATCGTATTCAACAGCTCGCTGCTTGCCACCAAAACCTCCCGCAGCACCCAGGGCGTGGCGGTGATGAGCTTCAAGCCGAAATATTCCCTGAAGGCGGCCGCGCCGCTGGGGGAGACCAAAATCAAAAACCTCTCGCGATATCGCGTCAGATCCCTGCCCGCCGCCGGGGCCCTGCTCCGGGACGAGGACAGGGGGGAGAAGCAGCTTTCTCTCATAGAGGAGGAATGACCCTTGCCAAAACGGAGCGCCACGGAGATCTTTAAGGAATATGTGCTCATTGTGCTGGGCTGCGCGCTCTATGCCGTCAGCTTCCAGTTTTTCATGTACCCCAACGATATTATTTCCGGCGGCATCACCGGCATCGCCATGATTGTCAACTACCTCACCGGCTGGCCGGTGGGCGTGATGATTATTGCCATGAACATCCCGCTGTTCGCCATCTCCTGGAGGCGCTTTGGCGTCCATTTCATGGTGGGCTCTCTGGTGGGGATGCTCCTGTCCGCCGTGATGGTGGACCTGTTTGCCGTGTTCCACATTGTCGCCACCCGCAACCTGCTGCTGGCGTGTATCTACGGCGGCGGCATCAAGGGGCTGGGGCTGGGGCTTGTGTATCTGGCCGGCGCCACCACCGGCGGCGTGGACATTATGGCCAAGTTTGTGCGGGCGCGGATGCCCTATGTAAACTTCGGCACCATCATTCTGGTGCTGGACGTGGTGGTGATTGCCACCTTCGCCCTGGTGTTCGACAAGTTTGAGGGCGCCATGTATTCCATGATCGCCATGTTCATTGTCTCCAAGGTGGTGGACACGGTGCTCTACGGCGTGGGCATCAGCAAGGTGTGTTATATCATCAGTGACAGGTACGACCAGCTGAAGGGGGAGATCACCCGTCAGCTCCACCGGGGCGTCACCCTGCTCCACGGGGCGGGAGCCTACACCGGCGAGGAAAAGCAGGTGCTGCTGTGCGTCATCAAGAAGCAGCAGATTACCGATGTGCGCCGACTGGTGCGGTCCATTGACCCCAAGGCCTTCTGCATCGTCACCGACGCTAAGGATGTATTCGGCAACGGATTCGGAGATATTTCAGATTACTGAGAATCGAAAGGAGCAAACATGGACATTGAGAACCTGAAGAAGAACCTGACCAGGCGCGGCTTTGGCTTCCGTTATTTCGAGACCGGCGCGGAGGCGGCGGACTACGTTGCGGGGCAGCTCAGCGGCGCGACCATCGGCATCGGCGGCAGCCGCACCGTGGATTCCCTGGGCCTGTACGAGAAGCTTATGGTGAACAACGACGTGGCATGGCACTGGAAGCAGGAGCCCAACGAGGCGCGCGCCCGGGCAGCAAGGGCTGACGTGTACATCTGCAGCGCCAACGGCATTGCCGAGACCGGCGAGATTGTGAACATAGACGGCAACTGCAACCGTGTGGCCGCCACCATGTACGGGAAGAAGAAGGTATTCATTCTCGCCGGCGTGAACAAGGTGGAGCCGGACTTTGAGCGGGCCCTTTGGCGGGCCCGGAACATCGCCGCCCCGCTGAACGCCCGGCGCTTCAATGTGGATACGCCCTGCGTGAAGGGGGATCTCCGCTGCTACGACTGCTCCAGCCCCGCCCGCATCTGCCGGGGGCTCAGCGTGCTGTGGGAGAAGTCCAACGGCATCGGCGAGCTGGAAGTGGTGCTCATCAACGAGGAACTGGGTTACTGAGAAAAGAGGAGGCGCAGCCGTGAAAAGGCTTATGATGCTCTTGGTCGCCGCGATGCTGCTGGTGTCGCTGTGCGGCTGCGCCTCCGTTTTTGAGAAGGAGTACTTCTCCGCCGCCGACTATCAGGATACGGACACGGAGAGCGGCGTCTCCGGCGACGGCGCGTCCGAGATTAAGAACTATTTCGGCCTGAAGGTGGCCATCTCCGGCCTTGTCTCCGCCCACGCGGAGAGCGGTACGCTGGACTTCCGCCGCTATAACGGCTCCATTAACGACGACATTGCCGCCGCCTGCAAGGAGGTCAGCACCAGCACCGCGCTGGGCTCCTACTGTGTGGACTACATTTCCTATGATCTGGACCGCATCGTGTCCTACTACGAGGCGCGAATCTATGTCTCCTATAAGCGCACGGCCCAGGAGACGGAGAGTATGCTTCGCTGCTCCACCACCACCGATCTGTACGCCAAGCTGAAAACCGCCATGTCCGAGCTGAAAAGCCCGGTGGTCATCATGGTCAACGCCGCCTCCGCCAACGAGCGGGACGCGGCGGCCTTTGTGGAGCAGATCTGCCGGGAGGAGCCGCTCCAGTGTCCCTACCGCCCGGTGGCGACGGTGAACGTCTATTCCGGCAGCGGTGTGCAGAAGATTTATGAGTTTGAAATCGACTACGGCGGGGAGCGGGAAAAGCTGCTGCCCATGCGTCAGCAGGTCACGGCGCAGGCGGAGGAGCTGGCGGGAGCGGTCACCACGGAGCTGGGGGAGTATATTGCCCTCCAATGCGCCTCCGCCCTCATTACCCGCTGTGAATCCGACCCGGAGGGGGGAGCCACCGCCTATGCCGCGCTGGTGGACGGCAGAGCCGACAGCGAGGGTATGGCCATGGCCTACGCCGCCGTGTGCCGCACCGCCGGGGTCAGCTGCCGTGTGGTGGAGGGACGGCTGGATAAGGAGGAGCATTTCTGGAACATCATCGGCATCAACGGCGCCTACTACCATGTGGATTTGTCCCGGGCCATGAGTCTGGGGCTGGGCAACACCTTTTTGCTCAGCGACAGCCTGATGTGGGGCAGCTACTGGTGGGACACGGAGCTGTATCCCGCCTGCGAGGGCACGCTTACCTACCGCTCGCTGGTGAAGGGATAAAATAAAAAAACGGGCTTGACAAGCGGCGAAAACATGGTACAATAACGGACGTGCGTTGCGGCCGTAGCTCATCTGGTAGAGCGCCACCTTGCCAAGGTGGAGGTAGCGAGTTCGAGCCTCGTCGGCCGCTCCAAAAAGTGTGGGAGTCCAGTAGGGCCCCCACATTTTGCTGTGCAAATATCGGTTTTACCGAATCTCGTGGAGGGAATCAATGAACGCAGATGTTGTCATTATCGGAGCCGGCCCTGCCGGCATTTTCACCGCGCTTGAGATGATCCGCCGCGGCAGCAAAAAAAAGATCATCATGGTGGAAAAGGGCAAGGCGCTGGAGCATCGCTCCTGCCCCAAGAGCAAAACCGGGCGGTGCATGAACTGCCGGCCCAGCTGCCATATCACCACCGGCTTCAGCGGCGCGGGCGCCTTTTCCGACGGCAAGCTGTCCCTCTCCTGCGAGGTGGGCGGCGACCTGCCCATGCTCATCGGCGATGAGCTGGCCCAGCAGACCATTGACTACGCGGATTCCATCTATCTGGAGTTCGGCGCGGACGACCATATTGAGGGCATCGGCAACACCGAGGAGGTGCGCCGCATCCGCGCCCGGGCCATCAAGG
>CAZCDJ010000134.1:0-4754 GCA_964497655.1 uncultured Oscillospiraceae bacterium | reverse complement strand
GGCCGTCGTCCAGAATTTGCAGCAGGATGTTCATCACATCCGGGTGGGCCTTCTCAATCTCGTCGAACAGCACCACGCTGTACGGCTTGCGGCGGATTTTTTCGGTGAGCTGTCCCGCCTCGTCATAGCCCACATAGCCCGGGGGCGAGCCGATGAGCCGGGAGACGGAGAATTTCTCCATGAACTCGGACATATCCAGACGGATGAGGCTCTCCGGGGAGTTGAACAAATCCTCGGCCAGCCGTTTCACCAGCTCAGTCTTGCCCACGCCGGTGCCGCCCACGAAGATGAAGGACACGGGCTTGCGCTTGGCCTGCAGTCCCACACGGGAGCGCTTGATGGCGGCGCACACCGCGTCAATGGCCTGCTCCTGCCCCACAACGTGCCCGCGAAGCCGGTCAGCAAGGCCGGCCAGCCGGTCGAACTCGTCGGCGGTGATGTTGCTGGCGGGAATTTTTGTCCACAGCTCAATGACCCGGGCCAGGCTCTCCCGGGTCAGGGTGGGCGTCTTGGCGCGCAGCACGTTCACCTCGTCGGTGAGCTGCATCACCAGCGTGCGGATGACGGCCAGACGCTCATAGTGCTCGTTTTGACTGTCTGCCAGCAGCAGCTCCCGCTCCTTGTTCAGGTCGGCAATCTCCTTCTCGGCCGCGTCAATGCGCTCCAGCGCCTTGTCCTTCAGGTTCACCTCGCTGCAGGCCTCGTCAATGAGGTCGATGGCCTTGTCGGGCAGGAAGCGGTCGGTGATATAGCGCTCGGAGAGCACCACGGCCTCCCGGCACATCTCCGGCGGGATGCGTACCTTGTGGCACTCCTCATAGTAGTGGGCGATGCCCTCCAGAATTTTCACGCTGTCGTCGATGGACGGCTCCGCCACGGTGACGGGCTGGAACCTGCGCTCTAAGGCCGCGTCCTTCTCGATGTGCTTGCGGTACTCCGTGAAGGTGGTGGCGCCAATCACCTGAATCTCGCCCCGGGAGAGGGCGGGCTTTAAGATGTTGGCGGCGTTCATGCTGCCCTCCGCGTCCCCCGCGCCCACAATATTGTGCACCTCGTCAATGACGAGAATCACGTTCCCGGTCTTTTTAATCTCCTCGATGAGCCCCTTCATGCGGGATTCGAACTGGCCCCGGAACTGGGTGCCCGCCACCAGCGCGGTGAGATCCAGCAGATAGACCTCCTTGTCCCGCAGCTTGTAGGGCACGTCGCCGGCGGCGATGCGCTGGGCCAGCCCCTCGGCGATGGCGGTTTTGCCCACGCCGGGCTCGCCGATCAGGCAGGGGTTGTTCTTCTGCCGGCGGTTCAAAATCTGGATGACCCGCTCCAGCTCCTGCCCTCTGCCGATCATGGCGTCCAGCTTGCCCGCCCGGGCCCGCTCCGTCAGGTCGATGCAGTAGTTATCCAGGAACTTGCGCTTGGTCTTCCCCCCGCCGTTTTGGGCGCGCTCCTCCCCCTGTCCCTGCTGGGAGCGATCCCGCTCCGGCAGCTCCGGCTGGTCGAAGGAGTCCTGCTGCTGGGGCTGGGAATTGCCCGCGCCAAACAGACGGTTCAGGAAGGGGAAGGTGGCGGTTTTGCCGTCATCATCGCTGTCACTGTCGCTGTTTTCGATGTTCAAAAGGCCTTCGGCACCGTTCAGTGCCTCCAGCATCTCATTGGAAAGGCCGTCCAGCTCGTCGTCACTGAGGCCCATCTTGTTAATCACGTCGTCCACGGGCTTGATGTGGAGCTCGCGGGCGCACTTAAGGCACAGCCCCTCGTTTATCGATTCGCCGTTCTCAAGTCTTGTGATGAAAATGACCGCCACGTTTTTGTGGCAGCGGGAGCAAAGCGTAGGCTGCATGGTATATCTCCTTATATCCGAAAAAGCAGATTAGCACTCATATTATTCGAGTGCTAATCTATCACCGGGTCACGCCGTTGTCAACACCCGCGCCGCGGAATTGACAGAATGTTCATTTTTTTCTGCCGTACGGGGCCTTAGATGCCCACGCCCTTGGTGATGAAGTCGATGGCGATGAAAAATTTGGCCAGTGCGGAACGCTCCAGCGTGTCGCTGCCAATCAGTATGCCCGCAAATCGAAGCGCCCAACACAGCAAAACGCAGAAGGTTATTCCTCTGATCAGACCCATAATGGCCCCGCCCGCGTCGTTCAGCACGTCCATATTGGGAATTTTGAAGGTGAGGTTGGTGAGATTTCCGATGGCGGTGAGGATGATGAGCAGCACAAGGAAGCACAGCGCCACCCCCGCCACATAAGTGATACGCAGGCACAGCACCTCCACCACGGCGGACTGGATGTCCGTGGCGTTGGCCTGGGCATATTCCTCCGCCTCGGTGGCCATCTGCTCCGCGGCATTATCATAGATGCCCATGGCGCGGAAGCACTGGAAGCAAAATTCATGGTTCAGGGCGGGATCATTTTTCAGGATATCCTCGGTGGACAGCTCGGTATTGGTGAGATCCAGGCTCTCCAGCACCACCTCGTTCACCTGATGCTCCACATAGCCGCTGGCAAAGGGCCGGGCGGCGGGAATCAGCTCGTAGGAGAAGGTGGCGGAAATCAGACAGGCCCCGTAGAGAGATACTATTATTGCCACCATGCCGCCTATGCCCATGATTAGTCCTTTTTTATAGCCTGTCCACACGCTGACGATCACAATGGCCAGTAAAATCAGATCCAAAGCCAGTTTCATGTCCGCGCCCCCTTACATAGATTTATTTTCCGCGTTGGAGGAATACAGCAGTATCGCCTCGCCCTTCGCGGTCAGCAGCACGCCCCGGGCGCCCTGCGTCTGATCGGTTCTCCCCTGCTGCGACAGGGACTGGGAATATCGTGCCGCGCCGTCGCTCCACAGCGCCGCCACCTGTCGGCCGGAGGCCGTCAGATCCTTCAGCTCGCTCTCCGGCGTCAGCGTGCCCGTCACCTTGCCGTCCGGCTCCACGGTGACCACAAGGGAGGCGCTGCCGCTGAGGTATTTGGCAAGAGCCAGAGTGGCGTAGCCGTCCCCGGCGAGAGAATACTGGGACAGGTAGGCGCCCTCATAGGAGTATTCCCCGGTCTGCTGCCCGTCCTTATCCAGAAACACGGCCCGCTCCTCGCCAAGGGCGCAGATGCTGCCGTCCGCCAGCCAGCCCGCGTCAAGGAGCAGCTCGCCGGGCGCGGTGAATGTGGCCTTCTCCGTCTCCGAGGACAGGGCGAAGATATGTACCGCTCCCCCGCTCTCACCGACGGTGAGCACCATAAGCCGGGTGCCGGAGGGCGACACCTGGGCGGTGAGGGGATAGCCCTCGCCGCTGTACCACTGGTAGACGGCGGTGAAGGAGCTGTCGTACACCGTGACCATGCCCTTATAGCCGGCCTTCTCGGTGGTGACGGCCAGATAGCCGCTGCTGCTCACCGTGGCGCTGATGACAGCGCCCTCCGGCGTGAGGGTGGAGCTCTTGCCCTGGGTGTCCGCCGTCACCAGCGTGTCTCCGCCGATGTCCCACGCCACCGCGTAGCTGTCACAGGCGGCAACCGCCGGAGTGCTCAGCGGACACACATGGCGGCAGACCACCTGTCCGCTGCCGTTTAGAAGCTGCAACCCGGTGGAGGAGGCCACCGCAAGTCCATTTCCCGCCGGCGCGAAGCATTGGGAGGAGCCCGTCTCAAAGGTCCAAGGCTCGCTGCCATCCTCGGCGCTTTTTCCGCCCAGCGCGGCACCGATTTTGTCCCGCAGCAGGAACACGGCCACCGCGCCCACCAGAATGGCCAGAGCGATTCCAATGGCCAAAAGCTGACGCCCGGCGGCGGTTTTTTTCTTTTTTTCCTTGGCCATACCGCTCACCTCCGCTCAGCGAAGCATCATTTCACCCACGGGTCCGTCGTACCACAGCCGGGACATATAAAGTCCCTGGGGCGGCATGGTGGGGCCTGTGAGTCTCCGGTCCCGTGTCTCCAGCAGCGCCGGAATACTCTCCGGCGAGAGCTTGCCGTGGGAGGCGTAGACCATGGTGCCCACAATGGCGCGCACCATGTTGTAGAGAAATCCGTCGGCGCAGACCGCCACGGTAATCAGCTCCCCCTGCCGCTCCGCCCGGCACCAGTACACGGTACGCACGGTGGTGCGGGTCTCGGTGCCCACGCTGCGTACGGCGGCGAAGTCGTGGGTGCCCTCAAAGGCGGCGCCGGCGGCGCGCATCACCTCCGCGTCCAGCGGCGCGGGGTAGAAGCAGGCCCGGTGCTGCAAAAACGGGTCCCGGACATGGGTGTTCATGATTTTGTAGACGTATTCCTTGCGGAGACAGCTGCCGATGGCGTTAAACTCCTCCGCCGCCTCGCAGGCCTCCAGCACGGCGATATCGTCCGGCAGGCGGCTGTTCACGGCCAGGGGGAGCCGATCCGTGGGGATGGGGCTGTCCGTGTGAAAGTTGGCGCAGTAGCTGAGGGCATGGACGCCCGCGTCGGTGCGTCCGCAGCCCGTGACCTTCACGGTATGTCCGCAGATTTTGGAAAGCGCCGTCTCCAGCGTTTCCGCCACGGTAACGTCCGTTTTCTGCACCTGCCAGCCGTGGTAGGCGGTGCCGTCGTATCGAAGCTTAAGAGCAATATTTCTCATAGTCCGTACACATTCATCACGATCACGGCGGCGAGAGTCGCCGCGCCCATCAAGAGGGCGGCCCAGTCCCGGCCGTGCATATGGAGCTGCTTCATGCGGGTGCGGCCCTCGCCGCCATGGTAGCAGCGGCTCTCCATGGCCACCGCCAGCTCATC
>CAZCDJ010000133.1:0-4812 GCA_964497655.1 uncultured Oscillospiraceae bacterium | reverse complement strand
ATAATACTACTTGAAATTGCATTTGTTCTTCTCCTTTGCACTAATTTTTTTGATCTGATCCTTCATACAGCTTCCATCGCTGTGCCAGCAGATGAAGCCGTGCTGGGGATAGGGGCAGCCCTCGCAGCGGGCAAAGCGTGTGCATACCGGCGGCGGGGCTGGCTCTGGCGCATACTGCGGAGCCTGCGATTTGCTGATGATTCTAAAGGCCATTGCGTTTCCCTCCTGAACGCAAAAAAGCGCCGGAGTTCTCTTTTTGAAAACTCCGGCGCTTGCTTAGTTTTTACTTACGTCATCTGAAAACTGTGTCCGTCGTCATATTTAGGGTAATCCTGTAAAACATCCTGCTCCGCAATATCCGGAAGGATTTGTTTAATCTGTTCCTGGATTGCCACAATGCGATTGTATTCCTCGGAATTGAGACGAGTGCCGTTTGTCAAGACATCATCGTTATTGAAATAAATATCGACAAGCTGCTCGTCTGTAAAAAAGTGTTGTTTGCTGACCAGTCCACAACGAATTGCAAAATCCTCCTTGGCAGCGGCATAGTCGTTGCCGCAATAGTGGCCGAGGGTCAAGCCTTCCTTGTCGTATGTCCACATCCATGTGGTGAACTGAACGCCACGGCTGCTCTCCACGCCGCCGAGGACATAGCCGTTGAAGTCGGCAAGCTGTCGGTACGGCATATCCAGCCCGGAGGCTTTCAGCGGGGGAGCGGATTCCATAAGGTTCATGTATTCTCGCACCTCGGCAGCAATTTCGCCAGCTTGGTGATAGAGGTCGCTGGCATCCGGCTCGTCAATAAACTCTTTACGGATACGCATCCCGCCGCCCGGCGTGACTATGCCAATCTCCTGACCGCCAAGCAGGACAGGGAGCCGGTCGCTCTCAGCTGCGGCGCACTCGATTTCTTCACGCTTGAATCGCTGAGTCAGCTCAGCGAAAAAGCTGGCGCCCTTTTTTATCTCATCACTTGTCATAGTACATTTTTCTCCTTTTTTGTGATTGTGTGTTGATGTCTTTCGGTCTTGCAGGAGCTTTTTATTTTGGGAAGCAAAAAAGGGCGCCGGTTTCTGATGACCTGTAAAGCCATCTGAATCCAGCGCCCATTTAACGGTGATATTCTGTTATTTGCGGTTAGAAAAAGCAGCGCCCTTTTTTGAAAGAGATGCTCTCAAAAAGGGCGCTGCCTTTATTTCTCCTGATTCACTTGATCTGTATGAGTTCAAAGCCCCTCTCAGTCCGAAAACACCCTGTTGGCATCCACGGAAATACGACCCTGTTTTTTGGGGTATAGACCCCCGAAAAAGCCCGATGCCACAGGCTTTTCAGCCTGTGGCATCCTTATTGGGCATACTTTATGGTGCCGGTGGCGGGGGTCGAACCCGCACGACGTTTCCGCCGAGGGATTTTAAGTCCCTTGCGTCTGCCTGTTCCGCCACACCGGCGTACCTTAAAATTTAACACCAAAGACCGGTGGGTGTCAAGAAACATTGACTATTCCGCCGTATTTTGTTAAAATAATATATTCTTAAATTTTGAACAGAGGCTTGGAATGAAATACAGCGAATGGATCATCCCGCGCGACGGCGCGGAGGCGCCATCGCGTCTTGTTGCGGCGGGCTACGCGCCCCTGCTGGCCGCTTTGCTGGCCTGCCGGGGCATTGACTCGCCGGAGTTGGCACACGCATTTTTGGACGTGGGCAGCGAGGCGCTGCCAGACCCTTTGCTGCTGCGGGACATGGACGCGGCGGCGGAGCGGCTGTGCCGCGCCGTGAATAACTGCGAGCGAGTGGCGGTGTTCGGCGATTATGACGTGGACGGCATCACCTCCGCGTGCCTTGTCACGCTCTGGCTCACCGAGCATGGCGTCACCGCCTTTCCCTACATCCCCGACCGGATGATGGAGGGCTACGGTCTCTCCTGTGCCGCCATTGACACCATTGCCGCCCGGGGCGTCTCCCTGATCGTCACCGTGGACTGCGGCATCACCGCCGCCCAGGAGGCGAGCTACGCCCGCTCTCTGGGCATTGACATGGTTATCACCGACCACCACGAGTGCGGCGCGTCCCCCCTGCCGGAGGCCGTGGCCGTGGTGGACCCCAAGCGCCCCGACAGCGCCTATCCCAACCGGGAGCTGGCCGGCGTGGGCGTTGCCTTCAAGCTGCTTTGCGCCGCCGAGGGCGGGGCGGAGCGCCTGCTGGAGCGCTATGCCGATCTGGTGGCCACCGGCACCGTGGCGGACGTGATGCCCCTCACCGGGGAAAACCGCTATCTGGTGAAGCGGGGTCTGGCCGCCATGAGCGCCGCGCCCCGGCCGGGCATTGCTGTCCTGCTCTCCTGCAGCGGCGCGGCCGACCGGCGGCTCACCGCCTCCACCGTGGGCTTCACCCTGGCCCCCCGGCTGAACGCCGCGGGCCGGCTGGGTCGGGCCGATGTGGCGGTGCAGCTGCTGATGACTGACGACGAAATACAGGCGGAGACGCTGGCGGAGGAGCTGTGCCGTTTGAACCGGGAGCGGCAGGAGCTGGAGCAGAGCATCTGGGAGGACGCCCGGGGGATGCTCAGCGCCCAGCCGCCCGCAGCCCCCATCGTGCTGGCCCGGGAGGGCTGGCATCAGGGCGTGATCGGCATTGCCGCCAGCAAGCTCAGCGAGGAATACTCCCTGCCCGCCGTGATGATCTGTCTGGACGGCGACATGGGCAAGGGCAGCTGCCGCAGCTGCGGCGGCTTCAATCTGTTTGACGCGCTCAGTGCCTGCAGCGACTGTCTGGAGGGCTTTGGCGGTCACGCGCTGGCTGCGGGGCTCACCATCCGCCGGGAGCGGGTGGAGGATTTTCGCGCCGCCATCGCGGCATACTATGAGGAAAACCCCGCGCCCCACGGCGCGGCTCTCCGCTGCGACCTTCGCATTGAAGACCCGGATATGCTCACCCTGGAGGGCGCGGAGGCGCTGGAGCAGCTGGAGCCCTTTGGCAGCGGCAACGCCCGCCCCACCCTGTGCGTCACCGGCGCGGAGCTGGAGCGCCTTACCCCCATCGGCGGCGGCAAGCACCTGCGACTGACCCTGTGCAAGGGGGAGCGGCGCTTTGAGTGTGTGCTGTTTGCCCGTACCGAGGAGGAGCTGGGGCTCCGGGAGGGGGACGCGGTGGACGCGGCCTTCTACCCCCAGGTGAACGAGTTCCGCTCCCGGCGCAGCCTGCAGCTGCTCATCACAGACCTGCGGAAAAGCTGCGACGGCGCGCTGTGCGGCAGCCTGCTGCGAGGGGAGTGCCCCCCGCCCTGGGAGTGCGCCCAGCTGTGCCCCGACCGAGGGGATTTTGTGCGGGTGTGGCGGATGCTGGAGCAGCAGGGCGGCAGCCTTGGCGGCAGCCTTCGCGCCTGCGACTGGGCCCCGCAGGGGATGCGCCCCGCCCGTGCCATGATGTGCCTGCGGGTGATGGAGGACACGGGGCTCGTTGAGCTGACGGGAGAGAACGATATCTTTTGCGCCCATGCGCTGCCCGGCGCGGCTAAGGCCGATCTGGACAGCAGCCAGGTGCTGAAAAAGCTGCGCGAGAGCGCCGCGATGCTCTGAAAGGAGGGCGGGAAATGGCGGACGAAAACATACCGGCCATGCGGGTGATTGACCCGGATGCGCTGTACGACGCGCTGGAGGCCAAGATCGCCTCCGGCAGCATTCAAATGGACACCGGACGGGTTCGCGCCGCCTATGAGTGCGCCAAGGCCGCCCACATGGGGCAGAAGCGCAGGGACGGCACGCCCTATGTGACCCACTGTCTGGCCACGGCGGAGATCATCGTGGAACAGGGACTGGACGAGGACAGCGTGATTGCCGCCCTGCTCCATGACGTGATTGAGGATACGGCCCTCACCTATGACGATGTGAAGAAGCAGTTCGGCAGCGTGGTGGCGGACATTGTGGAGGGCGTCACCAAGCTGACCCGGGTGCAGTACACCAGCCACGAGGAGGAGCAGGCGGAGAACCTTCGCAAAATGCTCATCGCCATGGCCAAGGACATCCGGGTGATTCTCATTAAAATCGCCGACCGGCTGCACAATATGCGTACCATGGACTACCAGACCGCGGAAAAGCAGCTGATCAAAAGCGCGGAGACCATGGAGATCTACGCGCCCATTGCCCACCGGCTGGGAATGCAGCGCATCAAGTGGGAGCTGGAGGATCTCTCCCTGCTCTATCTGGACCGGGAGGGCTATCGCCAGATTACCGAGGCGCTCAGCCGCCGCATGGAGACCCTGACGGACTTCATGGACCGGATGGAGAAGCAGATTAAGGCCCGCATGGACGAGGAGGGCATCAACGCCACCGTCTACGGGCGCATCAAGCACATCTACTCCATCTACCGGAAAATGTTCGCCCAGCAGCTGGACATCAACGGGATTTTCGACCTGTGCGCCTTCCGGGTGATTGTGGACGACATCCCGGACTGCTACAACGCGCTGGGGCTCATCCACGATATGTACAAGCCCGTGCCCGGCCGATTCAAGGACTATGTGTCCACCCCCAAGCCCAACGGCTACCAGAGCGTGCACACCACCGTGATCGGCAGCGAGGGCATCCCCTTTGAGGTGCAGATTCGCACCTGGGATATGCACATGACCGCCGAGTACGGCGTGGCCGCCCACTGGAAGTACAAGTCCGGGGAGCGGGGCGTGAAGGACGGGGACGAGGAGAAGTTCGCCTGGGTGCGCCGACTGCTGGAGGCCCAGCAGGAGACGGACGCCACCGAGTTTGTCCACGATCTGAAGATTGATATGTTCTCCGACGAGGTGTTCGTGTTCACCCCCGGC
>CAZCDJ010000132.1:0-4832 GCA_964497655.1 uncultured Oscillospiraceae bacterium | reverse complement strand
CCCCCGTCCCCGCCGCCGAGAGCATCGACGTGGACGACGACGGCAATATCACCGGAATTTTTTAAGGAGAAGAACCGGCGAGGAGACGCAAAGGCGCGGGGACGCAAATACGCGGGCGAACGCAGTTCGCCCCTACGGGGGTGCGAACCGCCAGCGGGACAGCCGGCGCAGCGACCCAACACGCACCCGACCCTAACGTCTGTCATCCTGAGCGCAGCGAAGGATCTTTCCCTCGTCGGGAAAAGACAAGATCCTTCGGAGCAAAGCTCCTCAGGATGACAGGGGCGACGAAACCGCGAGGGGCAAGTACGCGGGCGAACACAGTTCGCCCCTACGGGGGTGCGAGGCGCGGGGATGCAAGTACGCGGGCGAACACAGTTCGCCCCTACGGGGGGTGCGAAACGAAACCAGCCGACCGGAAAAAATTCCGGTCGGCTGGTTTTTTGCGTTTTTACTTATCAAAGCTGATATAGTCTCCCACATCCTTCTCGGGGACAACGTGGGAATAGATCTCGGTGACGATGCGCTTGGCCACGGGCACGGGCATTTCCTCCGGCCCGTTCACGGGCAGGTGCATCAGGATTCCCGGCTCGCCGCCGGCGCGGTAGCCCGCGTCCACATCCTGCCAGCCCTCCCGGGCGTAATAGTCGTGCAGCACCACGGCCTTGGCCATCTCCGGATCGTCGCTGACCTCCAGGAAAACGCCCTGGGTGTCCGCGTACCGCTCCTTCAGAAGATCCAGGCAGGCGTGAGAGGCGCCCTCTCCCCGGAAGGTGGGGTAAACCAGCATATATGCCGCCAGCACATAGCCGTAGATGGACTCGCAGTAGGTAATGATGAAGCCGTTTTCCACGTCCGCCTCATCCCGCAGCAGCAGCAGCTCCGCGCTGCCGCGCAAAATTGCCTGGTGCAGCCGCAGCTCACCCATCCGCTCGTAGTCACGAAATTCAAATTCCAGCATGGGGAATATTCTGTGCAGGTCGTTATGCCCGCCTTTCTTGAAAGAATAGGTCATTTTAATCCTCCGTAAATTTTTGTGCGTTGTAAAGTCCGGCGTAGACCCCGCCCCGCGCCATCAGCTCCCCGTGGCTGCCAAGCTCCGCGATTTGCGCGTTTTCCACTACGGCGATTCGGTCTGCGCTGTGGATGGTGGAAAGCCGGTGGGCAATGATAATGCTGGTACGGCCCTTTGCCAGAGCGTCCAGCGCGGACTGGATATGAGACTCGGTGACGCTGTCCAGCGCCGAGGTGGCCTCATCCAGCACGAGCACCGGCGGGTTCTTCAAAAAAACTCTTGCGATGGAAATGCGCTGCTTCTGTCCGCCGGAGAGCATCACGCCCCGCTCGCCCACAAAGGAGTCGTAGCCGTCGGGCATTTCCATGATCTCGCCGTGGATTTCCGCCCGCACGGCGGCGGCCACCACCTCCGCGTCGGTGGCGTCGGGCCGACCGTAGCGGATGTTTTCCCGGATGGTGCCGGCGAACATGAACACCTCCTGCTGGATGATGCCGATGCTGCGCCGCAGGGATTCCTGGGTGACGGCGCGCACGTCCCGCCCGTCCACCCGGACGCTGCCGTCCGTTACGTCGTAGAACCGGGGCAGCAGCTGGCAGAGGGTGGTCTTGCCGCCGCCGCTTCTGCCCACCACCGCCAGGCACTCGCCCGGGGTGACGTGCAGGGATACGTCCCGCAGCACCGGCTCCGCCGCTCCGTCGTAGGCAAAGGTGACATGGTCATACACAATGTCCCCCTGTATCTTGCCCAGCTCCTCCGCGTCCGGCGCGTCCTGAATGGACGGCTCGGTACGCATCAGCTCCAGGAAGCGGTTGAAGCCCACTGTGCCCTGCACATAGACCTCGCTGAAATTGGCCAGCTTCCGCAAAGGGGTGACAAAGGTGGAGACATACAGCGTAAAGGTAATCAAATCTATGTAGTCCATTTTGCCCCGCATGATAAGGGCGCCGCCCACGGCGATCACCGCCACCTGCATCACGCCCAGGGAAAATTCCATGCCGGACATGAAGCGGCCCATGGCCTTGTAGTAGTCCACCTTGGCGGCCTTGTAGCGCTCGTTGGTGTCCGCAAATTTCTCGCACTCGGCCTCCTCGTTGGCAAAGGCCTTGGCGGTGCGGATGCCGGAGATGCCGCTTTCGATGGAGGCGTTGATCTCGGCGGTTTTTTTCTTCACCTCGTAGCCGGTGGTTTTCATCCGCACCCGCTGGGACAGGGTGTAGAAGATGAATACCGGGATGAGCACGCTGATCACCAGCGCCAGCCGCCACTCAATGGTGAACATCACCACAAGCGCGCCGCCGATGGTGAGCACGCTGATGACAATGTCCTCCGGCCCGTGGTGGGCCAGCTCCGTGATGTCAAACAGGTCGTTTGTGATGCGGCTCATCAGCGCGCCGGTGCGGTTTTTATCAAAGTAGGAGAAGGAGAGCTGCTGCATATGCCCAAACACGTCGGAGCGCATATCCGCCTCCACATAGAGCCCCATGCGATGCCCAACCACCGTGATAACGTAGTACAGCACGGCCTTCAGCACATAGGCGGCGATGATGAGGCCCATGATGAGGAAGAAGGTGGTGTACAGCTTCTGGGGCAGTAGCGTCTGCATGGACAGGCGGGAGACAAAGGGAAAGCACAGGTCGATGAGCGCCACCAGCACGGCGCAGCTCATGTCCAGCGCGAACATCCCCCGATGTGGCTTAAAGTAGGAAAAGAACACCGAAATGTCGGACTTTTTCAGTTTTTCAGTCGTTTGGCTCAATGAAAGCTCTCCTTAAGGGTGATAGTGCCCGTTTCGTGGGCGGGTTTTTCCGGGCACGCTTCGCCGGCCACCGGTTACGGTGGCCTGTACCCGGTTGCTGTTCAGGCGTATTTATCCCTCTGCTGCACGGCAAGCGTGTCGCAGCGGTTGTTGTAGTCGTTGTCGGCATGGCCCTTTACCCAGTGATAGGTCATACGATGTTCCTCCGTCAGTTTTAGCAGGGACTCCCATAGGTCGGCGTTGAGGGCGGGCTTTTTGTCGGACTTGACCCAGCCTTTTTTCCGCCAGCCCAGCGCCCAGCCCTTGGAAAGCGCGTCGATCACATACTTGGAGTCGCTATAAAGCTCCACGTCGCAGGGCTCTTTCAGCGCGGAGAGGGCGGAGATCACGCCCTGCAGCTCCATGCGGTTATTGGTGGTGTGGGGCTCGCCGCCGGAAAGCTCTTTTTCCGCGCCGTTGCAGCGCAGCACCGCCCCCCAGCCCCCCGGGCCGGGGTTGCCGGAGCAGGCCCCGTCCGTGTAGATGGTCACTTGTTTCATGGCTTCTCCGATGATGTTGGTATTGTGGTACGCGGGCGAACACAGTTCGCCCCTACGGGCGCAGTTTTGTCATTCTGAGGAGCGCAGCGACGAAGAATCTTTGTCCTCGGCATATGCGGGGGGGAAGATCCTTCGCTGTCGCTCAGGATGACAGAAAGCCCTCAGGATGACAGAAAGCCCTCAGGATGACAGACGTTTTGGGGCTATCCCCGGGGTTTTATTCCTCGGGGGGAACCTCGTCCTCGTCCTTGGCGGTGCGGGCGATGGAGATGACCTTGGCGCCCTCGGTGGGCTTCATCACGCGCACGCCCTGGGTGGACCGGGAAAGGGTGGAGATGGTGTCCGCGTCCATGCGGATGATGGTGGCGTCGTCAGAGATAACCAGCACGTCGTCCGCGTCGTCCACCACCTTGGCGTCGGCAACATAGCCCGTCTTATCGGTGCAGTTGTAGCTCTTTAGACCCATGCCGCCCCGCTTCTGGGGGGAGGCGTCGTCGCCGCCGCGAAGATATTCCTCCACCGCGGTGCGCTTGCCGTAGCCGTTTTCGGTGACGGACAGCAGCTTGGCGCCGGGGTAGGCCCGCACGGCGCTGACCACATAGTCCCCCTCCCGCAGGCGGATGCCCCGCACGCCGGTGGCGTCCCGTCCCATGGGCCGCACATCGTTCTCGTTAAAGCAGATGGCCATGCCCTCGTGGGTGGAGATGAGGATATTCTGCTCGCCGTCGGTCTCCCGCACGGAAATCAGCTCGTCGCCCTCGTCCAGACTCAGGGCGCGGATGCCGTTGTTGCGGATATTTTTCAGCGCGCTGGTGGCCAGGCGCTTCACGGTGCCGTTTCTCGTGACCATCACCAGATAGTGCTCGTCGCACAGCTCCCGGGTGTGGATCATGGCGGTGACGCGCTCGCCCGGCTCGGTGGCGATCACGTTGATAATATTGGTGCCCCGGGCGCTTCTGCCCGCCTCGGGAATCAGGTAGCCCTTCTTCCGGTAGGCCCGTCCCTTATCGGTGAAGAAGGCGATGAAATCGTGGGTGGAGGCGGTGAACACGGTCTCCACATAGTCCTCCTCCCGGGTGGTCATGGCCTTCACGCCGCGGCCGCCGCGACCCTGAGCCCGGTACTCGCTGGCGGGGATGCGCTTGATGTAGCCGCCGTGGGTGAGGGTGTAGACGCACTCCTCCTCCTCGATCAGATCCTCAATGTCGATGTCGTCCTCCACATCTTCGATGAGGGTGCGGCGCGCGTCGCCGTATTTATCCCGCAGCGCGGTAAGCTCGCCCTTCAGCACGCCCTTGATTTTCTCCGGGTCTGCCAGCAGCTCGTTATAGTAGGCGATGCGGGCCTCCAGCTCCTTGTACTCGTTTTCCAGCTTCTCCCGGTCAAGACCCTGCAAGGCCTTCAGGCGCATATCCAGGATGGCCTGAGCCTGCACGTCGTCCAGCCCGAAGCGGGTCATCAGGCGCTCCTTGGCGTCGTCATAGGCGCTGCGGATGATGTGGATGACCTCGTCGATGTT
>CAZCDJ010000131.1:0-5101 GCA_964497655.1 uncultured Oscillospiraceae bacterium | reverse complement strand
CCGCGTACTGGCACACGTTCCAGTTGTTGGCCGCCAGCATATCCTGGGAGCGCTGGTTCAAAATGGCGTTCAGGGTGTTGCCCGTCACGTTGAAGGTCATGGAGTAGGCGCAGGGATAGAGGGCCATCTCGTGCAGATCGGCGAAATTATAGATATTGGTCATAATGCGCCGGGAGGCGGGGTTGTGCTTCAGATCAAAGAGCACCCGGTCCACCTGATCGAACTCCCCCTCCGGGTACTGGTGCTTCACCCCCAGCTGATAGCCGTAGGCCTTGCCGATGGAGCCGGTCTCGTCCGCCCACTGATCCCACACATGGCTGCCCAGCTCGTTTATATTGTTGGACTTCTTCTGCCAGATCCACAGCAGCTCGTCCACCGCGCTTTTCCAGAAGGTGCGCCGGATGGTGAGGATGGGGAACTCCCCCCGCAGGTCGTAGCGGTTCACGATTCCGAAGCGCTTCACCGTGTGGGCGATCTCGCCGTCCTCCCAGTGGGGGCGCACGTCCTGCTCCGTGTCCCAGAAGCCGTTCTCCAGAATGTCCCTGCAATTGCGAATAAAAATTTCGTCGGCGTAGCTCATAGGGTTTCCCTCCGCTGTCTTTTTTCACAGTATAACCCAAACCGCCCCGCCGCGCAATCACCAGCTGGCGTTCCACGCATAAGATGGAGAGAAAGGAGCGGTGTCATGGTTTTTGCGGTTATGGGCGGTGACGAAAGACAATCCCGGCTGGCCTCCCAGCTTGCGCGGGACGGGCATGAGGTGCGGGTGTTCGCGCTGGAGGTGGCAGTGCTACCCAACCAAATTGAACACTCGGAGGGCGCGGCGGAGGCCACAAGGGGCGCGGACTGCGTGATCTTGCCGCTGCCGGTGTCGGTGAAACGGGGGTATCTGAACGCTCCCCTGTCCACGGAGGCCCACTGTCTGGGGGAGGTATTCGGCTCGCTCAGCCCCGGCACGCCGGTGTGCGCCGGGATGCCGGACGCGGACACCCGCTCGCTGGCGCGCAGCAGCTCGGCGGAGCTTTACGACTACTACGCCCGGGAGGAGCTGCTGGTGCAAAACGCCGTGGCCACGGCGGAGGGGGCCATCGGCGTGCTGCTGAAGGAGACGGCGGAGACCATCTGGGGCCGTCGAATCCTGCTCATCGGCTGGGGGCATATCGGCAAGGCTCTGGCGCCCCGGCTGCGGGCGCTGGGGGCTGAGGTACTGGTCTCGGCCCGGAACGCGGGGGATCTGGCGTGGATTGCGGCCGAGGGCTTCACTCCGCTGGACACCCGGGCGCTGGGCGGCTGCCTGGACGACGTGGACATTGTGGTGAACACCGTTCCGGCGCGGATTCTGGGGATGCAGCTGCTCTCGGAGCTGCCCGGGGGGGCGCTGGTGGTGGATCTGGCCTCCCGTCCCGGCGGGGTGGATCAGGAGGCGGCCCGGGTGCTGGGGCTGCGGACGCTATGGGCGCAGGGGCTGCCCGGAAAATGGGCGCCGGAGACCGCCGCCGCGGCCATCCGCGAGGCGGTATACAACATTTTGGGGGAACGGGAATGAAGGAAGGCTTGAAGCTCGGGCTGGCTCTGCGCGGCTCGTACTGTACATACGAAAAGGTGCTCTCGGCAGCGGAGCGGCTGAGCCGGGAATGCGACCTGACCGCCCTGATGAGCGAGACGGCGGCGGACACCGACAGCCGCTTCGGCAAGGCGGCGGATTTTATCGCCCGGCTGGAGGCCACCACCGGCAAGGAGGTCATCCGCACCATCACCGGCGCGGAGCGGGTGGGCCCCGGCAAGCTGTTCGACGTGCTGGTGATCGCCCCCTGCACGGGCAACACTCTGGGCAAGCTGGCCCGGGGCATCACCGACACCGCAGTGACCATGGCGGCCAAGGCCCATCTTCGCAACGGACGCCCGGTGGTGATTGCCATGTCCACCAACGACGCCCTCAGCGGCTCGGCGCCGGCCATTGCGGAGCTGCTCAACCGGAAGAATTATTTCTTCGTGCCCTTCGGGCAGGATGATCCGGAGGGAAAGCCCAACTCGCTGGCGGCGGATTTCTCCAGAATCGAGGACGCGGTGGCGGCGGCGCTGGAGGGGCGTCAGGTGCAGCCCCTGCTGCTGCGGTAGATCCCCTTGTACACGGCGGGCGGACGAAAGTCCGCCCGCTAATTTTGTGGGAAAAGCAGTTCCCTTAAAGGAAAATCTGATGTATAATAGTACTGCAATTACGGCCCCGGAAAAAAAACTTAGGAGGATAGACATGAAGAAAGGTACAAAGCTTTTATCTCTGCTTCTCGCGTTCGTCCTGGTCTTTGCTCTCTGCGGCACCGCCTTCGCGGCAGATACCACCGCCGGCGAAATGGCCGGACAGGTCGTCATTCTGCACACCAACGACGTGCACGGCGCGATCACCGGCTATGCCAAGATCGCCGCTCTGAAGGCTTCCTACGAAGCCAAGGGCGCTTACGTTCTGCTGATGGATGCCGGCGATTACAGCCAGGGCACCACCAGCGTCAGCCTGAGCAAGGGCGCCAACGCCGTGGACCTGATGAATCTGGCCGGCTACGACGTTGCCACGCTGGGCAACCATGAGTTCGACTACGGCTACGAGCAGCTCAAGACCAACCTGAGCACCGCCAAGTTCCCCATCGTGGCGGCCAACGTGCTGTATAACGGCTCCGTGGCCTTCAAGGCCAACACCGTGTTCACCGCCCCCAACGGCACCAAGATCGGCGTGTTCGGACTGGACACCCCCGAGACCGCCACCAAGGCCAACCCCACCATGATCAAGGGCGTCACCTTCTCCGACATCGTCACCACCGCCAAGGCGCAGGTCGCGGCGCTGGAGGCCGAGAAGTGCGATCTGATCATCTGCCTGGGACATCTGGGCGTGGATGAGGAGTCCAAGGGCCTCCGCTCCACCGATCTGCTGGCCTCCGTCACCGGCATCGACCTGTTCATCGACGGACACAGCCACACCGTCATTGACGGCATGAAGAACGACTATGCCACCGGCAGCACCATGCTGGTGTCCACCGGCACCGCCTTCGCCAACATCGGCGTGGTCACCTACGCCGCCGGCAAGCTGACCTCCTCCCTGGTTCCCGTGACCGACGACATGACCACCGTCGCCGCCGTGAAGGAAAAGGCCGACGCCATCAACAAGGCCATCGACGCCGAGTATGGCACCGTGTTCGCCAAGACCGAGGTCACCCTCAACGGCAGCAAGGCCCCCGGCAACCGCAACATGGAAACCAACCTGGGCGACCTGATCACCGACGCGCTGGTCTGGCAGTGCGCCAAGTCCGGCATCACCGTTGACGCCGCGCTCACCAACGGCGGCGGCATCCGCGCCACCGTCAAGGCCGGCGACATCACCAAGAAGGATATCAACACCGTTCTTCCCTTCGGCAACACTCTGGCGGTTGTGAAGGTCACCGGCGCGGAGCTGCTGGAAGCTTTGGAGGCCTCCACCTTCTCCACCCCCACCGCCGTGGGCGGCTTCCCCCAGGTGAGCGGCATTGTGTTCACCGTCGATACCACCAAGGCCTATGACGCCGGCGAGAAATATCCCGGCACCACCTACGCCACGCCCAAGACCATCAACCGCGTGACCATTGAGAGCGTGGGCGGCAAGGCCTTCAGCAAGACCGCCACCTACACCATCGCCACCAACAACTTCACCGCCGGCGGCGGCGACACCTACTATGTGTTCGCCAACGCCACCTCCAACGTGGACACCGGCTATGTGATGGACGAGGTCGTCATGGACTACATCACCACCAAGCTGAACGGCACCGTCACCGCTGCCGACTACGGCAGCGTGGGCAGCCGCATTAAGATTGTCTACAAGGCCTCCTACATCTTCACCGACGTGGCGGAGACCGAGTGGTACTACAACGCTGTGGATTACGCCTACCAGAACAAGCTGGTCGTGGGCCTGCCCGGCGGCGCTTACGGCACCAACGACACCATGAACGTGGCTCAGTACTTCACCGTGCTCTACCGCATGGGTCAGCAGATGGGCGCCGACTATCCCCAGAAGGCCACCACCGGCGCGAACTGGATGGAAGCTGCCAAGTGGCTCTCCGCCGAGCAGGGCACCGTCCTCACCGACGAGCAGCTTGCAACGCCCCTCACCCGTGAGCTGATGGCCGCCTCCGGCGCCAAGTTCATCCAGAGCGTGGCCGAGACCCTGAAGCAGACCGTTAAGACCCGCGCCGCCGTCACCTTCACCGACGCCGCCAGCATCACCGCCGACTACGCCAAGGACGTGGCCTACTTCTACGCCATCTCCGGCATTGACGGCTACCCCGACGGCAGCTTCAAGCCCCAGGCCACCGTTCGCCGCTGCGAGGTGGCCAAGGTGCTCTACAATATGCTGGAGGTCGTTGAATTCAACGCCGCAGCTGCCGCGTAAGAGCGCTTCCAACCCCATAGACAAAAATCCGCCCGGATTCCTCCGGGCGGATTTTTTCGCTCTATTTACTGTTTCTTTTCCAGCTTCGTCCTGGTGCCGTCCTCGTGCACCAGATAGGTGCTGGAGAGCGCCTCCTCCGTGCCCCGCCGCCACTCGGCGAGATATTCCTCCCGCAGCGCGGCACGCTCGGCCTGCTCCTCCGGGTTAAGCTCCCGCTCCTTTGCCAGACGGGTGAACTCACTGAGCCGATCCTGTTTTGCTTTTTCCATCGCCCAGACCTCAGTTCTTCAAAGAATGGAGGGGCGCGGGGATGCGTCCGCCCCTTGCGATAAATTCCGCCGGGGAGGCGGCGTTCACCGGCATCACCGGCGCTTCGCCCAGCAGTCCGCCGAAGGACACCGTGTCGCCCACCTGTTTTCCCGGCGCGGGAATCACCCGCACGGCGGTGGTCTTGTTGTTCACCACGCCGATGGCCGCCTCGTCCGCGATGATGGCGGAGATGGTCTCGGCGGAGGTGTCGCCGGGAATGGCAATCATGTCAAGGCCCACGCTGCACACGCAGGTCATGGCCTCCAGCTTCTCAATGGTCAGCCTGCCCGACCGGGCGGCTTTGATCATGCCCGCGTCCTCGCTCACCGGGATAAACGCGCCGGATAAGCCGCCCACATGGCCGGAGGCCATCACGCCGCC
>CAZCDJ010000130.1:0-5111 GCA_964497655.1 uncultured Oscillospiraceae bacterium | reverse complement strand
AGCCAGGGCCTGCTCCATGACACCTACTACTACGGCGTGGACGCCAAGCAGATCGTCCCCACGCTGATGTACCCCACGGAGATTTTCGACGGGGCCATCACCTCCGGCAACTGCGTGGCTCCCTGCGATAAGGTTACCACCTATCACCACGAGCACAACCCGGTGATTGAGGACCTGTTCAAGCAGCACGGCAAGACCCTGAACTTCATGGGCGTGATCCTCACCAACGAGAACGTGTTCCTGATGGACAAGGAGCGCCACTCCGACATGACCGCCAAGCTGTGCGAGTACATCGGTCTGGACGGCGCGCTGCTCACCGAGGAGGGCTACGGCAACCCGGATACCGACCTGATGATGAACTGCAAGAAGGTCACCCAGCACGGCACCAAGGTGGTCATCATCACCGACGAGTTCCCCGGACGGGACGGCAAGAGCTACTCTCTGGCCGACCTGTGCGATGAGGCCGACACCATGATCTCCTGCGGCAACGGCAACGTGGTGATTCACTTCCCGGCCATGGACAGACTGATCGGCACTCAGGACTATGTGGAGATGCAGATCGGCGGCTGGGTTGGCTGCAAGGACGCAGACGGCGGCTTTGACGCCGAGATTCAGATCATCATCGCCTCCACCATCGCCAACGGCTTCAACAGGCTCTGCGCCAGAGGCTACTGAGAAATCATTCGAAGGAAAGGAGATACCACGAATGTCTAAAAGGATTGTTCATTATATTAACCAGTTCTTCGCCGGCATAGGCGGCGAGGAAATGGCCGACATCCCTCCCGAGGTAAGGGAAGGCGTCGTCGGCCCCGGTCTTGCCATGAAGACCGCGCTGGGCGAGGGCTATGAGATCGTCGCCACCGTCATCTGCGGTGACAACTACTTCGGCTCCAACATCGAAAAGGGCGTTGTGCCCCAGCTCCTCACGCTGATCGGCGGCTTCAAGCCCGATGGTTTCATTGCCGGCCCGGCCTTCAACGCCGGTCGCTACGGCGTGGCCTGCGGCACCATCGCCAAGGCCGTGCAGGACGAACTGGGAATCCCCGCGGTCACCGGTATGTACGAGGAGAACCCCGGCGCGGATATGTTCAAGAAGGACGTGCATATCATCGCCACCAAGGATTCCTCCGCCGATATGCGGAAGTCCGCCCCCAAAATGGCCGCTCTGCTGAAGAAAAAGCTCTCCGGCGAGGAGATTCTCGGCCCCGTGGAGGAAGGCTACATGGAGCGGGGCATCCGCGTCAACTACTTCAACGACCGCCGCGGCTCCGAGCGCGCCGTGGAGCTGCTGGTGAAGAAGATTAAGGGCGAGGAGACCTACACCGATTATCCCATGCCCAAGGTGGACCGCGTGGCCCCCGCCCCCGCCCTGAAGGATTTGAAGCACGCCAAAATCGCGCTCATCACCTCCGGCGGCGTTGTGCCTCAGGGCAACCCGGATCACATCGAGTCCTCCTCCGCCACCCGGTGGGGCAAGTACTCCATCGTCGGCATGGATCACGCGGACAAGAAGGACTTCATGACCGTTCACGGCGGCTATGACCGCGCCTTCATCACCGAGGATCCCGATCTCTGCATCCCTGTGGACGCCCTTCGCAAGCTGGAAAAGCAGGGCGTGTTCGGCAAGCTTTACGACTATTTCTTCACCACCACCGGCACCGGAACTGCCACCAATAACGCCAAGCGCTTTGCGGAAGAATTTCTTCCCACTCTGAAACAGGACGGCATTGACGCCGTGCTGATGGTAAGCACCTGAGGGACCTGCACAAGATGCGGTGCATCTATGGTAAAAGAAATTGACCGTGCCGGTATCCCTGTCACACACATTTGCACGGTGGTCCCCATCTCCCTGACGATCGGCGCGAACCGTATCGTCCCTGCAATCGGAATTCCTTATCCGCTTGGCGATCCCCATCAGGGCGAGAAGAAAAGCTATGAGATCCGCGAAAATCTCGTCATGAGAGCGTTGAAGGCGCTGACTGTTCCCATTGAGGAGCAGACGGTATTCGAAGAAGACTTCTAAAAATACGTCGGCCGGCAGAAAACTGCCAGGTCCCACCGAAAGGCCGACGTATGATATCTGCGATCCTGCGTCGGCCCGATCTTACCCGATCCTAAACCGATAAACGGCTCCTTTGAGCCGAAAGAACAGGAGCAATTGGATGAAGAAGTCATCTATTGGCGCGATCATTGGTTTTTGCGGTACGTGTATAGCTTTCTATATCGGCGCCGGATTTGCCACCATGCAGGAGGTCATGCAGTATGAGGCCTCCTATGGTACCAGATTCGTGATCGTCATTGCCGTAGCGGCGCTGATTTACATATACACAAACCTGTCCTTTGCCACCAACGGCAACCGACTCCAGCTTGCAAGAGGCGGAGATATCTATCAGGCCTATTGCGGCAAATACATTGGCATTTTCTTTGATTATTTTTCCGCGTTTTTCTGCTATATGTGCTTCATCGTCATGTGCGGCGGCGCGAACTCCACGGCCACACAGCAGTGGGGCCTTCCCAACGGCGTGGGCGCCGTGATCCTCACCGTGCTGGTCATTGCCACCGTGATTTTCGGCCTGAACGGGATTCTGAACGCGCTGGGCAAGCTTGGCCCCGTCATCATCGTCATCATTCTGGTGGTGTCCGTGGTCTGCAACGTCACCGGAGCTGCAAACCTCTCTGCGGGCTTTGAGGCCGTGGACAGCGGCAAATACCAGATCGCGCAGGTGGGCGGCGGCAATCCCTTCGCCTCGGGCGCGTCCTACGGCGGGTTCGTGATTCTCTGGTTCGCCGCCTTCCTGGCGGAGATCGGCGCCAAGAACAAGCTGCGGGAGGTCAACACCGGAATGCTCATCTCCACGCTGTGCATCTTCGGCGCTGCCGCCCTGTGCTGCACCGCCCTTATCTCCCACATCGACGTTACCTGGAACGCGGACATCCCGGCGCTGATTCTGGCAAACCAGATCAACCCGGTCTTTGCCCAGATTTTCGCGGTGATTATCTTCTGCGGCATCTACACCACCGCTGTGCCTCTGCTGTGGACCGGCGTGGGCCGTGTTGCCAAGGAAGGCACCAAGCGCTACAAGATTTTCTGCGTGGTGGGCGGCGTGATCGGCTGCGTGGCGGCCTGCTTCCTGCCCTACAAGGGACTGGTGAACGTGCTGTACGGCCTGAACGGCTATTTGGGCTTCATCCTTGTGGCCTTCATGCTGGTTTACGACGTGCGCCGGCGCATTGCGGCAAAGAAACAGACCGCGTAAGCGGGCAAAGCGAGTCCCCCGACCCTATATTTTTACTATCAGGAGTGTCAGAACATGGAAAACAAGATCTACGATGTAATGATCCTCGGCGCCGGGCCGGGAGGACTTGCCGCCGGCCTCTACGCGGGCCGCGCAAAAATGTCCGTTCTTATCATTGAGAAGGGCATTGACGGCGGACAGATCGCCATTACCCACGACATTGAAAACTATCCCGGGCAGGCAGAGGTGGACGGCATGACCGGACAGGCTCTGGTAGCCCCCATGACCGCCCAGTGCAAGAAGTTCGGCTGCGAGCGGGTCAGCGACGTCATCACCGGCTGCTCTCTGGAGGGCGAGGTGAAGAAGTTCGTAGGCGCCAAGGGCGAGTATCTGGCAAAGTCGGTTATCATCTGCACCGGCGCCATGACCCGCTCCATCGGCTGCGACCATGAGGCCAAGTATGTGGGCAAGGGCGTTTCCTACTGCGCCGTGTGCGACGCCTCCTTCTTTGAGGGCTTTGAGATCTATGTGGTGGGCGGCAACAACATCGCCATGGAGGAATCCCTGTACCTGGCGAAGTTTGCCCGCAAGCTCACCATGATCCACAAGGGCAAGGCGCTGCTGGGCACCAAGGACATCATTGAGCGGGTGAATGATACCGAGAACATCTCCGTTCTTTTGAACAGCGAGGTGGTTGACCTGGGCGGCGACGAGCTGCTCAGCGAGATCGTGGTGAAGGACGTGAATACCGGCGACCTCACCACCCTCACCGCGGATGAGGAGGACGGCTTCTTCGGCCTGTTCGGCTTCACCGGAAAAAAGACCACGGGTATGTTTGAGGGCATTCTGGACATGGACGGCGGCTACATCAAGACCGACGCGAAGATGGCCACCAACATCCCCGGTGTGTACGCCGCGGGCGACGTGCGCGTGACCCCGCTGCGTCAGGTGGTCACCGCCTGCTCCGACGGAGCCATTGCCGCCCTGCAATGCGAAAAATATGTGGGCAGTCTCAATAAAAAATAATTACGATCTATGAATGAGGAGGGTATCGATATGTCAGTTCTGGATGTAGATAAGGAGACCTTTGAGCCTGAGGTTTTGCAGGCGGAGGGCACCGTTCTCGTGGATTTCTACGGCGACGGCTGCGTTCCCTGCGCCGCGCTGATGCCTCACGTCCATGAGTTCGCCGAGACCTACGGCGACAGGATCAAGTTCACCTCGCTGAATACCACCAAGGCCCGCCGCCTGGCCATCAGCCAGAAGGTGCTGGGGCTGCCCGTCATCGCCATCTATCAGCACGGCGAGATGGTGGACTCCTGCGTGAAGGACGACGCCACGGTGGAAAACATCGAGGCCATGATCAAGCGTTATCTCTAAGTTGGAACACCGGAAACGGTATTCTATAAAAATCTGAAAGAAGGAGGAACGAAACCATGGGTATTTTGGCCGGCAAGAAGGTCGTCGTGATCGGCGACCGTGACGGAGTTCCCGGACAGGCGATCGCCGACTGTGCCGAGAGCGCCGGTGCTGAGGTCGTATTTTCCTCGACAGAGTGCTTCGTCTGAACGGCGGCTGGTGCAATGGATCTGGAAAACCAGAAGCGAGTGAAGGACTTCTCCGAGCAGTATGGCCCCGAGAATCTTGTGATTCTTTTGGGCGCTGCCGAGGGAGAAGGAGCCAGCCTCGCTGCTGAGACGGTCACGAACGGTGATCCGACTTATGCAGGTCCGTTGACAGGAGTCCAGTTGGGACTCCGGGCATACCATGTGTGCGAGCCTGAGATCAAAGCGGAGTTTGACCCCGCGATCTATGAGGATCAGGTGAGCATGATGGAAATGGTTCTGGACGTTGACGATATCGTCAAGGAAATGA
>CAZCDJ010000129.1:0-5131 GCA_964497655.1 uncultured Oscillospiraceae bacterium | reverse complement strand
TCGGAGAAGTCCACGGCGAAGCGTGCGCTGTCGCTGTAATTGATGATGACACCGGCAGCAAAGCTGCAGTTTTCAAACTTGATCTCGCCACCCCAGCCATATTGGTCGGGTGTGCCGTTGTAGCTTATGGTGACGGCGTTTGTGAAATTCTTGTTGCTAAAGGTCTGCGGAGTGTTGGTGACGGTGAAGCTTGTGGCATCGTCGTTAAGCTTAGGTAGTATGCTTTTACAACAATACCTGTCGTGCTTAATGACAAGCTTTCATTGATCTTGTCATAGGTCGTCTGGCTGGGCATGGTCGTTACCGCAATTCTATCCAGTGTTTTTGCCACAACCGTGACGTTAAATTTGGCGGTTTTACCTTCATAAGAAACGGTAATTTCATGCGTTCCGGCGCTGTTATACCAAGTTCCGGTGGTATATCCGCTGATGACTTTGCTGATCGTGCCGTCAAAGCCGGGAACGGTGTAGTAGCCGGTGACAACGAGACCGGCGGTTTCAAGTGTTTCGCCTTCTTTATACTCCGTCTTTGTGGGCAGAGAGGTGACGGCGATAACGTAGAACCTGTTTCCGTGCAGCTGGCTGCCATTAACAGGCCCTTTAGCTTTGCGTCCCCGCCTTTCGACAGGTTTGCCTTTTGCAATAGATAATTGAAATATAGCAAAAAGAAACCGGCAAAAGGTGTGCATCCTGCACTCTTTTGCCGGTTTCTCCCGGATTATTACTCATATCGGATCATAAATGGAATCAGTCCCAGCGCTTCCACGGCGGGCTGCATATCGCGGCTCACCGTAACGTACTCTAACTCCGGCAATTTCAGCAGCACCGAGAGGTCGTCCACGGCAAGACCGCTGATACGCAGATTTTTCAGCGTGGGATGGGACGCAAGCGCCGATAGGTCGGTGATCGCGGTGTTGTTTAGCTCCAGCGTCTCGATGCCGTCCACCTCAGCGAGGCAGTCCAGCGTAGTCACACCCGACCAGCAGAGCTTCAGCTCCCGGATGCTTTTGCCCGAGAGATGCAGATAGCTTTCTGTGGAATTGGAGATATCCAGACTCTCGAAGTCGCCCAACTCATCCAGAAACGCCGGGTCATAGCCCTGCACCGCGCACAAATCCAAAAAGCGCAGCTCGTGGCAGGCCGCCAGCGGAGACAGATCCTCCACCGGATTGTCATTAAGGCCCACGGCCACAAGGTCGGGATGAAGGCCCAGCACGGCGATGTTCAAAATGGAATTGTGCTTGAACTCCACCTTCTTCAGCTTGGGTAATTGGGCGAGGGCTGTAATGTCCTTCAGCTCCTGCGCCACAACACACACCGTTTCCAGATTGGGCAGCAGCGCCACATCCGCAAGGGTGCGGACGTCGCCCCGGGTGCTTCGCCCGGCGGCGTACCAGTCGCTGATGGCGGCATAAAACTCCTGTGAGGATGTCAGCACCCGGTCGGCCACCAGATAGAGCTCCGTGACCGCAGCCAGCTCCTCCCGGGTGATGGGGTCTCCATCCCCCTTACCCAGCATGGCCCGCACAGCCTGCTCCATCAGCGGCTCGATGAAGCCGGCCTCCGACCGCTCCCCGGCTCCGCTCAGCTTCTGCGACGCTGCCAGCTCCGGCGGCAGCGCGTCCCCATAGGCTCTTGCGGCGTTGGCGAACAGCACCGCCAGATCGCCCCGGGTCAGGTGGTCGGGGCGGTAAAGCCCCTCCAGCACGCCTTTCTTTTCCGCGAACGGGACGCTGACCCGCACACCCGGGTACTCGCCGGTGTCATTCTTCAGGGAGGACCAGTCCCCCACCACCTGGGGCCAGAACACCTTCACCACAATATAGACCGCCACTTCCCGGGACAGGCTCTCGTCATCCTCAAAGGCCCAGGGCAGGAAGCTCTCCGGCACCTCCATGGGCGGGTCGGCCGCCGGCATACCGTAGGCGTAATCCCTGTCGTAGCCAAACACGTTCACCAGCAGGTCGCGAATATAACCCACGTCTCCCGCCGCTTCTCCGTCCTCAAAAAGCGTGGTGTCAAAGCGCTGGTTCAGATAGTCCGCCGCCTCCCGCTGGATCTCCCGGGAGGTCTGATAGGCCGGGGTGTGACCCGGGTCGTTCATGGGCTGATAGTTCTTCCACCAGACGCCCGCAGCCACAGCGCAGACCAACAGCACCGCCGCCGCGAGGCTCCACGCCCAAATCCGCACCCGACGCCGTGCCGGCTGGGTGCGGCGCAGCGCCCGCAGCACAGCCCCCGCGTCCGCGTAGCGATTCTTGGGGTCGAAGGCCATGCACTTGGCCGCCACCTTCTCCAAGGGCAGGCTTCCCACCCGTTCCCGGTTCGTGTTCCCGGTGAGCAGATAATGCAGCAGCACACCCAGGGAAAAAATGTCCGAGCGGCAGTCGGTCTGAGAAAAGCCGTACTGCTCCGGCGGGGAAAACTCATGGGTACCAAAGGCCATGGTATCCGCCCGGGCCTGCTTGGTGAACACACGAAAAATCCCGAAATCAATGAGACTGACCATCCCGTCGGCGGAGAGAATCACATTCTCCGGCTTGATGTCCCGGTGAATCACCGGCGGGTTCTGCCCGTGCAGATAGATGAGAATGTGACAAAGCTGCTCACCCACGGCGCGCACTGCGTCTCCGTCCATGGGGACGGGGAGGGCGCTTAGCGGCTCGCCCGCCACATACTCCCGCAGCACGCAGCGCATGGCATCTGACTTGTATTCCCCGACAAACCGGGGCAGCCCCGGATGGCGCAGCGACCGAATGGCATCCGGCTCGGTTTCCGAAAGCATCGGGTGGGCGGCCTCATAGCATTTTGCCACATACTGCGCGCCGCTCTCCCTGTCCATCACCAGCAGCGTCTCGCAGCCCTCGCTGTGGGAGAAACACTCCATCAGCTCGCAGCGTTGGGTGAGCTCCGCCGGGAAACGGGATTCGTCCATGCAATCCGCCAGCTCCCGCAGAAACTCATTCTCCATATCGGATGTCACCTCCCAGCAGCGTCAGATTGAAGGCCGAGAGAATATCCTGGGTCTCAAAAAGATTCTTCTGCTTGGCGATGCAATGCAGAACCACCGCGTCCCGCTTGAGTCTGGGATACAGCTCGCTCTTTCCAGCCTCCCGCAGCAGCCTCTGGGTCTCCTCCACATCCAGTCCGAAGCCAAAGGCAAGCTGCAGCACCTTGTCCCGGGAGGGCTTGCGGGTACCGTTAAAGAGCTGATGGCCGTAGGTGCGCTCAATCTGGGAGAGCTTTACCACCCGCTCCGGCACCAGCCCACGCTCCTGACACAGCCCGGTGATGTACCCGGAGAAATCCGCATCCTGCATGGTCCCTCGTTCTGCCGAAAAAAAGCGGAAAGATTGCGCGTTTTGAAAAGTCCCCGCAAAAGTGTGCTGGTTCGCACCTGTTCCGGCGAATTCGCCATAATCTCCCCTCCAATCTCGCTTTTTTAATAGTATAAACTGGAAAACACGCAAGAGCAAGTGTGCATTTTGCACACATATTGGAATATAAAAAAGAAGCCTTGAAGTAGTGATACTTCAAGGCTTCTTTTTGGTGGAGATTAGCGGGATCGAACCGCTGACCTCTTGACTGCCAGTCAAGCGCTCTCCCAGCTGAGCTAAACCCCCACGAGCGGTGCAAGAGGTATATTACCAGACTCACCGACTCTTGTCAACAGTTTATTTCAAAAAACCCGCGACAATTTGTTCTTCCGCTTCCTGCTCCGTGAGACCCAGGGTCATCAGCTTGGTAAGCTGCTCCCCGGCGATCTTTCCGATGGCCGCCTCGTGGATCAGACTGGCCTCCACACTGGCCGCCGTCAGCTCCGGAACGGCGCTCACCGTGGCACTGTCCATAATAATCGCATCGCACTCGCTGTGCCCGGCGCAGCGGGTATTTCCGTTGATGCGGGAGCGGAACAGCTGCCAGGAGTTATCTCTCGCCACGCTGCGGCTCACCAGATCCACGCTGCTGCCCTCGCCGTTCAGCTCCACGGAGAAGTCCGTCTCCGCCCGCTGCACACCGTGGGTCATCAGCTTCTCCCGAATGATCAGCGAGGCCCCCGCGGCCAGCGTGCCCCGGGTCTCCCGTCTGGTATCGTCGATGCCCTTAATCTGGGTGGTGTCCATCTCCAGATGCGCGCCCTGACAAAGCTCCACCACCGTGGTGGGATTCATCACCCTGCCGCCGACGCCGTCGCCCTCGCCATAGTGGCGCTCAATGTACTTCACCCGGGAATTGCGGCCCACATGGAAGGTATGGATGCCGTCGTGCCGGGACTCCTGGTCGCCGCAGTTATTGATGCCGCAGCCCGCCACAATGGTCACGTCGCAGTCCTCGCCCACATAGAAGTCGTTATACACCAGATCCTTCAGCCCGCTCTTTTCGATGATGACGGGGATGTGCATACTCTCGTTCTGGGTTCCGTCCTTGATAATGATGTCAATGCCCGGCTTGTCGGTCTTGGTGACGATATCAATGTTGGCGGTGGTGGCGCGGCCGGCCAGCTCCCCGTCCGCCCTGATGTTATATGCGCCCTCAGGCACGCCGTGGATGTCCGCAATCGTCTCCAGCAGCTGCTGCTGTATCTTATCCATATCCCTGCCCCCTGCCCTTATACGGCCGCCAGACGGCCACAGACGCCACTGCCGTCCCGCAGCAGCGGCATGATCTCATCCCGGCCGCCGTCGGCGGTGACGCGCCCGTCCGCCAGCACGATGATGCGGTCGGCAATCTCCAGAATCCGCTCCTGATGGGAGATGATGAGGATGGTGCCGTTGATCTCCTCATACATCCGCCGGAACACGGCAATCAGGTTGCCGAAGCTCCACAGGTCAATGCCCGCCTCCGGCTCGTCAAACAGGGAGAGCTTGGTGCCTCTTGCCAGCACCGTGGCAATCTCAATGCGCTTCAGCTCGCCGCCGGACAGGCTGGCGTTCACTTCGCGGTTTACATAATCCCTTGCGCACATGCCCACCCGGCCCAGATAGTCACAGGCCTCGCTGACGGTGATTTTCCGCCCGGATGCCATACGCAGCAGGTCGTACACCGTGATGCCCTTGAAGCGCACCGGCTGCTGGAAGGCAAAGCTGATGCCCCGGTTGGCCCGCTCCGTGACGCCCAGGTCGGTGATGTCC
>CAZCDJ010000128.1:0-5260 GCA_964497655.1 uncultured Oscillospiraceae bacterium | reverse complement strand
CGCGCATCATGAGCCTGACCAGCCCAGATAGCAAAATGTCCAAGTCCGACAAGGACCCCGGCGGCTGCGTGTACCTGATGGAGAAGCCCGAGGATATCATGCGCAAGTTCAAGCGCGCCATGACCGACAGCGACACCGACGAGCGCTGCGTCCACTGCGATCCCTCCTGCAAGCAGGGCGTTTCCAACCTGATGCAGATCTATTCCTGCTGCACCGGCGACAGCCTTGAGACCATCGAGAGTGATTTCTGCGGCAAGGGCTACGGCGCGTTCAAGACCGCCGTGGGCGAGGCGGTGGTGGAACGGCTGCGCCCCATCCGCCAGGAGGCCGAGCGCATCATGGCCGACAAGGCCTATCTGGAGAGCGTCTACAAGATGGGCGCGGAAAAGGCATCCTACGCCGCGGAAAAAACCCTGCGGAAGGTCTATAAGAAACTGGGCTTCATAGCCAAATAAATATAGTCGGAGATAAAGAAATGTTCCTGAACACTGCGCTGTGGCTGCGCGCGCTGCTGGCAATCGCCGTGGGCCTTGTCGTCAGCTTTGCCGCCACGCCGATTGTCAAAAGCTTCGCCCAGAAGGTGGGCGCAATGGACGTGCCCACTGAGGCGCGCCGGGTCCACGATCACCCCATTCCCCGCATGGGCGGACTTGCCATCTTTCTTGGCTTTATCGTCAGCGTATTCCTTTTTGTGGACATCACCCGCCAGATGCGGGGCATCCTGCTGGGCGCGGTGGTCATTGCCGCCTGCGGCGCCATTGACGACGTGGTATCCCTGAAGGCGTGGATTAAGCTCATTATCCAGATTGCCGCCGCCGTCATCGCCGTGGCCCACGGCGTGGTGATTGAGGTGCTGCGCTCCCCCAACCTGCTTAACGACAGGGAGTATATTATTCTGGGCGTGCTGGCCATCCCCGTGACCATCTGCTGGATCGTGGGCATCACCAACTCCGTGAACCTGATTGACGGGCTGGATGGACTGGCCGTGGGCGTGAGCACCATCGCCAGCACCACCATGTTTGTGGTGGCTCTGCTGGTGAGCGAGGGCAACGTGGCCGTGATTCTGGCCTGCCTCATGGGCGCGTGCATCGGCTTTATGCCCTACAACCTGAACCCCGCCAAAATTTTCATGGGCGATACGGGCGCGCTGCTGCTGGGCTATGTGCTCTCCACCGTGTCCGTGGGGGGCATGTTCAAGTTCTACGCCATCTTCACCTTCGTGATTCCCCTGCTGGCGCTGGCCCTGCCCCTGTTCGACACCCTGTTCGCCATCATTCGCCGGCTGCTGCGCCACCAGAGCCCCATGCACCCCGACCGGGGACATCTGCACCACCGGCTTATCGACATGGGCCTCACCCAGAAGCAGGCCGTGGCCGTGCTGTACAGCGTCAGCGCCGTGCTGGGCCTGTGCGCCGTGGTGCTGGCCACCACCGGCGCCGCCCGGATCATCCTGCTGGCGATCGCGCTGGGCTCCGCCGTGTTCGTGGGTCTCTCCATTACCAAAATGCTGAAGGGACACGAATACCATCCGCCGGTGGACCCGGAGGGAGTGGAAGATGAACACAAAAATTAAGGTCATGTCCGTATTCGGCACCCGGCCCGAGGCCATAAAGATGGCCCCCCTGGTGCTGGAGCTGCAAAAAAGAAGCGAGATTGAGTCCCGGGTCTGCGTCACCGCCCAGCACCGGGAGATGCTGGACGGGGTGATGAACACCTTCGGCGTCACCGCAGACCACGATCTGGACATCATGAAGGCGAAGCAGTCCCTCTCGGACATCACCTCCCGTGTGCTCCACGGCATGGAGGAGGTCTTTGCCGCCGACCGACCGGATCTGGTGCTTGTCCACGGGGACACCACCACCACCCTCTCCGCCGCGCTGGCCGCCTTCTACGCCAAAATCCCCGTGGGCCATGTGGAGGCCGGGCTGCGTACCTACGACCGCTACTCCCCCTACCCGGAGGAGATGAACCGGCGCATCACCGGTCAGCTTGCGGAGCTGCACTTCGCCCCCACCGCCAAAAACGCCGCAAATCTGCGGCGGGAGGGCATTGAAAATGGCGTATTTGTCACGGGAAACACGGTGATTGACGCTCTCGCCTACACCGCCCACGGCGAGGGCTTCCAGTCGCCGGAGCTGGCAGGTATTGATTATGTAAACCGCAGGGTCATCGCCATGACCTGCCACCGGCGGGAAAACTACGGCGAGCCCATGGAAAATATCTTCTCCGCCGTGCGGGACACGGCTTCGGCCTTTCCCGACACGCTGATTGTCTACCCCGTGCACCCGGCCCCGGTGGTGCGGGAAACGGCGGAGCGGCTGCTGGGCGGCGTGCCCAACATCCGGCTCATTGAGCCGCTGGACGCGGTGGATATGCACCGCCTGATGGCCAGAAGCTATCTGGTGATGACCGACAGCGGCGGATTGCAGGAGGAGGCGCCCGCGCTGGGCGTGCCCGTGCTGGTGCTGCGCCGGGAGACCGAGCGGCCCGAGGCCGTGGAGGCCGGCACCGTGGTGCTGGCTGGCACGGAGCGGGAAACCATCGCCCGCCTTGCCGCCAACCTGCTCACAGACCGGGCGGCATACGACAGGATGGCCCACGCCGCCAATCCCTATGGCGACGGGAGAGCCTGCAAACGCATCGCAGACGCTATTTTATATTCTATGGGCCGCAGCGAAACGCGGCCGGAGGAGTTCCGTCCGTGAAGAACAAAAGGACGAAAACCTTTCTAATTGTGATCGCCCTGCTTGCCGTGGCGGTGGTGCTTTATGCGCTGCTGGGCCCCGGCGGCGGCGTTGACACGCCTCCGGTGGTGCTCCCCACCGCCCTGGGCGGCGCGCCCTCCCCCGAGGGCGGCGACAGCCAGGGCAGCACGGCTGCGCTGGCGGAGGTGAAGCCCTCCACCGTGCAGGCCGTGGTGGAGCGGCTCAGCCGAGCCGAGAGCTACTCCCGCACCGTCACCGTCACCGATTACTGGCAGGGCGGTGAGAGCCGCCAGACTTTGGCCGAATGGGTGAACGGCGGCAGCCGCCGCATCCGCGGCGCGGATGGCAAAAACATCCTGCTGCCCGCCGACGGGGACGCGCTGGTCTGGTACGACGACGATTCGGGCATCTACAGCGGACAACGGGCGGTGGACGACGCGGATCAGTGGCTGCGCTGCCTCACCTATGAGGAGCTGCTGGAGAAGCCTGTGTCCGATATTCAGGACGCGGGCTACACCGAATTGAACGGCGAGATGTGTATTTATGCCTCCTATCGCTCCGGCGCCTTTGGCTACGAGAATACGGTGTATGTATCCGTGAGCACCGGCCTTCTCATGGGCGCGGAGACCCGGGACGGGGACACGCTGGTGTACGCCATGGAATCCGGCACGCCCACTCTGTCCCAGCCGGAGGACGACTACTTCAAGTCGCCCGCTCCGCTAAAGTAGGAACATGGCACCCATGATGATCAGCAGCTCCTTATCGCCGCTCTCCTTGTACATCAGGTAGAGAATCAGCAGCATCAGAAGGTCGCCTGTCTCCAATCCGTCGGGCAGCACCTTGGGCAGCACGCCGGAGAGCAGCCCGCCCAGATTGCCGAAAAGGCCGCCCAGCGGGCCGCCACCCATTTCGGGCGGCGGCCCGCCGCTGTTTGGTCCCTGGGGCGGCCGTTCCCCGCCCGCGCGCTGTTGGGGCGCGGGAGCGCTTCTCTGCCGGGGGTACGGCTCCGCCGGGCCGCGCATATGCCCGTCCGGCGACGGACGCGCCCGGCGGGGCGGAGATTCCGGCTCTCCCTCCCGGCTGACGCGGCCACTGTTGCCCTGATAGCGGTTATACATCCTCCCCGTCCTCCTTGAACTCCGCCGCCGCCAGCTCGGCAAAGCTGGCCAGCTTTGCCAGCTTCATGGCCTTCTCCATCTTTTTGCGCCGCTTCTCCGAGAGATAGGGCTTCATGGCCTCCAACAGCGCCGCCTGACTGCTCTTGCCCCCGCTTTTTTTCAGCAGTCCGCCCAGACGGGACAGCAGGGCCGGATTCAGGCCCAGACCGTCGTCCTCCGCCTGCGCCGTCTTCTCCCGGCCGGCCTCCGGCTCTCCGCCCATGATGGACTTTGCCATCTGCGCTATCTTGCCGAACTGGGCCGGATCGTTCAGTATGGCGCTGATCTTGTCGCCGATGTCATCCAAGACGGGAGCCCCCTTTCCTTATTTCATGGCTTCAATGATGCTCTTTGCCAGATTGCGCCCCTCCGGAGTGCCCAGCACCTGCCGTAGGATCTCCTGCATGGCCTGCCCGTCCCCGCTGCGAACCGCGGCCTCCACGGCTTTGGCGTCCAGCATCGAATTCAGCTTTTTCGCGTCGCTGGAATTTGCCATGGCCTTCAGCTTGTCGGCCTTGCCGCTCTTTTCCAGCTCCTGCACAGTCTTATCAAGATCCATGCCTCCACCCCTCTCTTACATCCCATTATATTCACGATCACAGATGAGGTTACTTTCATGAAGCTTGCCGTTTTCTCCGATACCCACGGTCTGACCGCCGGAATGGTGTCCGCCGCAAGGCGGGTGCGCCCCGATCTGCTCCTCCACCTGGGGGACTACCTCCGCGACGCGGAGGCCCTGCGCCGGGAATTTCCGGACATCCCCCTGCGCGCGGTAAAGGGTAACTGCGACTTTGCCTCCCGGGAGGAGGATACCATCACCTTTTCCGCCGGGCCCGTCACCGTGTTCGCCACCCACGGCGACCGCTACGGTGTGAAGCACGGTACCGACTCCCTGCTGAACGCCGCCTACTTCGCCGGGGCGAGGCTGGTGCTGTTCGGGCACACCCACCTTCCCCTGTGTCAGAACTTCGGCGGCCTGATGCTGCTGAATCCCGGCACCGCCGGCATGAGCCCCCATCCCACCTTCGCGGTGGTGGAAATCAGCGACGCAGGCGGCTTGGATTGCCGTATTCTGGATTTGGAGACCCTCACCCCGCCCATGTGACGGGACAAACGGAGAGCACCGCTATGGCGGTGCTCTCCGTTTTGGCTTGTCAAAGAAGTCCAAGGACTTCTTTGACAAAGGGGTCGCGCTACGCTTCGCGCCTTAAGTTGTCCGCTTACAGCGGACAAGTCGACGCACGCTCCGCGAGCGGTGTTTTCCGCCACGTACGCGCCGCGGCGGAAAACGGGATTTGATCCTATTTCGCCGCTGCGGCGGCGAAACTCTACGAGATTTTTTGACAATCAAAACCACCAGTTAAACTGGTGGTATGCACTAGCCCTAGAAGGGCATAT
>CAZCDJ010000127.1:0-5263 GCA_964497655.1 uncultured Oscillospiraceae bacterium | reverse complement strand
TGGAGCTGGCGAAGCAGGTGGGCAGCGACCTGATCATCGGCACCGACCCGGACAGCGACCGGGTGGGCGTGATGGTGCGGGGCAAGGATGGGGAGTATCATTCCATCACCGGCAACCAGATGGGTGTTCTGCTGCTGGACTACATCATCGGAGCCCGGCGGGCGCGGGGCACTCTGCCGGAAAACGCCGCGTTCATCAAGACCATCGTCACCACCAACATGGGCCGCCAGGTGGCGGAGCGGAATGGCATCCATGTGGACGAGACCTTCACCGGCTTCAAGTTCATGGCGGAGAAGCTGGCGGAGTACCGGAAAAACGGCGGCTCCTACCGGTATATTCTTGCCTATGAGGAGAGCTACGGCTACATGATGGGCGACTATGTCCGGGACAAGGACGCGGTCACCGCCTCCATGATGATCGCCGAGATGGCGGCTTACTATTTCGCCAAGGGCATGACCCTGGCTGACGCCATGGACAGCCTGTACGAAAAATACGGCTACTTCGGGGAATATACCCTGAATCTTGTGATGCCCGGTCTGGACGGACTGGAGAAGATGAAGGCCCTGATGGCCTCCCTCCGGGCCACGCCCCCCAGAGAGGTGGGCGGTACGCTGGTGCTGGGAATGCGGGATTACAGCACGGGCACCGTGTCGGTGGCCGATTTGGGCGTGGTGGGTAAGACGGAGATCAGCGGCAGCAACGTGCTGTACTTCGAGCTGGACGACGGCACCGCCTTCATTGTGCGCCCCTCCGGCACTGAGCCGAAGATTAAAATTTACATTCTGGCTCAGGGCGAGACCCGGGCGGAATGTGACGAGAGGATAGCCCGGTATCAGGCCTACGCCGAGTCCATGGGAAAATAATGGAGCTACTGAAACTGTTCTGGGCCTTCTGCAAGGTGGGTGCGCTCACCTTTGGCGGGGGCTACGCCATGCTGCCCATTTTGCAGCGTGACATTGTGGAAAAATACGGCTGGGCCACGGACGCGGAGGTCATGGACTACTATGCCATGGGCCAGTGCCTGCCCGGCATCATCATGGTGAACACCTCCGCCTTCATTGGGCAGAAGCGCAAGGGCACGGTGGGCGCCATCGTGGCGGCTCTGGGCTCTGTTGCCCCGTCGCTTCTCATCATCACCGTGATTGCCGCCTGCCTCACCGCCTTTGCGGACGTGGCGGCTGTGAAGAATGCCTTTGCCGGCATCCGGGTCTGCGTGGTGGTGCTCATCGTCAACGCGGTGGCAAAGCTGTGGAAAAGCGCCATGGTGGACTGGAAGTGTCTTATCATCTTCTTCGCCGTGTGCCTTGCCAGCGTCCTCACGGACGTGTCCCCGGTGGTCTTTGTGCTGGCGGCTGCCGTGCTGGGCATCGCCATCACCTGGCTTGCCACCCGGAAGGGGGCGCGGAGCGAATGATCTACCTGCGCCTGTTCTGGGAGTTCTTCAAGATCGGAATGTTCTCCGTGGGCGGCGGCATGGCCACGCTGCCCTTCCTCTACAATATGTCGGATGCGACGGGCTGGTTTACATACGCCCAGATTGCGGATATGCTCGCTGTCAGTGAGTCTACCCCCGGCCCCATCGGCATCAACATGGCCACCTATGTGGGCTACACCACCGCCGGCATCCCCGGCTCGCTGGTGGCCACGCTGGGAATTATCATCCCCGGCATTGTGCTGGTGCTCATCATCGCCGGGATGCTGGAAAAGTTCCGGGGCAACCGGTATGTGGACGGCGCGTTCTACGGCCTGCGCCCCGCCTCCACCGGTCTCATTGCCGCTGCGGGCATCACCGTGGTGGGCATCACGCTGGTGAATGTGAGCCTTTACCGCGCCACGGGGGACCTGCTGTCCCTGTTCAGCTGGAAGGCCATCCTTCTGGCGGTGGTGCTCTGGGTCATGACCAATCTCATCAAGCCCACCAAAAAGTGGCATCCGGTGATTTACATCGCCCTCAGTGCCGCCGTGGGCGTGCTCTTTTCCTTTGCGGGGGTCTGAGCGCACCGCCCCGCTACACGCGGTACAGCAGCAGCATCAGCGCCGCGGAAAATAGTCCGCACAGCAGCCGCCCGGCAGTATGCCGGGCGGTTTTCATGCCCGTGCCGGCGATCACCGCGGCGGTTTGCAGGTGTACGCTCACCCCGCCCCAGCCGATGAGGAAGGCGCAGAGGGCAAGGTTCCCGCCGGTGGGAGACAGCCCCTCCAGCGCGCCGATGCCGCTGCCCAGCTCCAGAGCTCCCGTGAGCAGGGCGCGGGAAAACCGCAGCCCCTGCCGGGTGAGCACCGCCGTGCGCCCCACAAGGGCGGGGAAGAAGCCGCTGGCGTCCAGCACCCCGGTGAGCACCGTGAAGGTCACCACGAAGCCGCATACGGTGAGCACCGTGCTCACAGCGGAGCGCACCGCCTCCGGCAGCGCGGCGGAAAAGCGCGGCTCCGAGCCGGCAGCGGACGGGGGAAGGGGCACGCGCGGGCCGGGGCGGCGAAATAGCACCCCCACCGCCGCCGCGGAGAGCACATGGGCGGCGTAGAGCTTCAGTCCGATCTCCGCGCTGCCGAAAATTCCCACTCCCGCCGCGCCCAGAATGAAGGCGGGGCCGCTGTTGTTGCAGAAGGCCAGCAGCCGTTCGCCCTCCTCCCGGGAGACGGAGCCGTCCCGCACCAGTGCCCCCACCGTGGCGGCGCCCAGCGGGTAGCCGCCGCAGATGCCCAGCAGGAAGGCCGCCGCGCCGCTGCCGCTCACCCCAAAGAGGACGCTCATGGCCGGGGCCGCCGCCCTGCCCAGCCGGGCGGGGATGCCCATGGCGCTCATCAGTGCGCTGAGCACAAAGAAGGGCAGCAGGGAGGGTACGATGACCCGGGCGCAGAGGGCGAGCCCCGCCCGCGCGCTTTCCAGCGCCTGGGCGGAGCACAGCAGCAGAAGGGCCAGCAGCCCCATGCAGGCCGCCGTGGGGGCGGCGCGTTTCAGCCAGTCCAAGAGAAATCACCTCTTGTCCATATATGCGCGCCGGGGGCTAATCTTGCGTCCGGGCGCATAAAATCCACAGCGGGGAGGTGGCGGCATGAGGGAGTGGCGCGAGGACATTGCGGAGCGGCTGGAGCTGTGCGCGGAGGCCGTGGGACTGATGAAGGTGACGGTCTCCGGCAAGCGCCGGGTGCTGGTGGAGTTTCACCGGGGGATTTTGGAGTACGGCCCGGATTGCATCGAGGTGGCGGTGCGGGGCGGCAGGGTGCGGGTGCTGGGCAGCGCGCTGGAGCTCACCGCCATGGACGGCGAGGCGGTGCTGGTCACCGGGGCGGTGTCCGCTGTGGAGCTGGAATGATGGAGAGACTGGTAAATCTGGCCCGGGGCTGCTTTCGGGTGGAGCTGACCGGGGCGAGCCCCGCGAATTTCCTCAATCGCATGGCGGTGGAGGCGCTGCCCTTCTGGGATGCCCGGCCGGAGGGCGAGTTTACGCTTCGTGTCACCATCCACGCGGACTCTCTTGTCCGGGCGCGTCAGCTTGCCCGGCTGTGCCGCTGCGAGCTCACCGTTCTTGCGGCCCGGGGCAGACCCGCCCTGGCGGCGCGGCTCAGACGCAGAGCCGTGCTGCTGATTGCCGCGGGCGCGGCGCTGCTGGCACTGTTTGTCTCCTCTCTGTTCATCTGGCGGGTGGAGGTGAGCGGCACGGCCACGGTGAGCCGGGGGGAGCTGCAGCGCGCGCTCTCGGACTGCGGCGTGTCCATGGGCACCTACTGGCCGGGACTGAACGCGGAGCTGGTGCGGGACGCCGTGATTTTGAAGCTGCCCCAGCTGAGCTGGCTGACGGTGAACGTGAAGGGGGGCAGGGCGCAGGTGCTCTGCCGGGAGCGCACATCCCCGCCGGTGACGGTGGATCGGGACGCCGGATACGCGGTGATCGCCCGCACAACCGGCGTGGTGGAGCGCATGAGCGTGCTGGCGGGCTGCCCGCTTGTGAAGGCGGGGGACGCGGTGTTGGCGGGGGAAACCCTGATTTCCGGTGTGATGACGGACGCGGGCGGCGGGGCAAAGCTCACCCATGCCATGGGGCAGGTGTGGGCGCGCACATACCACTGCCTTACCATGCGCGTTCCCCTTGTGGTCTGGGAAAAGACGGACGCGGGGCCTCACCGGGTTCGCTATGCCCTGAAGGCGGGGGACACAAGGATAAATATTTATAGAGACAGTGGAAATATGGGTATAAACTGTGATAAAATCATCTGTGAGCAACCCGTGGGCGTGGAGGGAGTATTTACCCTGCCGCTGACGCTGGTGCGGGAGGAGCTGATCCCCTATACGCTGACGCTGCGGGAGAGAGATTCCGCCGCGCTGGAGGGGGAGCTGACCGCCCGGCTGCGGGCGGAGCTGCTGCGGCGGCTCCATGGCGGGACCATCGAGAGCAGCACCGTCACCTCCGCCGTGGGCGCCGGCGTGCTCACCGTTACCCTGCGGGCGGAGTGCCTGGAGGATATCGCGGAGGAAACAGAGATTGTTCCGTAACTTTTACCATAGAGAGGAAACGCGATCAATGACAGAAATCACCCTTCCCATCGAGCGCATGGAAAATGTGATAAGCGTGTTCGGCTCCTTCGACCAAAACCTGAAAATTATCGAGACAGAGCTGGACGTGCGTGTCACCGACCGGGACGACCAGATTCATATTTCCGGGGAGGCGGACCGGGTGATGGTGGCGGAGAAGGCCATCAACGGACTGCTGCTGCTGGCCTCCCGGGGGGAGAATATTGACGCCCAGAGCGTGCGCTATATCATCAAGCTCTCCGGCGAGGGCCGGGAGGCAAAGATCAGCGAGCTGGGCAGCGACGTGGTGTGCATCACCGCCAAGGGCAAGCCCATCAAGGCCAAGACCCTGGGGCAAAAGACCTATGTGGACGCCATCGCCCAAAATACCATTACGCTGGGCATCGGCCCCGCCGGCACGGGCAAGACCTATCTTGCCGTGGCCCAGGCCGTGTCCGCTTTCCGCCGGGAGCAGGTGAACCGCATCATCCTCACCCGTCCGGCGGTGGAGGCGGGGGAGCGGCTGGGCTTCCTGCCCGGCGATCTGCAGAGCAAGGTGGACCCCTACCTGCGCCCCCTGTACGACGCGCTCTTTGAGATGCTGGGCACGGACACCTACAACAAGTATCTGGAGCGGGGCAACATTGAGGTGGCGCCTCTCGCCTATATGCGGGGACGCACGCTGGACGACAGCTTCATCATTCTGGACGAGGCACAGAACACCTCCCGGGAGCAGATGAAGATGTTCCT
>CAZCDJ010000126.1:0-5302 GCA_964497655.1 uncultured Oscillospiraceae bacterium | reverse complement strand
TTGTCCGCATCACCGGCGCGGGTCTGAAGGAGAGCCACCCCCACGACATATACATCACCAAGGAGGCCCCCAACTACACCATGGGGCCGGAAGCGTAAAAGGAGAGGGAAATGACAGAGAGCGTGTCCAGGCTGAAGGAATGGATTGCCGGCAGCGACAACATCGTGTTTTTCGGCGGCGCGGGCGTCTCCACGGAGAGCGGCATCCCGGATTTCCGCAGCGTGGACGGGCTGTACAACCAGAAGTGGAAGTACCCGCCGGAGACGATTTTGAGCCACAGCTTCTTTTCCCAGTACCCGGAGGAGTATTACCGCTTTCACCACGAAAAGCTGGTGATCGACGGGGCAAAGCCCAACCGGGCCCATCTGCGTCTGGCGGAGCTGGAGCGGGAGGGCAAGCTGCGGGCGGTGGTCACCCAGAACATCGACGGGCTGCATCAGGCCGCGGGCAGCAAAAACGTGCTGGAGCTCCACGGCAGCATCCTGCGGGCCTACTGCTCCCGCTGCCGCAAGCCGTATAGCGCGGACGCCATGAACCACTGCGACGGGGTGCCCCACTGCGGCTGCGGCGGCGTGATCCGGCCGGACATTGTGCTTTATGAGGAGCCGCTGGATCAGAGCGTCATGGAGCGGGCCGTGGAGTACATCCAGAACGCGCAGGTGCTCATCATCGGCGGCACGTCCCTGGGCGTGTATCCGGCGGCGGGGCTCATCAACTACTACCGGGGCAACCATCTGGCGCTGGTGAACCTGTCCGAAACGCCCTGTGACCGGTACGCGGATCTCATCATTCACGAAAAAATTGGCGAGGTATTCTCTCAGGTATGAACGATAGAATTGATGTGCTGGGCGTGGGGTTTGACGCGGTGACCATGGCAGAGGCCGTGGAGCGCGCCCTTGCGCTGATGGAAGAAAAGAACGCCGCCTATGTGGTCACGCCCAACCCGGAGATTGTCATGCGCGCCCGGGAGGACGGGAGCTTTCGCGCCGCCATTGGGGGCGCCGCTCTGGTGCTGCCGGATGGCGTGGGCGTGGTGAAGGGAGCTGCCATGCTGGGCACGCCCCTGCCGGAGAAGGTGCCGGGCATCGACTTCGCCTCCCGGGTGATGGACGCGCTGGCCCTGCGGGGCGGCAGCGTTTTCCTGTTTGGCGCGAAGCCCGGCGTGGCGGAAATAGCGGGGGAGAAGCTCCTTGCCGCCCATCCGGGACTTGTCCTCGCCGGCACGGCGGACGGCTACTTCACGGACGACGCCCCCGTTGTGGCGCGCATCCGGGAGAGCGAGCCGGATCTGCTGCTGGTGTGCCTGGGCGCGCCCAAGCAGGAGCTTTGGATGCAGCAATACGCGGGCCTGCTGCCGGTGGGCCTGATGGCCGGTCTGGGCGGGAGCCTGGACGTGTTCGCGGGCACGGTGAAGCGGGCGCCGGAGGCGTGGCAGAGGCTGGGGCTGGAGTGGCTCTACCGTCTGCTGCGGGAGCCCAGCCGCCTGGGGCGCATGATGGTGCTGCCCCGATTTATACTGGAAGTCAGATCGGAAAAGAGGAGACACAATGGCTAAGGGAAAGCTGATCGTGCTGGAGGGAATTGACGGGAGCGGCAAAAGCGCCCAGTACCGCCGGCTCTGCACCAGACTGGAGGAGGACGGCGTCCCCTTCCACAGCATCGTGTTTCCCCGCTATGAGCAGGAATCCTCGGCGCTGATTCGGATGTACTTAAACGGCCAGTTCGGCGCGCATCCCTCGGATGTGAGCGCCTATGCCGCCTCGGTGTTCTACGCGGTGGATCGCTACGCCTCGTATAATACGGACTGGAAGAACATCTATGAAAGCGGCGGCCTGATCATATCCGACCGCTATACCACCTCCAACGCGGTGCATCAGGGGGCGAAGCTGCCAAAAGAGGAGCAAGACGCCTTTTTCGACTGGCTCTACGATCTGGAATACGGCAAGCTGGGGCTGCCCCGGCCTGACAAGGTGATTTATCTGGAGGTGGACGTGGCTACCTCCATGGAGCGGATGCGCCACCGGCAGGAAAAAACCCACACCCAGGCCGATATCCACGAGAAGGACGAGGACTATCTGGAAAACTGCCTTCTCACCGGGGAGCGGGCCGCCGACCATTACGGCTGGCAGCGGGTGCCCTTCGTGAGAGACGGAGAGGTTCGGGCGCTGGAGGAGAAGCACGGGGAGATTTATTCCATCGTTCGCGCCGCCATCCGCTGATGGAAACCAAGGAGCAGGCGCGGCAGGCCGTGAAAACGGCTGCGCTGGCGCTGCGCGATGGGTATATTGCCCGGAGCAACGCGGGTATAATGAAGCGTGTGCTCTCTCTGCCGGAGCTTTCCGAAGCCGGGCGTGTGTTTGCCTACTGGTCCGTGGAGCGGGAGCCGGATACCCACGGCATCCTTGCCGCCGTGACGGCCTTGGGCAAGCAGGTGGCTCTGCCCCGCACGGCGGGCGGCGGGAAGATGACCTTCGCGTCCTGTGCCGGCGGGCTCTTGCCCGGACGGTTCGGCATCCCGGAGCCGACGGGGGAGGATGTGCTCTCCCCGCAGCCCGGGGACGTGATGCTTGTCCCCGCCCTGTGCGCGGATCGGTTAGGCTATCGTCTGGGACGGGGCGGCGGGTACTACGACCGCTATCTGGCCGCCCACCCGGTTTTTTCCCTCTGCCTGTGCCGGGAGGCGCTGCTGCGGGAAAATTTGCCCCGGGAGTGGAACGATCTGCCTGTTTCCGCCGTCATAACGGAGGAGCGGGTGCTCCGGCTCAAATAAAAACGGGGCCCGAAGGCCCCGTCCGCAGGGTTCTCACGGCGCAGGCCGTGAAGTGACGTCAGCAGCAGCCGTTGTTGTTATTGCAGCCGCAGTTGTTTTCGCAGCCGCCGCCCCATCCGCCGCAGCAGAAGACCAGCAGGAGAATGATTATGATCCAGAAGCAGCTTCCGCCGCCCCATCCGCATCCATTGCCACAGAACATAGTTAATTGACCCTTTCTCCGCGCAAATGTAGTATCGCCGCAATCCTCGCCCCGCGCGGGAGGCAGTCACGGCAGAGAGTTTACGTGCGGTAGTCAGCCGGCTGAAGGTCTTTCCCTCACCGTCTGAGCCATCATATGCCCGAGTCGGCAAAGACGTGACAGCCGATGCCGGCCAACAATGTTACTTAGGAGCGGAAACAATGCCCGATGATTTTGACAGGCTGAACGAAATATTTGGCGCCTCCGGAAAAGAGGACGACCCGGCAGTGACGCCGGGGGCGGACAGCGCGGGCAAGTCGCCCCTGATCCGCAAGCTGGATGAGAAGCTCTACGATCCGGAGAAGCACGACCGCAACCAGCGGGAGCAGGAGGCGGAGGAGATTGAGGAGCGGGACTACCGTCCCATCCGCCGCAGCCGCAACGGCAAAATCGGCTGCATGGGCGGACTCATGTACTTCGTTTTCGTGGTGAGCATCAGCATCATTCTGGCCTGCCTGGGCTGGATGGCCGCCACGGATGTGCTGGCGCTGAACAAGGCGGAGGCCACCGCGGAGGTGACGCTGCCCCAGGAGATTTTCACCGACAAGGAAGTGAACGTGACCGACAGCGAGGGCAAGGTCACCGGTACGGAGACGGTGAAAAGCGCGGACATCGACTATGTGGCCCGCGCCCTGAAGGACAACGGCATCATCCAGTACAAGGCCCTGTTTAAGATGTTCTGCAAGGTGTCCCACGCGGACACCAAGCTGGACCCGGGCACCTATGAGCTGACCACGGACTACGATTACCGGGCGCTCATCAAGAAGATGCAAACCGGCAGCGGCGCCGCCGTCACGGTGGAGCTCACCTTCCCCGAGGGCTGGACCATGGATCAGATCTTTACCCGGCTGGAGGAGAACGGCGTCAGCACCAAGAAGGATCTGTACGACGCGGCCGCCAACTACACCTATAACTATTCCTTCCTGGAGGGAGAGCAGAGCGGGGATGCCACCCGTCTGGAGGGCTACCTGTTCCCGGACACCTATGAGTTCTATGTGGGAATGCAGGCCAGCAGCGCCATCAACAAATTCCTCCAGAACTTCAGCACCAAGCTCACCGCCGACATGATTAAGCAGGCGGAGAACCGGGGTATGACCATCCGTCAGGTGATGACGGTGGCCTCCATGATCGAGAAGGAAGCGGGCAATAATGACGAGCGGCCCATCATCGCCTCCGTCATCTACAACCGCCTGAGCATTTCCATGCCGCTGGGCATCGACGCCACCAGCCTTTACACCCATCCGGAGCACGAGGGCGCGCCCACGGCGGAGATGCTGGCAGACGCCTCCGATCCCTATAACACCCGCCTGAACACGGGGCTTACCCCCACGCCCATCTGCAGCCCCGGCGTGGCGTCCATCAAGGCGGCGCTCCAGAGCGCTGACACCGGCTACTATTACTACGCGCTGGATACCGCCACCAAGCTGCACCAGTTCTTCGTGACGATGGAGGAGTTTAATGCCTTCAGAGCCACCCAGGACTACTCCGACCAGTAAATTCTTATTGACAAGTGCGGCGAATGTGTTAAAATCGGTACGATATGAAAACGCCTTGATGGAGTTATCCGGCCAATGCCGGTGTCCGCAGCGAGAGGGGGAGAGTGGAAGCCCCTTGACACCGAGAGCCGGGCGCCGCTCCGGAGCGGCCCGCGAAAAGCGGGACGGCCCGTCCCCGATACAGGACTGCTGAGACGCCGCATTGCGGCAAATCAGGGTGGTACCGCGTTATCAACGCCCCTGACCTTTGGTCAGGGGCGTTTTTACTTTTTGGATAAAATTTACAGATAGCAACGGAGGAAATGATATGAAGCCCTATGGAGTGAACGACCTGCGGGAGATGTTCCTGCACTTTTTTGAGACCAAGGAGCACCTGCGCCTGCCCAGCTTTTCCCTGATTCCCCAGAACGACGCGTCCCTGCTGCTCATCAACAGCGGCATGGCGCCCATGAAGCCTTACTTCACCGGCGAGGTGGAGCCGCCCCGTCACCGGGTGTGCACCTGCCAGAAGTGCATCCGCACCGGCGACATTGAGAACATCGGCAAGACCGCCCGCCACGGCACCTATTTCGAGATGCTGGGCAACTTCTCCTTCGGCGATTATTTCAAGCATGAGGCAATTGCATGGAGCTGGGAGTTTTTGACCTCCCCGGAGTGGCTGGGTATCGACCCGTCCCTGCTGTATCCCTCCGTATATCTGGAGGACGACGAGGCCTTCACCATCTGGCGCGACAAGATCGGCATTCCCGAGGCGCGCATCACCAGACTCGGCAAGGCGGACAATTTCTGGGAGCA
>CAZCDJ010000125.1:0-5337 GCA_964497655.1 uncultured Oscillospiraceae bacterium | reverse complement strand
TTGCCGTCAGAGCCAAAGGGCATTTCCCGCATCAGGTAGTAGCGCAGGGCGTCGACCCCGAAGGTGTCGGCCAGCTGGTCCACGCCGCTCTGAATGGCCTTGCGGGCCTCTTCACCATATATAATCTGTTTAGCCATGTTTCTTTCCTCCTATTGTTAGTCCACGATGGCGAGGATATCGGACTGCTTCACGATGGTGAGCTCCTCCTCGTCCACTTTGACCTTGGTGCCGCTGTACTTGCCCACAAGAACCTTCTGACCCTTCTTCACGGTCATCTTGACCTCGTTGCCGTCCACCATGCCGCCGGGACCCACCTCGACCACTTCATACACTTCGGGCTTCTCCTGGGCGGAAGACGCAAGAATGATGCCGCTCTTGGTCTTTTCCTCGGCCTCTTCCTGACGAAGAACGACTCTGTCTGCCAAAGGTTTCAGTTTCATTATATTACCTCCTGAATGTATTAGTAAACAATCCAAGCGGGTTAGCACTCAATGCACCTGAGTGCTAACCCGCTTATAAAAATAGCACATATTTCAAAAATGTCAATGGATTCTCACGAAAAATTCGCAAACTTTTTATGAACGACTACGCAAAAAAAGACATATTCCGGGGAAAAACAAAGTTGACCCCGCCGGGCACCACCCGGAAGGTGGTTTTGCTGTGCATCTCCACCTCGCCGTCGATATTCACCACCTCCGGCACGGCGGACTCCACGGTGATCTCCGTAGTACGCAGGAAGGTGATGTACTGGGGCAGCTTCTCGTACTGTCCCTTGGCGTAGGCCAGGATGGCCTTCAGGAAGCTGAGGCGGTTGACGCCGGACACCACCAGGCAGTCCAGCAATCCGTCATCCGGCCGTGCCTCCCGGGTGGGGTTGAAGCCCCCGCCGTAGAAGCGGCCGTTGCACACGCACACCATGTTCAGCTCCGGCCCGCAGATCAGCCCCTCGGCCCGGGCGGTCATGCGGTAGGAGAGCCCCTTCACATAGTTCACGGCGGTGGAGGCCACATAGCCGGTGGCTCCGCCGATGATGGGGATGGAGCTGTACTTGTGCACATCCCCGCCCACATGGGCGTCCACGCCCATGGAGCAGATGTTCACGCTGTACCGCCCGCCGCAGTCGATGATGTCGATGGGCCGGCTCTCGCCGCCCACCAGCTCGCTCAGGTCGAAAAAGCGCTTTTTCTCCTGACCGAAGGTCTTGATAAAGTCGTTTCCGGTGCCGCAGGGAAAGTGGGTCACGGATACGTTGGGCCGCAGCGCCGCGCCGCACACGCACTCGTTCAGGGTGCCGTCGCCGCCGCAGGCATAAACCCGCAGCTCGTCGCCCAGCCGGGCCTCTTCCTTGATCTTCACACAGGCGTCCATGGGTGCGCGGGTCACATAGGTCTCGAACTCCGCCCCACGACGGAGCTCCTGGGGCAGCGCGTCCACTGCGCGGGAGAGCCGTCCCAGCTTCTCCTCCAGCTTCAGCTTGCCCGCCACGGGGTTTACAATGAATAAGTGCCTCATTCTATACTTCCTCTTACTTACAAGCTTGCAGGGGTTTTCTTAATAGATGAACAAATCGCATTTGATCATGCCGTTATAGAGCTTGCGGCGCTTCTGGGCCACGCGGCCGAAGCAGCGCTCAAACTCCGTGTGGGAGGACAGCAGGTAGAGCCGCCAGCCCTCCGTGGCCAGATAGGCCTTTCCGAAATCCCGGTAGAGCCCCTCCGCCTCCCGCTTATCCATGATGCGCTCGCCGTAGGGCGGGTTGGTGACGATCACGCCGCCGGCGGTGCGCCGGTCATAGCCCGTGGCGTCTGCCACCGAGAACTGAATCTGCTCCTCCACCCCCGCCCGGCGGGCGTTGGCCCGCGCCATCTCCACGGCCTTCGGGTCGATGTCGGAGGCAAAAATGCTGTACTTGCCGCTAAACTCCCGGGCGCGGGCCTCGTCCCTGGCTTCCGCCCAGACGGCGCTGTCCGGCCATCCCCACTGCTGGGCCTCGAAGCTCCGGTTCAGCCCCGGCGCGCGGTTTTTGGCGGCGAGCGCCGCCTCAATGGCCAGCGTGCCGCTGCCGCAGAAGGGGTCGCAGAAGTCCCCCCGACCCCGGTATCCGGCAATGTCCACCATGGCGGCGGCCAGCGTCTCCCGCAGGGGAGCTGCCACCTGCTCCGGCCGATAGCCCCGCTTGTGCAGCCCCGTGCCGGTGGTGTCCAGATAAAGACTTGCCACGTCCTTCAAAATGGAAAACTGAATCTGATAGGTCACGCCGTCCTCGGGCAGCCAGGTGGTTTGATACACCTTTCCCAGCCGATCGGCCGCGGCCTTCTTAACAATCTTTTGACAGTCCGGCACCGAATGCAGCGCGCTGCTCAGCGCCCAGCCCTTCACCGGAAAGGCCCCGTTTTTGGGAATGAAGTCCTCCCAGGGCAGAGCCTTCACGCCCTCAAAGAGCTGATCGAAGGTCTCCGCCGGGAAGCGGCCCAGCTCCAGCAAAATCCGTTCGGAGAAACGGGAGCGCACATTGGCCCGCGCCACGGCGGCCTCGTCCCCGGTGAAACGCACGCGCCCGTTTTCCGGCGACACGTCCTTCATCCCCATGTGCCTGAGTTCGTTGCCCACAAGCCCCTCCAGTCCGAAGAGGCAGGGCGCGCACAGTGTATATTCCATATAATTTGACCTTTCCTTTCGCCCGCGGGGCGGGCAGCTCATTGAGCCGATCCTGATTCCCGGGGCTGTTTCCTGCCGGGGTCCAACATTGCGTCCAGCAAACAGAAGGCCACCGCGCCCTCCACGGCGGGGATGGAGCGAGGCGCAAGGCAGGGCTCATGTCTGCCCCGGCGGCGCACCGGAATCTCCTCCATGGTGGTCAGCTCCACACTGCGCTGCTCTCTGCCCACGTCCGGGTTGGGGCGCAGCGTAACGCGCAGCGTAAGGGGCGCGCCGGTGGTCATGCCTCCGTCCACGCCGCCGCTGTGGTTGGTCTCCGGCACGACACGACCCTCCCGCAGCACGATTTGGTCGTTGGCGGCGCTGCCGCGCATGGCGGCAAAGGCGCAGCCCTCGCCAAACTCCACCGCCTTCACCCCGGGCAGGGCAAACAGCAGCCCCGCAATGCGGGCGTCCACCCCGTCAAAGGCCGGAGAGCCAAGCCCTGCGGGCAGACCCCGGGCGGCGCACTCCACCACGCCGCCCACGCTGTCGCCGTTGCCCCGGGCATCCAGCAGGGCGCGGCGCATATTGAAGTCCAGCTCCTCGCCCCGCTCGCCGCCCACCTCCACCAGCCGGGCAGCAATCTCAATGCCGCCGACGGAGAGAATCTGCATACACAGCGCGCCCAGAAAGGCCACCGCCATGCCCAGCCGGGGCGAATAGGCCCCGCCGGTGAAGCGGGTCTCGCCGTAGCGGGCCATGGCCGCCAGATCCTCATGCCCCGGCCGGGGCACGTTGCCCGTCTGGGGAGGATCCGCCGCGCAGCGCAGCACCGCCGTGAGACCCTCGCCGGTGGTAACGCCGTCACAAAGTCCGCACAGCAAAGCGGGCGCTACCAGCTCCGGCTCGGCGCCCATTTCACTCATGCCGGGCACCTGCCTCGCCGCAGCGCGGAAGGCCGCTTCCACGTCCAGAGGCAGCCCGGCGGGAAGCCCGGAGAGTCCCACCAGCACGTCCGCGCCGTGCTTTTCGCCCTGAACGCTGATTTGTATATTGTTTCCGTAAAAATTCATGACTTCCACCTTTTTGTATAAGATACAATAATTTTCGAGCAATGTAAATAGCCTGCTCACCTGCTTAGCGAAATCTTTATGTGTACACAGCGTCAACATCTATGGGGGCTGTTTATTCAATTTCACCAGTCATTTTGTAAATTATGTCCTTCTATTTGTATTACACAATAACAATCTTTCAAATGGCTATTGATTTCTGTTCACAAAGGGAGTATATTTAGGTCAATACGTTAACAAACTATGAACGGTATGACAGATCATGGAGGAGCGATCAGATTTTGCCAAAAGAGAGAACAGGTTATCTGGAAAAGCTGAAGGACTCATATCAGTATTATTATAATGTAGTCCCCGGTGACGGCGGCAGCGGACTCCCGCTGGAGTTCTTTGCCGATTTTCATGCCCGGGACGAGGGCTATGTGCTGGTAAAGCGCGCCCGGATCTGGGCCATGGAATCCAACGAGTATGTCTACATATTTTCCGCCCCCACCTTCGACCGGGACATGGCTGCGCGGTGCCTTGACTACGCCATGGCAGACGGAGAACCGCGCATCGTTCCTCACAAGGAACACAAGGATTCGTACATCATCGCCGTCTTTGTGGCGGATGTAATAGACTCCGACGCAATAAAAGAGATCCGCAGCCGCAAGTTCGACAAGAGCTTCCGGATGGGCCTGGATGGCTGGGCTGGTCTTAAAACAGCGGCGGTGGAATTGGAAAGGGAGTGTATCACGACAAACAGAGTAGGAAGCAGTCTCACTAAATTTCTCAAGAAGTTATTAAGGAGTGAAAAAGTATGAGCGCAATTCTGATTCTTCTCATCGGTATCGTGGCGCTGGCTTTGGGCTATGTTTTCTACGGCTCCTGGCTCGCTAAGAAATGGGGCGTCAACCCCGACCGTCCGACCCCCGCTCATTCCAAATTCGACAACAAGGACTTCGTTCCGGCCAACCCCGCCGTTCTGATGGGCCACCATTTCAGCTCCATCGCCGGCGCCGGCCCCATCAACGGACCCATCCAGGCCGCCGTGTTCGGCTGGATGCCCGTGTTCCTGTGGATCGTCCTGGGCGGCATCTTCTTCGGTGCCATGCACGACTTTGGCGCTCTGTTCGCCTCCGTGCGCCATGGCGGCCGCAGCCTGGCCGAAGTCATCAAGGATAACATTGGCCCCAAGGCTTACAAGCTGTTCATCGTGTTCGCGCTGCTGGTGCTGATTCTGGTCATCGCCTCCTTCACCAGCGTCGTGGCCAGCACCTTCGTGTCCGTGGGCGCGGACGGAGCGGCCCTGCCGTTCCTGACCTTCGGCCGTGACAACTGCTCCGGCAACGCCTCCACCGCCACCACCTCCCTGCTGTTCATTGTCATCGCCTTCATCTTTGGCTACTTTGTCTACCGCAAGGGCGCCAAGGTCGGCCCCGCCACCATCGTGGGCGTCATCGGCATCGTGCTTATCACCATCGCCGGCCTGAACATAGGCGTCAACATGGGCCGTACCGCGTGGGTCATCTTCATTGCCGTGTACATCACCCTGGCCTCCCTGCTCCCCGTCTGGATGCTCCTGCAGCCTCGTGACTACCTGTCCAGCTTCCTGCTGTACGGCATGATCCTGCTGGCCATCATCGGCGTC
>CAZCDJ010000124.1:0-5389 GCA_964497655.1 uncultured Oscillospiraceae bacterium | reverse complement strand
TGTGGGCTACACCAACGTGGGCAAGAGCACCCTCTTAAACCTGCTCACCGGCAGCGACATCCCCGCCAACAACCGGCTGTTCGACACCCTTGACACCACCACCCGCCGCCTGATGGTGGACGAGGTGCAGGAGGTGCTGCTCAGTGACACCGTGGGCTTCATCCGCAAGCTGCCCACCCATCTGATCGAGGCCTTTAAGGCCACGCTGGAGGAGCTGCGCTACGCGGACGTGCTGCTGCACGTGATCGACATCGGCAGCGACGACCGGGAGGCTCAGATTCAGGTGGTGGAGTCGCTCATCGGCGAGCTGGGCGCAGGCGACAAGCCCTGCATCAAGGTCTACAACAAGTGTGACGCCTACATGGGCGCTCTGCCCCGGGGCGAGAACATTGTGTGTCTCTCCGCCCGCACCGGCGAGGGCAGCGCCGAGCTGCTTCACGCCATCGCGGATCTTCTGGGCAAGGAGAGCCGCCGGGTAAAGCTGCTGCTGCCCTACGACAGAGCCGGGCTGCTGGACACCCTGCGCCGGGAGGCCGGGGTGCTCTCCGCCGAGTACACCGACGCGGGCGTCGCCGTGGACGTGGTGGTAAAGCCCGAGCTGTGGGGCCGGGTGCGGGAATTTGTGCAAAGCGAGGGTGAGGGCAATGGAGAAAACCATTGAGACTGCGCGGCTGATTCTCCGCCCCTGGCGGGAGGAGGACGCGCCGGCGCTGTACGAATACGCCCAGGACCCCCGGGTAGGCCCCGCCGCCGGCTGGCCGGTGCACACCTCGGTGGAAAACAGCCGGGAGATTATCCGCACGGTGCTCAGCATGGAGAACACCTTTGCCGTCACCGTGAAAGCGCTTGGGAACAAGGCGGTGGGCAGCGTGGGGGTGTTCCCCTCGGAGCCGCCCCCCTCTCAGGGTCAGCCGGAGATCGGCTACTGGATCGGCGTGCCCTTCTGGGGACAGGGCATGATTCCCGAGGCGGTATGGGCGCTGCAGCACTTCGTCTTTCAGGAGCTGGGGGCGGAGCGGGTGTGGTGCGCCCATTTTGTGGGCAACCTGAAGTCCCGCCGGGTCATTGAGAAGTGCGGCTTCCGCTACCGCTTCACCTATGACTTTGAGCTGCCCCAGACCGGCGAGGTGCGGCACACCCGCTTCTATGCCCTGGAACGGAGGGACTGGCAGCGTGGATAACGCCTATCTGGTTCCCGCCGGCTATGGCGAGGCGGAGTACATCGATAAAAAATCCCGTTTCATCGGTCAGGTGGCCCCCGCCTCCACGGAGAGCGAGGCCATGGCCTTTGTGGAGAGCGTGCGCCGGAAGCACCCGGACGCCACCCACAACGTGTGGGCCTACTCTCTCCGCAGCGGGCAGATGCGTTACTCGGACGACGGGGAGCCCGGCGGCACCAGCGGACAGCCCACCCTGAACGTGTTCCGCTCGGCGGACATTCTGGACGTGGTGTGCGTGGTGACCCGTTACTTCGGCGGGATTCTGCTGGGCAGCGGCGGACTGGTGCGCGCCTACTCCAAGGCGGCCGCCCTGGGTCTGGAGGCCGCCGGCACCGCCCGCATGACGGAGTGGACGCTGCTTCGGATTCTCTGCGGCTATCCCCAGTACGAGCGGGTGAAGCGCCTGCTCTCCGACTTCGGGGGGGAGGACACGGACGTTGCCTTCGGCGCGGATGTGACCGTCACCGCACGGCTGCTCACGGAGCGCACGGCGGACTTTGCCGCCCGGCTCACCGATGTGACCGCCGGGGGCGCGGAATATCGCCCCGTTGGCACACTTTTCGCCCCTGCAAAAAATATTTGCGAAAAATAAAGGGAAACGCAATCTTTCGCAGTATAAGGGTATAGCGCCTGAAAACGCTGTGCCCTTATTCTTTGTAAGGAGGCGGAAGAATGGAAACTCCACGGGAAAAAAGAGAGAAGATCGAGGAGCTCATCGTGGGCGACTACGGCGTGCTGGCAAAAAACAGCGCCGGCCGCGCCGAGAGCGAGAGTGAATGTGAGATCCGCACCTGCTTCCAGCGGGACATCGACCGCATCATCCACTGCAAGAGCTTTCGCCGCCTGAAGCATAAGACACAGGTGTTCCTCCAGCCGGAGGGCGACCACTACCGCACCCGGCTGACCCACACGCTGGAGGTGGCCCGCATCGCCCGCACCATCTCCCGGGCGCTGGAGCTGAACGAGGATCTGACCGAGGCCATCGCCCTGGGCCACGATCTGGGGCACACCCCCTTCGGTCACGCGGGAGAGCGGGCCCTCAGCAACATCTTCCCCGGCGGCTTCCGCCACTACGAGCAGAGTCTGCGGGTGGTGGACATTCTGGAGCGGGACGGGCGGGGATTGAACCTGTGTCTGGAAACGCGCATGGGCATTCTGAACCACACCACCGGTCAGCCCCACAGCACGCTGGAGGCTGACGTGGTACGCATGAGTGACCGCATCGCATACATAAACCATGATCTGGACGACGCGGAGCGGGCCGGCATCATCGCCCCCGGGCAGGAGCCGGAGATCGTCCGGAGCCGCATCGGCAGCCGTGGCAGCGAGCGGATTGACGCCATTGTCCGGGACGTAATCTCCCACAGCGGCCAGGGCAGCCTTGCCATGTCTCCCCCCATGGCGGAGGCGGTGGATGTGTTCACCGACTTCATGTACGCGAGCCTCTACCGCAACCCCATCGCCAAGGGCGAGGAGGACAAGGTGGAGAATATCCTCCGAGGGATATGGGAACATTATGTTAACCACGTGGAGGCTCTGCCCCCGGACTTTCGCGTGATTGCCGAGCGGGACGGCAGGGAGCGAGCCGCCACGGACTATGTGAGCGGCATGACCGACTCCTTTGCCATGGAGACTTTTTCCGACCTGTTCATTCCCGAGGCCTGGAACGTTAAGTAAGCGCCGAGCGTCAAAGAAGGAGGTGAGCGCATGGCCTTCCCCGAGAGCTTCTTGCAGGAGCTTTCCGAAAAAAACGACATTGTGGATGTGGTGAGCGGCTATGTTCACCTCACCAAGCGCAGCGGACAGAACCTGTTCGGCCTGTGCCCCTTCCACAGCGAGAAAACGCCGTCCTTCTCCGTGTCCCCCGGCAAGCAGATTTACCACTGCTTCGGCTGCGGCAAAGGCGGCAGCGTCATCAATTTCATCATGGAGATTGAAAACCTGTCCTTCCCCGACGCGGTGGGTTTTCTGGCCCGCCGGGCGGGCATGACGGTGCCGGAGCAGGACTTCGACCCCAACAAGGGCAAGCGCCAGCGGCTGTACGACATGAACCGGGACGCGGCGCGGTACTTCCGGGAGCAGCTTCTTGCCCCCGGCGGCGAGATCGCCCGGCAGTACATGGCTCGCCGGGGCATCGGCAGCGCCACCGCCACCAACTTCGGGCTGGGCTTCGCCCCCGACAGCTGGGACGGGCTTGTGCTGGCCCTGAGAGCCAAGGGCTACTCCGAGCGGGAGCTCACCGAGGCCGGACTGGTGCGGCAGGGCAAGAAGGGCGGCGTTTACGATACCTTCCGCTCCCGGCTGATGTTTCCTGTCATAGATGTGCGGGGCAACGTCATAGCCTTCTCCGGGCGGATTCTGGGCGACGGGGAGCCCAAGTACATGAACAGCCCCGAAACACTGGTTTTCAGCAAATCCCATAACCTTTTTGGTCTAAATCTGGCTAAAAAGTCTAAAAGCGGATACATTATTCTCGTCGAGGGCAATATCGACGTGGTGTCGCTGCATCAGGCGGGCTTCGACTGCGCGGTGGCGTCGCTGGGCACCTCCCTCACGCCGGAGCAGGCGCGGCTCCTCAGCCGCTACACCGGCGAGGTCATCATCGCCTACGACGCGGACGGCGCGGGCGTGAAGGCCTCCCAGCGGGCCATCGGTCTGCTGGAGAAGCTGGAGCTGAAGGTGCGGGTGCTCACGGTGCGGGGCGCCAAGGACCCGGACGAATTTATCAAGGCCCACGGGGCGGACGCCTTCCGCAATCTGCTGGCGGGCAGCGAGAACCAGAAGGACTACCGGCTGGAGGCCATCGCCTCCAAATACGATATGTCCGGCAAGGACGGCAAGCTGTCCTTTCTGGCGGAGGCCACGGACTTTCTGGCCCGGCTGCCCAGCTCCGTGGACCGGGAAATCTTCGCCGTGAAGGTGGCGGAAATGGTGGGCGTGAAGCCGGAGGCCGTGCTCTCGGACGTGGACAACTACCGCAAGCGCAAGGTGGCCGTGGCCAAAAAAGCCTATGAGCGGGAGGTCACCCGGCCCATGAACGCGGTGCAGCCCAAGGCCCGGGAGCTGCGGTATGAGAACCCGGTGTCCGCCGCCGCCGAGGAGGGCTGCATCCGGCTGATGTATCTGGACAGCTCCCTGTTCCGGGACGCGCCGCCGCTGACGGAGGGGGACTTTTCCTCCCCCGCGCTGTGGAAAATCTTCTCGGAGCTGCGGCTGCGGGCGATGCGGGGCGAGCACCTGTCCCCCGCCGTGCTCTCCGCCGCGCTGACCCAGGACGAGGCAGCGCTGCTCACGGACATTTTACAAAAGCCTGAAACGCTCTCCAACGGGAAACGGGCGCTGGGGGACTACATAGAGACCATGCGCGGGGTAAATCGCGTGACCGGCGCCACGCCGGCGGATCTATTGGAAATACAGAAAAAATTAAAAGAAAAAAAAGGGTACGGTGGATAAGGATGGATAAGATGGAAAAAGAGCAGAACATGACCCCCCAGGAGCTGGAGGCTCAGGCGGACGCGCTGCTGGCCGCCGCTGAGACCGGGGCACGGAAGCCCGCGAAAAAATCCGCCGTCAAAGCGCCGGTCGAGGCCCCTGCCCCTGTGGAAACCATGGTGCTGGGCGAGGACGGACTGCCCCGGGAGAAAACCACCGAGGAAAAGCTGGGCGAGCTGATTGAGAAGGGCAAAAAGGCAGGCAAGCTCTCCGCGCCCGATCTGGAAGCGCTGGAGGATATGAACCTGGAGGCCGAGGAGCTGGACAAATTCTACGACAAGCTGGCCAGTCTGGGCATTGACGCCGGCGGTGACGACACCCTGCCCCCGCTGGACGACGACCCCATGCCCGTGCTGGAGGAGATCGAGGAGGTCACCGAGGAGGAGATCGCCGAGGCCGACAACATGATGGACTCCTTCTCCACCGACGACCCGGTGCGGATGTACCTGAAGGAAATCGGCAAGGTGCCCCTGCTGACTCCCGACGAGGAGCAGGATCTGGCCAAACGCATGGCCGACGGGGACGAGGACGCCAAGCGCCGCATGGCGGAAGCCAACCTGCGGCTGGTGGTGTCCATCGCCAAGCGCTACGTGGGCCGGGGAATGCTGTTTCTTGACCTGATTCAGGAGGGCAATCTGGGTCTTATCAAGGCTGTGGAGAAGTTTGACTACACCAAG
>CAZCDJ010000123.1:0-5394 GCA_964497655.1 uncultured Oscillospiraceae bacterium | reverse complement strand
CGGCGATGCCGACATCACCGCTTACATGGACACCTGGTACCAGACCAAGGGCGTCGAGGTCGTGTTCGCCTGCGGCGGCGGTGTGTTCACCTCCGTTGCCGAGGCTGCCGCCAAGGCCGAGGGCAAGGTCATCGGTGTTGACACCGACCAGTCCGGCGTCATCGACGGCGCTTACGGCGAGGGCATGACCGTTACCTCCGCCATGAAGGGCCTGGCCGCCACCGTGGATACCCTGCTCACCTCCATCATCACCAACGACGACTTCGCCACCTACGGCGGCAAGATTCAGACCCTGGGTCTGGTCAGCGCCGATGTGCAGGCCAACTACGTGCAGATCCCCTACGAGTCCACCGCGTGGAACGACACCTTCACCCAGGCCGACTACGAGGCTCTGGTGGCTGATATGTTCGCCGGCAAGATCACTGTCAGCAACGACACTGAGAAGGCCCCCGCTGTCACCGCCATCGCCTTCAACGAGTACGGCAACATCAAGTAAGAAACCCCTTTTGAAAGAGGATGGACTTCATGTCCATCCTCTTTTTTTGTTTTTTGCCCCGCCGCGCCGGCACGTTTTGGAAGAATGCAAGATTTCCTTTGAATTATTGAACGATGTATAGTACAATGTCCCTATTCTAAGAAACATTGGGAGGGGATACAGCTTGGAGGTACCGTACGCTATCGAGATGCTGGGGATCACAAAAAGGTTCCCCGGTATTATAGCAAACGACAACATAACCCTGCAGCTCCGCAAGGGTGAGATTCACGCACTTTTGGGCGAAAACGGTGCGGGAAAATCCACCCTGATGAGCGTTCTGTTCGGCCTGTACCGGGCCGAGGAAGGCATCATCAAGAAGGACGGTCAGGTGGTGGACATTAAAAACCCCAATGATGCCAACACCCTGCACATCGGCATGGTGCACCAGCACTTTAAGCTGGTGGACTGCTTCACCGTGCTGGATAACATCATCATGGGCGTGGAGCCCACAAAGGCCGGCTTCATCCAGCGGGACGAGGCCAGAGCGCGCATTGTGGCCCTCAGCGAGAAATACGGCCTGCGCGTGGAGCCGGACGCCAGGATTGAGGACATCTCCGTGGGAATGCAGCAGCGGGTGGAAATCCTGAAAATGCTCTACCGGGAGAACGAAATCCTCATTTTCGACGAACCCACCGCCGTGCTCACCCCCCAGGAGATCGACGAGCTGATGGAGATCATGCGGGGTCTGGTGAAGGAGGGCAAGAGCATCCTGTTCATCAGCCACAAGCTGGCGGAGATTATGTCCGTGGCCGACCGGGTCACGGTGCTGCGCCGGGGCAAGTGCATCGGCACGGTGAACGTGAAGGACACCACCAAGGAGGAGCTATCCCGCATGATGGTGGGCCGGGACGTGGATTTTGTGGTACATAAGGGCGAGTCTCACCCGGGGGACGTAATCCTCAGCGTGGAGCACCTGACCATGACCAGCAAGCTCCACGGCAACAACGCGGTGAAGGACGTGAGCTTCTCGGTTCGCGCCGGCGAGATTGTCTGCGTGGCGGGCATTGAGGGCAACGGACAGAGCGAGCTGGTGTACGGCATCACCGGCCTTGAGAGCGTGAAGGAGGGCAAAATCACCCTCTGCGGACGGGATATCACCCGCGCCCCCATCCGGCAGCGCTCCACCGGCGGCATGAGCCACATCCCCGAGGACCGGCACAAGCACGGGCTGGTGCTGGACTACTCTCTGGAAAATAACCTGATTCTTCAGCGCTACTTTGAGCCCCAGTTTGTTGACGGCGCGGGCTTCCTGAAGCGGAAGGCCATCCGGCAGTTCGCCGCGGAGCTGATTGAGCAGTACGACGTGCGCTCCGGGCAGGGCCCGGTGACCATCACCCGCAGCATGAGCGGCGGCAACCAGCAGAAGGCCATTGTGGCCCGGGAGATCGAGAAGGACCCCCAGCTTCTGGTGGCCGTGCAGCCCACGCGAGGGCTGGACGTGGGCGCCATTGAGTACATCCACCGGCAGCTTGTGGCCCAGCGGGACGCGGGTCGCGGGGTACTGCTGGTGAGCCTGGAGCTGGACGAGGTCATGAACGTGGCCGACCGCATTCTGGTGATGTACGAGGGCGAAATCGTGGGCGAGTTCGACCCCCAGAAGGTAACTGTGCAGGAGCTGGGCCTCTACATGGCCGGCGCGAAAAGGGAGGCGGACGGCAAATGAACCAGAAAAAGAAACGCTCCTTCTGGAGAAACGAGGCGGTGCAGTCCCTGATCGCTTCTCTCCTGTGCATCCTGACCGGTCTGCTGGTGGGCTACATCGTCCTGCTGTTCATCAACCCCAACGGCGCGGGCGAGGCCATCTCCACCATCGTGAAAAACTTCTTCTACTACCCCAGCGGCCCCGCCAAGCTGAAATACTTCGGCGCGACGCTGGTCAAGACCGCTCCCCTGCTGCTGTGCTCCCTCAGCGTGCTGTTCGCCTACAAGGTGGGCCTGTTCAACATCGGCGCGGCGGGCCAGTATGTGGCCGGCGCGGGAGCCTGCCTGTACTTCGCACTGGCGCTGCAGATGCCCTGGTGGGTCTGCCTGCTGGCAGCCATCGCCGCCGGCGCCCTGCTGGGCGGCCTCAGCGGCGCGCTGAAGGCCTACTGCAACGTGAACGAGGTCATCTCCTGCATCATGCTCAACTGGATCAGCCTGTACGCGGTGAATATGCTGCTCTCCACCGTGAAGGAGACCACCAGCCCCTACACCTTCACGCTGACAAGCACCAACCCCGGCGCGCTTCTGCCCTCCATGGGGCTGGGCAAGCTGTTCGCAAATAACCAGTATGTGACCATCGCCATTCCCCTGTCCATTCTGGTGGCGGTGTTCATCTGGCTGCTGCTCAGCAAGACCAAATTCGGCTATGAGCTGCGCGCCACCGGCTGCAACAAGTACGCCGCCAAATACTGCGGCATGAAGGAAAAGCGCAACGTGATCCTCACCATGATGATCGCCGGCGCCATGGGCGGCATGGCCGCCGCCTGCCTGTTCCTCACCGGCTTTGAGCAGTGGCAATGCACCCAGTCCAGCGTGCCCGGCATGGGCTTCAACGGCATTTCCGCCGCCTTCCTGGGCGGCCTGAACCCCATCGGCGCCATCTTCTCCTCCTACTTCATCCAGCACATCGCAAACGGCGGCGCGTATGTGGACAAGACCATGTACTGCGCCCAGATCTCCGATCTGATTTCCTCCCTTATCATCTACCTCTGCGGCTTTGTCATGTTCTTCCGGCTGTTCATGAACCAGCGTATGGACGCCCGGGAGGAACGTGCGGCGGAGCTGGCCAGAGAGGCCGAGGCCGAGGCGGAAGCCAAAACACCACCCGCTGACAACACCCGGGAAGGAGGCGATCGGTAATGGTACTGCTGCTGCAATATATGCTGATCTTCGCCTCCGTCCTCATTCTGGTGGCGCTGGGCGGCTGCTTCTCCGAGCACAGCGGCGTCATCAACATCGGCTTGGAGGGCATCATGGTCATGGGCGCCCTGGGCGGAGCCCTGATGATGAAATTCCTGCCCGCCACCACCTCCCCCTTCCTGATGATCCTGCTCACGGTGCTGGCAAGCATCGTGGTGGGTATGCTCTATTCCCTGCTGCTGGCCGTGGCCTGCATCAACTTTAAGGCCGACCAGACCATCATCGGCACCGCCCTCAACATGATGGGCACCGCCGCCGCCACCGTCATTGTGAAGGCCATGAACACCGCTGCCAGTCCCGACAACGTGTCAAGCGTCATCCAGTATGTGGACGCCAAGAAGGCCTTCCTGCTGAATGTGGGCTCCTTCCAGCTGAACTGGTTTATGCTGCTGGCGCTGGTGGCGCTGGTGATTGCCTATGTGGCTCTGTACAAGACCCGCTTCGGCCTGCGGCTGATGGCCTGCGGCGAGCACCCCCAGGCGGCGGACTCTCTGGGCATCAACGTGTACAAGATGCGCTACGCGGGCGTGCTGATTTCCGGCGCGCTGGGCGGACTGGGCGGACTGGTCTACATCACCGCCGGCGTCAGCGAGTGGAAGTTTGAAAACGGCGTGGCCGGCTTTGGCTTCCTTGCTCTGGCGGTCATGATCTTCGGTCAGTGGAAGCCCCAGCGAATCGCGCTGGCGGCGCTGCTGTTCGGCCTGTTCCGCGCCCTCAGCAACGTGTACACCGGCTTTGACTTCCTCACCGCGCTGAACATCCCCGGCAGTGTGTACAATATGCTGCCCTACATCATCTCTCTGCTGGTGCTGGCCTTCACCTCCAAGAAGTCCCGCGCCCCCAAGGCGGAGGGCATCCCCTACGACAAGGGCTCCCGATAAACGGCAAAGCGGCTCGCGCCAAACGCGCGGGCCGCTCTTTTTTTGCGCCGGGGAAAGGGGAGAAGAGAGAAGACTATAGATAAGAGATAAGAGGATAGAGGTTTTTATTCTTACTCTCTAAGAGAAAGAGATTATATTTTTATTCTTACTCTCTAAGAGCTTTAGAGGAGAGGTGCAGGGGAGGAACCTTTCCCGGCAGGCAAGCCGGGGGAGGGCAAAAATCGCGGCCGGACTTTTGTCCGGCCGCGATCTCCGTATGTTGCTTTAAGTGCCCTTACACCACGCCCTGAGCCAGCATGGCGGCGGCCACCTTCAGGAAGCCGGCCACGTTAGCGCCCACCAGCAGGTCGCCGGGCTTGCCCACCTCCACGCTGGCGTCATAGGCCGCGTGGAAAATGTTCACCATGATGCCCTGCAGCTTCTGATCCACCTCGTCGAAGCTCCAGCTCATGCGGATGGAGTTCTGGGTCATTTCCAGGCCGCTGGTGGCCACGCCGCCGGCGTTAGACGCCTTGCCGGGGGAATACATGAGCCCCGACCCCTGCACCGCCGCAATGGCCTCCGGCGTGAGGGGCATATTGGCGCCCTCGAACACAGCCATGGCCCCGTTGCCGATGAGGGCGCGGGCGCCCGCCTCGTCCATCTCGTTCTGGGTGGCGCAGGGCATGGCAATGTCGCACTTCACCGTCCAGATGCCGGCGCAGCCCTCATAGTACTGGGCTCCGGGCACCTCGTCGGCGTACACGCTGATGCGGGCGCGGCGCTTCTGCTTGATGTCCATCAGCTTATCCAGCTTCACGCCGTCCATGTCCACGATGTAGCCGGCGCTGTCGCACATGGCGATGACCTTGCCGCCCAGCTGCATGCATTTCTCCGCCGCGTAGGTGGCAACGTTGCCGCTGCCGGAGACAATGACGGTCTTGCCCTTGAAGCTCTCGCCCCGCATGCTGCGCATGGCTTCCTCCGCGAAATAGCACAGGCCGTAGCCGGTGGCCTGGGTGCGGGCCAGACTGCCGCCAAAGGGGATGCCCTTGCCGGTGATGACGCCGCCCTCAAAGTTGCCCATCAGGCGCT
>CAZCDJ010000122.1:0-5616 GCA_964497655.1 uncultured Oscillospiraceae bacterium | reverse complement strand
TCCCCCAAGGGGGGCGCTGCTTCCCAGCCCCACGCGAGATTTTTTACAGGCTGCGGGGGCGGACGGTTCTCCGTCCGCCCCCCTTAATCAAGGTCTGTCAGGCTCTCAGCCGTTGGCGAGGGCGTACTCGCTGGCCCAGCCGTCCACGAAGGCGGTGACCACGCCGTTCCAGCTGCCGGTCCCGGCGGCATAGGCGGTCAGAGCGGAGCCCACGCCGTTTTTCCACTCCTCGGAGGGCATGGTGGTGAAGCACCACTTAACGGCGGTCTTTCCCTCGCTGACATACTCGGTGGCGATGTTCACCAGGGGATTCTCCGCGGGCTTGGCGGCCTTGAAGGGGCAGACGAAGCCCATGTCCCCGGCCAGGGCGGTGGTGCCGGTCTCGCTGGTGACGACCCAGTACAGGAAGTCCAGAGTGGCCTGAATGTTCTCGGCGCTGGCCTTGGAGTTCACAGCCCAGCAGTTCTCGGTGCCGCAGCACAGACCGGCCTTGTCCTCGCCGTCAACGCCGCAGTAGATGGGGAGCATGGCAAGCTTGGTGGCATCCATGTTGAAGCCCTTGGTGGTATCGGTCACAAGGTTGGCATATTCCCAGGTGCCGTTCTGGAAGAACACGGCCTTGCCCTGACCGAACTCGGCCTCGGACTGGTCGCCGGTGGCGGTGGTGAGGGCGGCGCCGGTGGTGGCGCTGTCAGTGATGTACAGATCCCAGATGTTCTTGTAGTTGTCCAGATAAGCGCCGGTGACGGTGGCGGGCTGGCTGGTCACGCTGTCGTCGCGGAACTCATAGTAGAGAGGCATATTGGCCAGATGGCCGCTGAAACGCCAGCTGGAGGAGCCGTCAAGTCCGGCGGAGGAGAAGGCGTCAAAGCCCAGCTCGCCTGCGCGGGCGTGGATGTCGTCAGCCACGGCCTTCAGAGAGGCAAAGTCCTTAATGTCGGCCAGAGTGTAGCCGGCCTGCTCCAGCAGAGCCACGTTGGTGATGATGCCAAAGGCCTCATAGCAGTAGCCCAGGCAGGCGAGGGAGCCGTCTTCCTTATAGAGGTTGAAGTCGGTGGTGGTGAGCTCCTTGGTAACGGCGCTGTCGCTCAGATCGTAGCAGTAGTCGCCCCAGGTGTCCAGACCGGCCTGGTTGCCGCACTGGAATAGGGTGGGAGCCTCGGTCTTGTCCATCTCGGCGGTGAGGGTCTCGGAGTAGGTGCCGCTGGCGGCGGTGACGACCTTCACAGGCACGCCGGTGGCAGCGGTGTAGTCGGCGGCCAGCTTCTGCCAGGCGGCGTCGGCTTCGGGCTTGAAGTTCAGGTAATACACGCTGCCGGCGGCGGCAGGGGCGGTGGTCTCCGGCGCGGTGGTGCCGGGGGCGGTGGTGGCGGCGGGGGCGCTGTTGCCGCAAGCGACAAGCGCGAGCACCATGACGAGGCTCAGAAGGATCGCAAGAAACTTCTTCATTTTGTGCATCTCCTAAAATTAAATTATTTTCACGGCTTCCGCCGGGAAAAACTAAATACGGCGCACAGAGCCGCCGGCGCGAAATTCGGTATGCACCGTGTGCTGCCGGTTATCTCCCCTGCCCTCAATCATGTCCACCAGAATCCTGACGCTCTCGCGTCCCATCTCCTCGGCGGGCTGACAAAGGGTGGTCAGCGTGGGGCAGACGTATTCGCTGAGCCGCAGTCCGTCGATGGCCACCACGCTGCAATCCTCCGGCACGCGCACTCCGCTGTCCGCCAGGGCCTTCATGGCGGCGATGGCCATGGCATCGGAAATGACGAACATACTGGTGAAGTCCCGTGTGCGGGAAATCAGCCGCCGGGTGGCGGCGTAGGCATCCTCCATCTCGAAGGAGCCGGCACATTCCACCAGTGTATCGTCCAGCCGGATGCCGCGCTTTTCCAGCGCGTTGACATAGCCGTAATAGCGCAGCTCGCTGATGGAGCGATCCGCCCGGTCGCACACCAGAGCGGCAATGCGCCGGTGTCCCAGTATGTAGAGCCGCTCCACCGCACATTCGGCTGCGGCCACGTCCTCAATGGAAACGGAGGAATACTCCCCCTCGGAGAGCGTTCCGAAATTATTGGTGTAGGCACAGCACACAAAGGGCACGTTCAGCAGCGCCAGCTCCTCCCGGGCATAGTCGCTGCGCCCGCCAAGAAACACGATGCCGCGGAGCTTTTTCTCCCGCTCCATCATGGCGCCGCATTTGATCTCATCGTCACAGGTGCCAATCTGCTGCATCACCATGGTGTAGCCGGCGGTGTCAATCTCCCGCTCCAAGGTCTTGATAATATCCGCGTAAAAGGGGTTTGCCACGCCGCGCACCACCAGACCGATGGCATCGGAGCTGGTCTTTACCAGATCGCGGGCTGAATTGTTGGGAATATAGTTACTGCTGCGGACGGCCTCCAGCACCTTCTCCCGCACGGGAGGGGAAACATCCGGCCGCTCATTCAGCACTCTTGAGACTGTACTCACCGAAACGCCGCAGAGTCTGGCGATATCTTTTATGGTCATAAACCCTGCCTCCCGGCGGAGAAATCGTTTCCGGTATCGTCCCCGGTAACGTTTCCAGTTCCTTATGCTGCTATTTTAGCTTCTCTTGTGAGAAAAGTCAACGAAAGACCGTCGAAGAATTGTAATTTTGTGTCAGGTGTATAATTTTGCCCCCCTTTTTCTGGCATTTTGACAAGCGCTGCCGCCAAAGCGCGCCGTTTGTTAATTTTGAGAGCCTTGCATTAATTTGCATAGGGCGCTTTGGAATATCGACGCCCGGTGCGGTCAAAATAGTATCGGGCAATGAACCCAACAACAAAAAAGGAGATGTTCTCTAATGGCTACCAAGGGCAATCTCGTGAACCCCAACGCTCGCGACGCGATGGACCGTTTTAAGATGGAGGCCGCCAGCACTGTCGGCGTCAATCTGAAGCAGGGCTACAACGGCGACCTGACCTCTCGTCAGGCCGGCAGCGTGGGCGGTCAGATGGTCAAAAAGATGATCGAGGCCTACGAAAACGGCATGAAGTAAGTCCCGATGAGGGGGAGAACAGTCCGCTGCTTTTGCAGCGGACTGTTTTTTAGGCGTATAGCTTGCAGACAGGAAGAAATAGTGATATTCTGTCAGAAACAAGGGAGATGTGGCAATGAAACGAAACTTCATCCGGTGCAACAGGGGCTTTTCTCTGGTGGAACTGATTGTGGTAATTGCCATCATGGCCGCTTTGGTGGCGATTTTGGCGCCCCAATACATAAAATATGTGAGGAAATCCCGGGCAACGGTGTGCGAGACAAATCTGGTCAGCGCCGCGCGAGCCTACGACATCGAGCGAATTGACAGTCCTCTCACCCACGCAGCCCTGCTGGAGCAGGTGATCACGGACATGGGCGGCGTATTAAATTCAAACGGGAAATACACAGGTCTCTGCCCCTCCGGCGGACTTTTGACCGCCTTGTTCTTCCCCGACGGCAGCGTGAAGCTCACCTGCGACACGCACCGGGACAACAGCGCTCCGGACTTTCAGAGCTCGCTGGTATCCCTTGTGCTCAGCGGCCAGATCAGCCGTGTAACCGACAAGGGAAATAACCAGACCCTGCTTCAATATCTGGATTCCGCCGTGGGGAAATCGGTGGATTCCGAGGCGCCCAGCAGCCTGAGCGACGGCGTTTTCAGCTTCACCGGCCTGATCAAGAAGGAGCTGGGCGAGAGCATCTCCGGTGATCAGTCCTGGCGACTGGTGAAAGAAAGCGGCAGCTATGTGCTCTATGTGACCACAGGCGGCAGGCTTGCCGAAGGCGACAAGGGAAAGACTGTCTCCGCCGTCAAATACACCTTCAACGCCAAAGGCGAGCAGGTGGGCGACGGGCAGAATGTGACCGTTTCGGTGGGCACCAAGGACAGCTATCTGGTTTTGAAGACCTGATCAAAAAAAGCGTCCGGGGATAACCCGGACGCTTTAATTATGACTTGTATTCAAATTCCAGATCGTAGATGCTCACGGTGTCGCCGTCATGGACGCCCATCTGCTCCATGCGGTCGTAGATGCCCGCATCCCGCAGGCTGCGGTCGAACCACATCCGGGACTCATAGTCCCCGAAGTTCACCGTGGACACCAGCTTTGCCAGCCAGTCCCCGGAGATGCTCCACACGTCGTCCTCGTGGTCAATGACCACGTCCTCCGCCTTCCCTATCTCCGGCACCGGCGGCACATAGTCGCTCTCGTACACGGTGATGGGCGGCAGCGCGGCAAGTCTGCCGGCGGCGGCGCGCATCAGCTCCCGGGCGCCCTGGGTGGACGCGGCGGACAGCTCGAAAAATTCGTAGCCCTTGCTCTCCACATAGGCGCGCAGCTCAGAAAGCTTCTCCCGGTCGTCCCCCAGCAGATCGCACTTGTTTGCGGCGACAAGCTGCGGGCGGGAGGCCAGCTCCTGATCGTATTGGGCCAGCTCCTGATTGATGGCGTCAAAGTCCGCGATAGGGTCTCTCCCCTCGCTGCCGGACACGTCCACCATATGGATCAGCAGGCGGCAGCGGTCAATGTGCCGCAGAAAGTCGTGGCCCAGTCCCGCGCCCTCGCTGGCTCCCTCGATGATGCCGGGGATGTCCGCCAGCACAAAGGACACGCCCTCGTCCACATACACCACGCCCAGATTGGGGAACAGGGTGGTGAAGTGGTAGTTGGCCACCTTGGGGTGGGCGTTGCTGACCACGGAGAGCAGGGTGCTCTTGCCCACGTTGGGGAAGCCCACCAGACCCACATCCGCCAGCAGCTTCAGCTCCAGGATCACGTCGTGGCTCTCGCCGGGCAGGCCGGGCTTGGCAAAGCGGGGCACCTGACGGGTGGGGGTGGCAAAATGCTTGTTGCCCCAGCCGCCCCGGCCGCCCCGGCAGACCGTGAAGCTGCCGCCGGCGGACATATCGTGTATGATGGTGCCGGTCTCCCGGTCCCGCAGCAGGGTGCCCTGGGGCACACGGATATAGATGCTCTCTCCGTCTCGCCCGGAGCAGCGTTTTCCGCCGCCGGGCTGACCGTTCGCCGCCGTAAACTTCCGCTTATAGCGGAAATCCATCAGGGTGGACATATTGTTGTCAGCCACGAAAACAACGTCGCCGCCCCGTCCGCCGTCGCCCCCGTCCGGGCCGCCGGCCGCCACGAATTTCTCCCTGTGGAACGCGATGGCTCCGTCCCCGCCGTTGCCGGCGCGAACCGTTATGGTTGCTTTATCTACAAATGTTGTGGCCATATATTCTCCTTCTCCCACGCGCGTCGCCCATCGCCCGCGCCCGCCCGGAGGCGGACTTACCGTTAGAATGTGTCTTACGCCGGCAAATAATCCTTGCGATAAAAAGGGCGGGAACAATAACTTGCTCCCGCCCGCTTTTGGTTACTGAGTTATCTCGTAAACAGAGACCTGCTTGCGGTCCTTGTCCTTGCGCTCGAACTTCACCTGTCCGTCAATGAGGGCGAACAGAGTGTCGTCTCCGCCCTTGCCCACGTTGAGGCCCGGGTGGATTTTGGTTCCGCGCTGCCTGACAAGGATGTTTCCGGCCAGGACGTACTGTCCGTCGGCCCTCTTGGCTCCAAGACGCTTGGACTCGCTGTCGCGGCCGTTCTTGGTGGAACC
>CAZCDJ010000121.1:0-5643 GCA_964497655.1 uncultured Oscillospiraceae bacterium | reverse complement strand
CGATGCCCTCAATCACCCCGGAATAGATGGGAGAGCGGTCCAGATTGGCCCGGATAATCTCATGGGTGCGCTCATTTGTATAGGTAAGGTGGCATACCGCCCGGTTCACAAGTCCCGCCGGATCGGTGGTAAAGGAGAAGGGCTCAATCACCGCATCCCCCGGCTGCACCTGCATTTTGGAAAAGTCCACGGTGCGGGCGTTCACCCGGGGGGGCGTGCCGGTCTTGAACCGGCGCATACTGAGCCCCAGCCGCTCCAGCGCCTCCGTAAGCGGCCCTGCGGCAGCCAGTCCGTCCGGGCCGCTTGCACGCAGCACCTCGCCCACGATGGTGCGCCCCCGCAGATAGGTGCCGGTGGCCACCACCACGGCCCGGCATTCGTACACCGCGCCGGTGTAGGTGGTGACGGAGACAACGTGCCCGTCCTCCACGCCGATGTCCACCACCTCGGCCTGCTTCACCCGAAGGTTCTCCTGCCGCTCCAGCGTCTCCTTCATGATCTGCTGGTAGAGCCGCCGATCCGCCTGCGCCCGCAGGGAATAGACGGCGGGCCCCTTGCCCCGGTTCAGCATCCGGTACTGGATGCAGGCCCGATCCGCGGCGCGGGCCATTTCGCCCCCCAGCGCGTCGATCTCCCGCACCAGATGACCCTTGCCCGTGCCGCCGATGGCGGGGTTGCAGGGCATATTGCCCACGCAGTCCAGATTGATGGTGAAGCACACGGTGTCCAGCCCAAGGCGCGCGCTTGCCAGCGCGGCCTCAATGCCCGCGTGTCCCGCGCCGATTACGGCAATCTCACATTTTCCTGCATTGTAATTTTTCATAGCGCACATTATACACTTTTTACAACAGACAAATCAATTCCACGGGGAAAACGAGCTGTGCAGAAATTGCACAGCTAAAGTTGAAATTCCCTCTTGCTTTATTACGCTAATATGGTAATATAGCACCGTGATAACAAAGTAAACAACGCGACAAGGGGAGAGTAAAAAAATGAAAAAGATCGTAACAATGATTCTCGCGCTGATGATGGTACTGACGCTGTGCGCCTGCGGCAGCAAGCCCGCCGAGACCCAGAAGCTGATTGTGGGCTTCGACGCCGAGTTCCCGCCCTTCGGCTTTATCGCCGCGGACGGCAGCTATGACGGCTTTGATCTGGCGCTGGCCAAGGAGGTCTGCACCCGGCTGGGCTGGGAGTTCGAGGCCGTGCCCATCGACTGGAACAGCAAGGACGCGGAGCTCAGCGCCGGCAACATCAACTGCATCTGGAACGGCTTCACCTACACGGGCCGCGAGGAGGAGTACACCTGGTCTGATCCCTATGTGGACAACTCCATTGTGCTGGTGGTGAAGGCCGACAGCGGCATCGCCTCCATGGCCGATCTGGCGGGCAAGACCGTGATGGCTCAGGCCGCCTCCTCCGCGGTGGACGCCATCAACGGCAACGCGGACTTTAAGGCCAGCCTGAAGGAAGTGGTGGAGCTGGGCGACTACAACATGGGCTTCGCCGAGCTGAAGCAGGGCACTGTGGACGCCATTGCCGCCGATCTGGGCGTGGCCACCTACCAGATTTCCGCCAACGACGGCAGCTATGTGATTTTGGACGAGGCTGTCTCCACCGAGCAGTACGCCGTGGGCTTCCTGAAGGGCAACACCCAGCTGCGCGACACGGTGAACGCCGAGCTGCTGAAGATGGCCGAGGACGGCACCATGATGAAGATTGCGGAAAATTACGTGGACGAGGGTCTGGTACTGGACAGCCTGTGTCTTTGCAAGTAAAATAGGATAAGTCGAATTCGGGCGGGAGCCTTTGCTCCCGCCCCATCTCACTGAAAAATGAGGAACCTGATATGTCGTTTCAGACCATGCTGCTTCTGCTGGCGGAGGGCTTCCTGCTCACGCTGGCAATTTTTGCGCTGACGCTCATCGGCTCTCTGCCGCTGGGCCTTGCCGTGGCTTTGGGCCGGATGAGCCGCTTTCAGCCCCTGCAATGGCTGGTGAAGGTGTACATCTCCATTATGCGCGGCACGCCGCTGATGCTCCAGCTGATGGTGGTGTACTTCGGGCCGAACCTGATTTTCGGCGTGACGCTGCCGGGCAACTGGCGCTTTGCGGCGGTGGTACTGGCCTTCGTGCTGAACTACGCGGCCTATTTCGCGGAGATCTATCGGGGCGGCATCGAGTCCATCGGCAAGGGGCAGTACGAGGCCGCCAACGTGCTGGGCTACACCCGGGGGCAGACCTTCTTCCGCATTATTTTGCCCCAGGTGGTGAAGAACATCCTGCCCAGCGTCACCAACGAGGTCATCACGCTGGTGAAGGATACGTCGCTGGCCAGTGTGATCGGCACGGTGGAAATGTTCACCCGGGCCAAGCAGATTGCCGTGTCCCCCGGCTCGCCGGGGATGCTGTCCTTCCTGATGGCGGCCGTGTTCTACTACATTTTCAATTATCTCGTGGCCTTCCTCATGGAGAAATGCGAGAAATCTCTGAGCTATTACAGATAAGGAGCGGCGAAATGGACAATACCGAAATTATTCTGGAGCTGCGCCGCTGCCGCAAGAGCTTTGACGCGCTGGGCGTGCTGGAGGACATCTCCCTCACGGTGCGCAAGGGCGAGGTGCTCTCCGTCATCGGCCCCTCCGGCAGCGGGAAATCCACGCTGCTGCGCTGCGCCACGCTGCTGGAGACCATGGACGGGGGAGACCTTATCTATGTGGGCGAATATGCCGCCCGGGACGAAAACGGCGTCAGCGTCTACGCGCCCCGGGAGAAGCTGCGGGAGATACGGCGCCGCTTCGGGCTGGTGTTTCAGAACTTTAACCTGTTCCCCCACTTCACGGTGCTGAAAAACGTGATGGACGCGCCGGTGACCGTGCAGAAGCGGCCCAAAGCGGAGGCGGAGCGGGATGCGATGGCTCTGCTGGGGAAGATGGGGCTTGCAGACCGGGCGGACGCCTATCCCTATCAGCTCTCCGGCGGTCAGCAGCAGCGGGTGGCCATCGCCCGGGCGCTGGCCATGCAGCCGGACGTGCTGTTTTTTGACGAGCCCACCTCGGCGCTGGACCCGGAGCTCACCGGCGAGATTTTGAAGGTCATCCGGGATCTGGCGGCGGAGCACATGACCATGGTCATCGTCACCCATGAGATGAGCTTCGCCCGGGATGTGAGCGACCATGTGATTTTTATGGACGGCGGCGTGATCGTAGAGGAGGGAGGCCCGGAGATTATCTCCGCCCCCAGCGAGGAGCGTACCAAGTCCTTCCTCAGCAGGTTTCAGGCATGAGGGTGAATATCATCAAGGCGGATCCCACGGGGAACGCCACCATTTTGGTCACCACCCCCGTGGCGGCGGAGTGCCGGGCAAGCTCGGCGGAAAAGCTGATGCGTCTCAGCGGCGGCTGGGCGGAGCAGGTGGGCTTTGTGTCCCGGCTCCCCGACGGCACGCCCCGGCTGGATATGATGGGCGGGGAGTTCTGCGGCAACGCGTCCCTGTCCCTCGCGGCCTATCTGGCGGGACGGAGCGCTCTGGAGGAGACGGAGACGGCGCTCTCGGTGTCCGGCGCGCCGGGCAGCGTGCGCTGCGCCGTGCGGCGGAGCGGAGGCGACTGGCTGGGCACCGTCACCATGCCCCTGCCCTTGGCCGTGGGGGAGGAGTCCTTTCCGCTGGGCGGCGAGGAGCTGGCCTACTGGACGGTGCGGCTGCCCGGCATGACCCATGTGGTGGTGCCCCGGGGCGAGCTCTCCCGCCAGCAGGCGGAATATGTGATCGGCGCCTGGTGCCAGCGCAGCGGCGGCGGCGCTCTGGGGATTCTGCTGCTGGACGCGGCGGCGCTGCGGATGGAGCCGCTGGTGTTTGTGCGGGATACGGACACGGCGGTGTGGGAGCGGGGCTGCGCCAGCGGCACCGCGGCAGTGGGCGCGTACCTGGCCTGCCGCAGCGGCGGGGCCGTCGCGGCGGATGTAAGCCAGCCAGGCGGGGTCATCGGCGTGGCCGCCCGCTATGGCGAGGGGCGCATTCAGGCCCTGAGTATTACCGGCGGTGTGCGTATTTTGGACGAAATAACCGTAGAAATCTGAGAATTCACAAATTTCCTCTTGCGTATGGCACCTGTATCTATTATTATGATTGCGCGTCACGTCACCGTGGCGCGCAGTTTTGTCTGATGGGGAGGCGAGCAAATGAAGCGGGCAAGGAGAATATGGGCCGTGCTGATCTGCCTGTGCCTCATTTTGTCTCTTGGCGCCTGCGGAGCGGAGAGCAGCGGCGTCACCTATGACAGCGCCGTCTACGGGCGGTACCGGACGCTGGCGTCCTTCGGGCAGGAGCAGTTCGCCATCGGCTTTCGCAACGACGACTTCGTGCGCTACTATGTGGACGCGGCGCTGCGGGTGCTGGCGGCTGATGGCACCATCCATGCCATCGCCCTCAAGTGGTTTGCGGAGGACAACACCAGCTTCGCCGCCGACGCCAAGGCCATGGATGACATTGGCAACATCCCCGTGCGAACCCTGCTGGTGGGGGTGGACGCGGACGCGTTCCCCATGAGCTACGCGGAGGGGGACGGTTACGCCGGCTTTGATGTGGAGGTGGCCCGCGCGCTCTGTGACCGGCTGGGCTGGACGGTGAAGTTCATTCCCATCAAGGCGGAGAACGCCTATGTGGAGCTGAGCAGCGGCAATGTGGATGTGGCCTGGGGCGGCCTTGCGCTGGATACCTCCAACAAGCAGTTTGTGTCCCTCGCCCCCTACCTGACCAACGAGCTTGTGCTGGTGGTGCGGGTGGACAGCGGCATTAAGGGCACGGGCAAGCTGAAGGGCAAGACCCTTGTGATGGATGTGGGTCAGAACTATATGGACGCGCTGAACATGGATACGTCCCTGCGGGATCGCTTCGGCAAGATCACGCGGCTCACCGGCGGCGCGCAGAAGTGTTTTGAGGCCCTTGACAGCGGCGAGGCCGACGCGGCCATCGTGTTCAGCACAGCCGCCAGATATTACGGCAAATGAAAAGGCGGGGGAATTTCCCCCGCCGCTTTCCGTTTTGTTGACCCGGGCAGTAATAAGTAGTATAATATTTCGTCAAGATATTCTAAAGGAGATCACATCATGTGGGTTGCCGACAAGTGGCGCGATTATGAACTGATAGATTGCTCAAAGGGCGAAAAGCTGGAGCGGTGGGGCAAGAGCGTTCTTGTCCGGCCCGACCCCCAGGCCATCTGGGATACCCCCCGGCGGGAGAGCCGCTGGAGAAGCTGCGATGGGCGCTATTCCCGCAGCGATACCGGCGGCGGCGCGTGGGAGAAGAAAAATCTGCCCGCGGCCTGGCAGGTGGAGTACGGCGACCTTACCTTTAACATCAAGCCCATGAATTTCAAGCACACCGGCCTTTTTCCCGAGCAGGCCTCCAACTGGGACTGGATGCGCCGCACCATCGCCAGATCCGATAAGCCGGTGAGCGTTTTGAACCTGTTTGCCTATACCGGCGCTGCCACCGTGGCCTGCCTGAAGGCCGGCGCGTCCGTCTGCCATGTGGACGCCGCCAAGGGCATGGTGAGCTGGGCCAAGGAGAACGCCGTGTCCTCCGGCGTGGCGGGGGAGAATGTGCGCTGGATTGTGGACGACTGCGCCAAGTTCGTGGAAC
>CAZCDJ010000120.1:0-5654 GCA_964497655.1 uncultured Oscillospiraceae bacterium | reverse complement strand
GAAGGACTCATTGCCCAGATAGTTGATCCACGGCAGGGGTGTGAAGGGCGTGGTAATCACGTACTCCTTCGCGTCGTCGTCAAAGTATCCGTAGTTCATTCCCGATTATCCTTTCACACTGCCCGCCGTGACGCCCTTGATGATGGACTTGGACAGTAAGAAGTAGACCACGATCACAGGCAGAATGGCAAGGAGAATGAACATATACACCTTGCCCATATCGAATTTGGAGTAGTCCGCCGCGCGGAGCTGGGCGATCATGATGGGCACGGTCTTCATCTCCGCCTTGTCCAGCAGCAGAGCCGGGATGAAATAGTTGTTCCACGCCGTCACAAAGGAGAAAATCATCTGCACGGCGATGGCGGGCTTCATGATGGGCAGCACGATTTTGTTGAAGGTGCGGAACTCGCTACTGCCGTCCACCCGGGCGGCTTCCACCACTTCCAGAGGCAGCACGCTTTCCATGTACTGCTTCATGTAGAAGAACACCACCGGCGCGGCAATGCTGGGCACGATCAGGGGCAGCAGATTGTTGGTGAGCTTCAGCTTGTACATGATCTGTACAAAGCCCACGGCGGACACCTGGGGCGGGATCATCATCACCGCCATGATGAAGTAGAAGGCAAAGCGCTTGCCCTTGAACTCATAGGCATGGATGCCGTAGGCGGTGAGGGCGGAGAAGTAGGTGGTGAGCACCGAGCAGCCCGCGGCCACAATAAAGCTGTTGAGCATTCCCCAGGGAATGTTGATGGAGGCATCCGTCCACGCGTCCCGCAGATTATTGAGAAAATTGTTCTGGGGATAGAGGGTGAAGCCCGCCTGCAGCTGTGCGTTGGAGCGGGTTGCGTTGATCACCAGCAGATAGAACGAAAAGAGGCAGATCGCGGTGATCAGTCCGAGAAACAGGTAGGCCAGAAAACGGCTCACGCCCAGCTTGACCCTGCCCTCCCGGTTTTTTGCGTTATCCAGTCCGGCTTCCATGGTCACACTCCCCTTTCGCCGCTCTTATAGGCCGCGGTCAGCGATTTGTAGACCACCAGACTCAGCGCGCCGCTGATGAGGAACAGCACCACGGAGATGGCTCCGCTCATGCCGTAGTTCTTGCTGGGGGTCAGATAGTTGTTCAGATACATCACAAGGGTCATGGCGCTTCTGTCCGGATTGCCCGCGCCCTTGGTGAGGATCTGGGGCACATCAAACATCTGGATGCCGCCGATGAGGGCTGTGATGACCACATAAACAAGGATCGGCATGAGCAGAGGCAGCGTGATCCGGAAGAACACCTGAAGGGAGTTGGCCCCGTCGATGGTGGCGGATTCAAACATGCTCTGGTCGATGCCCATGATGCCTGCCATGAGCAGAATGGTGGAGTTGCCAAACCACAGCAGGAAGTTCATCCCCGCCACCAGCGAGCGCACCGACACCTTGATGCTGAAGAAGTCCACCACCTTATCCGCGAGCCCCGTGGACACCAGCACCTGATTCACCGGCCCCACGTTGGAAAACAGCGTGAAGAACAGCATGGAAAACGCGCTGGCCATGATCAGGTTGGGCATATAGATGACCGCCTTGAAGAAGGGCTGGCCTCTCAGCCGCAGCCGGTAGCTGGTGAACAGCACCGCCAGCAGCAGCGCCACGATGATCTGGGGCACGGCGCCCATAATCCACATGATGCAGGTGTTTCCCGCGTATTTCAGAATGTCGATCTGGCCGGACGCATCAGGCGTGAACAGTTTTATGTAGTTATCAAAGCCGACGAAATTCGGTCCCACATGCTTCAGACCGCTCATATAGTTCTCGAAAAAGCTGTTGTAGATGGTGAGCAGCTGAGGCAAAAGGGTGCACAGAATATAGGCGACGAAAAACGGGGCGATGAAGATGTAGCCCCATTTGGCGTAGCTGACGCTATTTCGTCTTGCGGCAAGATGCTTTGTGTTCTTTTTCATACGCCGATCTCTCCCTCCCGGGTTTGGATTTTGCAAACGGAGGCAAGGCTGCGCCTCGCCTCCGTCTTATCATTCCGATTTGCTGTGTCAGGGAGTCACAATACCGTCCGCCTGCCCTATGTACTGGGCGACGGCGAGCGCGCCGGCGATGTCACCGTTGCGCTGAGAACGGAACAGGGGCTGTATCAGCAGACCGAGTGCGAATACGACGGGCAGGCCGCCGCGGCGGTGGTCAGGCTGAAGCATTTTTCGGACTATGTGGTCGCCGCCTTCCCCTTTGACGACGTGGGAAGGGACCGGTGGTACTACAACAGTGTGCTGAGCGCCTATCTGGGCGGTATCTTTGAGGGGGACGCGCCCCGCAGCTTTGCCCCCGAAAAGACCACCACCAGAGCGATGCTTATCACCGCGCTGTGGCGGATAGAGGGCAGTCCTGCCCCCAAAGCCGCCAGTATTTTTGCGGATGTGCCCCAGGGCGAGTGGTATTCCGCCGCAGTGGCCTGGGCAAATGAAAACGGCATTGCCGACGGCTACGGCAGCCGCCGCTTTGGCCCGCTGGACGAGCTGGATCGCCAGCAGATGATGACCCTGATCTACCGCTATGAGCAGTACAAAGGCGGCGGCTTCACCGGGAGCTGGATGTTCCGTTTGAGCTATGCCGACGCCGTCCATGTCTCCGACTGGGCCTACGAGGCGGTCTGCTGGTGTACCATGAAGGGCATTGTGGACGGTGTGGGTCAGAATCTGCTGTCCCCCGGGGGCAGATCCGACCGGGCACAGCTCTCGGCGGTGCTATCCCGTTACGGCGCGCTTCCCAAGGAGAAATAGCGCCTAAGGAGAGCCGGCTGACGACGCTGTGCGCCGCCGGGCGGAACCTAATTCTTCTCCAACCGTCATATGGACAGGTACCCTCCCGCTCCACAGGGGCGCGGGACGGGGCGCTTTGCCTGAAACGAAAGGAGAAATCCCATGAAACACACAAAAACCATTCTTGTATTTGTCCTGATTCTCGCCCTGCTTTCTCTGGCCGCCTGCGGAAAAAAGCCTGCGGACACAGAGGCCACCCCCACTCTCCCTCCCACAGAGACCGCCCCCGGAGAAAGCGGCGCGCCCTCGGACGGGCAGGAGCTGCTGAAGGCCGATTTCGCCGCAGCGGAGCTGCTGGCGAAGCCCGATTCCTTCGATGAATTCATTGAGAAGGACTTCGCGGAGAGCGAATATCTGGTGAAGCTCTCCTTCACGGCCCAGACCCCCCTGACGGACTTCAAGTTCCTTTCCATCACCCTCAGCGACGTGGAGAAGGACGGCGAGCCCCTCTTTACCATCACCGACGTGCTCTATTCCACCGCCGAGCTGAACACGGAGCGGCCCCTTGTGATCGGCACCGTGTTCGAGGGCGATATGCCCACCCGGGGCATTTCCTTCGTGGACGACACCGGCACCACCCGGTATCTCTCCGTGTCCTCCAGCGGTCTGGACGGCTCTCTTGTGTGCGCCGCGTTCCTCCCCGCCGCCTAACCCCCGGTCCGTGTCCGGACGCGGCTTTACAAAAACGTGCCGTCATGCTATGATGGCGCAAGAACAAATAGAGCAATCCCGCGACCCACCGGAAATGGGTCGCGGGATCTTTTTTGTGGCGGGTCAGGCGAAGGGAAAGGCGGGCATGGGCAGCAGCTTGAACAGATTATCCCGGTGCAGCCGGTCGATGCGCTCCCGGTCGCCCTCGCTTTCTATCTCGCCCGTGCGGATATATCGATCCAGCACCGCGTAGGAGAAGCCCAGACTTTCCTCGTCCGTTTTGCCGCAGAGGCCGTCGGTGGGCGGCTTCTCAACGAGAGCCTCCGGCAGCCCCAGCGCCCGGCCCAGCTCCTTCACCTCCGTGACGGTGAGCTGAGAGAGGGGGCTGAAGTCCCCCGCCCCGTCCCCATATTTTGTGGCATAGCCCACATAGTCCTCCGACAGATTGCAGGTGTTTGCCACTCTGCCGTTGACGCTCTGGGACAGGGCGTACAGCGTGGCCATGCGGATTCTGGCCGGCAGATTGATTCTGGTCTGTTCGGTGAGCCGGGGCAGCGCGGTCAGGCTCTCCAGCGCCGCGTTGACCGCGCCCTGTATGTTCACCACATAGTGCCTGATGCCCAGATGCTCCACCAAAAGACGTGCCATGTGGATATCCGGCTGCTCGCCGCAGGGCATGAGCACACCGATCACCCGCTCCCGTCCCAGCGCCTCCACGCAGAGGGCTGCCACGGTGGAGCTGTCCTTGCCGCCGGAAATACCCACCACGGCGTTGCAGCCCTTACCGCTCTCCAGAAAGAAATCCCTGATCCACGCCACACAGCGGCGCTTTGTTGTTTCCGCGTCAAACATAGCTTCCTCCTATTCCACATCCTGAAGGGCGTCATAGCCCTCCTCGCCGGTGCGTACCTTCACCACGTTCTCCACATCGTAGACGAAAATCTTGCCGTCGCCGATGTGACCGGTGTAGAGCACGCTTTTGGCGGTTTCGATGACCGCGCGCACCGGCACCTTGCTGACCACAATGTCCACCTGCACCTTGGGCAGCAGGTTTGTCTCCACCTCCACGCCCCGGTAGTATTCGGTCTCGCCCTTTTGCGCGCCGTAGCCCATCACATGGGTCACGGTCATGCCGGTGATGCCGATTTCGCTCATGGCGGCCTTCAGCGGGTAGAGCCGCTCCTCCTTGCAGACAATCTCCACCTTGGTGAATTTCGTCTCCGCATCCTCCCGCAGCGCCGCCATCCCGCTCACCGGCACCGCCTGAGCGCAGGGAATTTCCCCGGACACCTGGGCGCAGCGCGCGCCGCAAAGCTCCAGCTCCTCCGGCACCGTGGCAAAGCCCGCGTAGGCCGTGAGCAGACCGTGCTCGGAGACATCCAGCCCCGCAATCTCCTCCTCCGCCGACACCCGCAGACCAATGGTCCTTTTAATAATCCAGAACACCAGCGTGATGACCACCGCCACATAGGCGGCCACGCTGAGAACCCCCAGCAGCTGCACGGCGAAAAAGCGCGTCTCCCCGTAGAGCAGGCCCTTCTCCGTGGAGATGCCGCTGGCGAAAACACCTGTGAGGACAGTTCCCAGCGCGCCGCAGACGCAGTGCACCGACACAGCGCCCACCGGGTCGTCAATCTTCGCCTTCTTATCGAAAAATTCCACGGAGAGCACCACCGTCACGCCGAACACAAGCCCCATCACCGCCGCCGCCCACGGCTCCACCGCGTCACAGCCGGCGGTGATGCCCACAAGCCCGGCCAGCGCCGCGTTGTAGGTCATGGAAACATCCGGCTTGCCGTAGCGAAGCCAGGTGAAGATGAGGGCAGCGCAGCAGGCAGTGGCGGCGCACAGATTGGTATTAAAGAACACAAGTCCCGCGCTGAGCAGCAGCCCGTCCGAGTCCATGCCCAGCGTGGAGGCCCCGTTGAAGCCGAACCAGCAGAACCAGAGGATGAATACGCCCAGGGCCGCGAAGGTGAGATTGTGGCCCAGAATGGCTTTGGGTTTTCCGTTTTTATCGTACTTTCCGATGCGGGGGCCAAGCATTTTCGCGCCAATCAGGGCGCAGACGCCGCCCACCATATGCACGCAGGCGGAGCCGGCGAAATCATGAAAGCCCAGCTGGCTCAGCCAGCCGCCGCCCCAGATCCAGTGCCCGCTGACCGGGTAAATGACAAGGCTGATGGCCAC
>CAZCDJ010000119.1:0-5756 GCA_964497655.1 uncultured Oscillospiraceae bacterium | reverse complement strand
TCTTCCAGTCCACCAGAATAATGTCAAAATATTTTTTCTTTTCCCAGCGGGTCTGCACCAGCTCCACCGCCTGCGCTCCGCCGGTGACCCACTCCGCCCGCATTCCGATCTCGGTGAGGATGGTCTGGGTCTGCTGGCAGATCAGCACCTCGCCATCCACCACAAGGGCGCTCATTTTGCTGAGCTGCGCCCGGGCCAGCGGCTTGCAGGGGTGCGCCTCCGGGTCAATCTCCAGAGGCAGGGTCACGGAAAACTCGGTGCCTACGCCCATGATGCTGTTGGCGCTGATGCTCCCGCCCATCAGCTCCACCAGATTTTTGGTGATGGCAAGACCCAGCCCGGTGCCGCCGTAGGGGGTGGTAATGCCGGTGGTCTCCTGCTCAAAGGGCTCAAACATCACCTTCTGGAACTCCTCGCTGATGCCCACGCCGGTGTCGTTGACCACAAAGCGCATATGGGCCAAGCCGTTTTCCTCCCGCTCCTGCCCAATCATCAGCTGCACCTTGCCGCCCCGGGGCGTGAACTTTACCGCGTTGCCCAGCAGATTCACCAGAATTTGCTGCAGCTTGGTGGCGTCGCCCACATAGCTCTCCGCCACAAAGCCGGTGAGGATGGAATCATAGCTGAGGCCGGCGTCCGCCGCCTGCTCGCACACAATGGTGTTGATGCCGGAGAGGAACTCCTGGAAGGGAATCTTCTCCCGGCGCAGGCTCAGCTTGCCGCTTTCAATGCGGCTCATGTCCAGAATATCGTTAATAAGGGTCAGCAGGTACCGGGCGGAGATGCCCACCTTGGAGATGAAGTCTCCGGCCAGCGTGGGGTCCGTGATATTCTGGGCCGCCAGCGCGTTCATGCCGATGATGGCGTTCATGGGCGTGCGAATCTCGTGGCTCATCTTGGACAGGAAATTGGTTTTGGCGTTGTTGGCGTCCTCCGCCTGACGCAGCGCGTTTTTCAGCAGCTCCTGCTGCCGCTGCTGCTCCCGCATCATATCGGTCACGTCGTTGCGGGTCATGACCACCAGCCCCAGCTCCTCGCTGAGCCAGGAATACTGGATGTTCTTAATCCGCAGCTCGCCCCGCTCGTCGTACACCTGATAGATCGCGGAAAACCGTCCGGTGGCGGCAAGGTTCTTCACCATGGTTTCCGGCATCATGTCGTTGTTGCAGCGCTCCAGATCCTCCGGATGGACACAGGCCGCGTTGATCTCCGCCACCGACCGGCTGTACTCCCTTCTGTTGCCCGCTGTGGGCAGGATTTCGCCGTTCACATTGCCGTTGAACAGCCGGTACTCGTCGCTTCTCACGTCCACCAGCGCGATATAGTCGTGCTCAATGGCGGACACCGTGCGGATCAGCTCCTCATTCACCTTGTCCCGGTTGATGTCGCTGGTGTACACAAAGGACTTGATATCTCCGCTCACCATGTCCCGGTAGGTCTTGACCGAGCTGTTCACCCAGTACACCCGCCCGTCGCAGGCCCTGCGGCGATAGTCCACCGTGCAGAAGTGCTCCCCCTGCTCCAGCGCCGCGATCACCCGCTCCGCGCGAAACAGCCGGAGGACGTTCTCCCCCTCCTCCCGGGTGTAGCAGGCCGCCGCCATGGTCTCAATGGCGTCCGAATAGGACGCCCCCGCGCAGGACAGGGAAAACCTGGCGCTGCCCACATAGCTCTCCACCTTGTTTTTCGTCAGGTTGCAGCGCACCTTCACAAGGATATTCTCGCTTTGCAGGGACTGCTGATAGTACAGCTCCTCCTCGTATTTCCGCTGGGCCAGCTTCTGCTCCGTGATGTCCTCGGCAATGCCCACGGTGCGAAGGATGCGCCCATCCCGATCAAAAATGCTGATATAGCTGATTCTGTCACACCAGGAGGGCGCGTCCTCCGGGTCGTACCACACCTCCGCGGTTACCATCGGCTCCCCGCTGTCAATGCGCCGCAGCGCGTCGCGGAAGGCCTCCACGCTGCTGCTTCGCACAATCCCCGTGGCAATCACGGACTCGGGATAATTCGCCGTGCCCTCAAAGGACATGGGGCGTCTGTGCTGCTTGCTGCTGATGAGCGTGGCTACATGGCTCTCCCGGTCATAGGTGCACATACTGAGATTGCTGTTTTCCAGCAGCACGTCGAAGATGGCGTTCCGCTCGTGAAGCTGCAGCTCAATCGCCTTCTGGGCGGTCATGTCGATGATGATGCCCTCCAGCACATGGCCCTCGTCACCGGAGATGAACTCCCCCACAAGCTGCACATAGCGCAGCCTTCCCCGGCCGGTATAGACCCGCATCACCAGATCCAGATACTTGTTCTCGCCGCGCCGGGCGCTGTCCAGCTTACCCCGCACCGTCTCCCGGTCATCCGGGTAGACAATGGTCAGGATGCTGCCGCGGTGTGCCTGCCGCAGCTCCGCCTCCGTGTACTCAAGAATCTGGTAGAACCTGTCGTTGCCGTAGAGCAGCGTGTACTGCTCGTCTGCCAGAACCCGGTAGGCTCCGGCGTTCTGGGAGGCGCGGTACAGGGAGAGCTGATCTGCCAGACGGCTGAGCCGCTCCACGTTCTGCTCGCTGAGGGTGACATCCCGGCAGACGCAAATCAGCACCGTCCTGCCATTTTCCGCCGACACGGTCTTTCCCTGGGTCTCCATCCGGAGATAGACGCCGTCCTTCCGGCGCAGCCGAAACCGCCCGGAATACCGTCCCCACTCACCAAGCTGCTTCACAATCTCCCCGGTCACCGTTTCTCTGTCGTCCGGGTGGACGCAGACCATCAGATTCCCGCCGATCTCCTGCTCGAACTCCTCCTCCGAGGCGTAGCCCAGCATCTCCAGAAACTGATAGTTCACCGTGTAGAGGGGATAGCCCTTTTCGAAATAGCCGCCCACTATCCCCGCGCTGATGCTGTTTTCAATGAACTCCCGATAGGAGCTGTCCGCAAAGCGCTTTGTCAGAGAAAACGGCGCCCGCCCGCCTTCCCTGTCCTCCTCCGGCAACATGGACAGGTGCAGCGCGCAGATCTTCTCCTGCCCGTCCTCCGGTCTGGTGGTAGCGGTGACCAGAAAACGGATGGCCGCGAAATCCCGACAGGCAACGGCCTTCACCATGGCCACGCCGCTTTGCTCGCCGATGGCGATTTGCTGCGTGCTCAGCACCGTGAGGGCGTAGGCGCCGGGATTGGCCAGCACCTCGCTGGCGAAGTATGCGTCAGCCTGCTCCCGGCAGCAGACATCCCGGATGTCGCCGCCGCCCATCCACATCACGTCCCCGGTGACACACGCGGTTGCCTTCGGCGCGCAGCGCTCCACAAGCTGAGCCTGCAGCAGCTCCCTCAAAAGGCGTGCCGCTTCCGTTTTCTTTTCTCCCATGCAATTCCCTCCTGCCCCGCTCGCCGGACGGCGAAAAGGTTATATTTTCATGAATTTAGTGTATCACCCAAGCGAAGTAAGTACAACATAATTCCCCTCTTTTTGCTAAAATTCGCAAATTATACCCACCCCCTGCCTTCAAAACGTACACGCGCCATCAAAAACAGACGGCCGAACATACCCGGCCGTCTGTTTCTATCCCTTATCCGCCCAGATAGGCGCTGCGGATGGCGTCGCTGGCGATAAGCTCTCCCCCGGTGCCTGTAAGCGTCACCTTACCCGACTCCAGCACATAGGCCCGGTCGGCAAGCTGCAGCGCCATGTCCGCGTTTTGCTCCACCAGCAAAATGGTGACCCCCTCCCGGTGCAGCGCCTCCACAATGTCGAAGATCTGCTGCACCAAAATGGGCGACAGGCCCATGGAGGGCTCGTCCAGCATCAGCAGCTTGGGGCTGGAAATCAGCGCCCGACCCATGGCCAACATCTGCTGCTCGCCGCCGGAGAGGGTGCCCGCCACCTGATCCTTGCGCTCCCCCAGCCGGGGGAACAGGGTGAAAATCCGCTCCAGCTCCGCCGATGCAGGCTTGCCGTGGATGTACGCGCCCATCTCCAGGTTTTCCAGCACGGTCATCTGCAAAAAGATGCGCCGCCCCTCCGGCACATGGGCAAGTCCCTTGCCCAGCAGCCGGTAGCTCTCCGTGCGGGAGATGTCCTCCCCCAAAAACGTGATGCTGCCGCCCCGGGAGCGGAGCATCCCGGAAACAGTTTTGAGCGTGGTGGACTTGCCCGCGCCGTTGGCGCCGATGAGGGCCACGATCTCCCCCTGCCCCACGGTGAAGGACACGTCCCGGATGGCGTGAATCTTGCCATAATACACATTGATATTCTCTACCGTCAGCATGGCTTTGCGGCCTCCTTTCGACCCAGATACGCCTCCACCACAGCGCTGTTGCGCTTGATGTCCTCCGGCCCGCCCTTGGCAATGACCCGGCCGTAGTTCAGCACGCAGATGCCCTCGCACAGACCCATCACCAGATTCATGTCGTGCTCGATGAGCATGACCGCGATGTGGAAGGTGTCCCGGATGCGGCGGATGTTCTCGGAAAGCTCCGCCGTCTCGGAGGGGTTCATCCCCGCCGCCGGCTCGTCCAGCAGCAGGATGCTGGGCCCGGTGGCCAGCGCCCGGACAATCTCCAGCCGTCGCTGCGCGCCGTAGGGCAGGCTCCCGGCGGGCTTCTCCGCCAGGTCTCCCAGCGACATGAAGTCCAGCAGCTCCCGGGCCATGGCATCCGCCGCCCGCTCCGCCTTGCCGTAGCCGAAGCCGTGGGTCAAAGCGGCCAGCAGGCTCTCGTCCACCACGTTGTGCGCCCCCACCTTCACATTGTCCACCACGGACATATTGGAGTAGAGGCGGATGTTCTGAAAGGTGCGGGCAATGCCCATGCGGCTCACCTGACAGGTGCTTTTCCCCCGGGTGGCGATGCCGTTAATCATGATGCTGCCCCGGGTGGGCTGGTACACGTTGGTGAGCAGGTTGAACACCGTGGTCTTGCCCGCCCCGTTGGGGCCGATGAGCCCGGCGATCTCCGTGCGCCCGATGGTCAGGGAGAAGTTGTCCACGGCGATGAGGCCGCCGAAGTCGATGCCCAGATGCAGCGCCTCCAGCACCGGCAGATCCCCCAAATCCCGCTCGGGGATGAGCGCGCCGGAGGGATAGGGCACCAGACGCCCGCTCTTCTTTTCGTTCATCTTACTCACCCTCCTGCACCGCCGTTTCCGGCGTTCTTTTCCGCAGCAGCCCCAGCAGCGCCGCCGGCGACCAGCGCCCGCGCATCCGGGCGAACTTGGGCGAGGCGTTGAGCAGCATAATGAGAATCAGCAGCACGGAATAAACCAGCATCCGGTAGTTGGCGATGTTGCCCACGCGCAGCAGCTCCGGCAGCGCCTTCAGCAAAATGGCGGCGATCACGCTGCCCCGGATGGAGCCCATGCCACCCAGCACCACGATGACCAGAATCTCAATGGACATATTGTAGTCGAAGGAGGCCGCCTTCACGTTGGCGAAGCTGTGACCGTACAGCGCCCCCGCCGCCCCCGCGAAGAAGGCCGCAAGCACGAACACCATCAGCTTGTAGGCGGTCACGTTCACCCCGTTGGACTCGGCGGAAATGCGGTTGTCCCGGATGGCCATGATGGCCCGGCCCTGCCGGGAATTTTTCAGGTTCATCATCACCAGCACGGTGAGGAACACCAGCACCACGGCATAGGGCAGCAGCGCCTTGGGGCCGGAATAAATGGGATTTGTGTTCAGTCCCAGCGCGCCGCCGGTGAATCCCAGATTGGTGATGATATTCTTGATAATCTCGCCGCAGGCCAGTGTGACGATGGCCAGATAGTC
>CAZCDJ010000118.1:0-5771 GCA_964497655.1 uncultured Oscillospiraceae bacterium | reverse complement strand
TCCTGCATCTTCTTCAGCTGAGCCAGACGGTCGATACGGGTACGCATGGTCTTGAAGTTGGTGAGCATTCCGCCCAGCCAGCGGGCGTTGACGAAATACTGGCCCACGCGCTCGGCTTCTTCCTTCACGGCGTCGGCGGCCTGCTTCTTGGTGCCCACGAACAGGATGTTCTGGCCGCTGGCAGACAGCTCGCGGACGAAGTCATAGGCCTCCTCCAGCTTCTTCACGGTCTTCTGCAGGTCGATGATATAGATGCCGTTGCGCTCGCAGTAGATGTACTCATTCATCTTGGGGTTCCAGCGACGGGTTTGGTGGCCGAAATGTACACCGGCCTCCAGGAGCTGCTTCATGGATACGACTGACATGTGTGATGATCCTCCTTGTTTTTTCTGTTTCACCTCTGGGTAACGTCGTCCTTACGACCGAGAACAGCCGGTTTGCGGTCTGTCCCACCCGGTCGCGCGTCGGTTTCCCATGTGTTGTGCCGTGATATTATAACAAAATGGTATCATAATTGCAAGCGCTATTTATTCTATTGTAGGGGAAAAACTTGCGGAAAATACCGCGGCGGCCCCTTTTTTAGGGCTGCCGCGGCAATTTAATAAAACATCTGGCGTTTTTCCCGGCGTTTTCGCTCCGGCTCCCGGTCCAAATCCACCAGAATGATGTCGTCCCCCAGCCGGGAGAGACACTGCCAGGGGAGGACGTAATCGTCGTCCCTGCCCAGCAGGCCGCCGGCGCGGCCGGGGCCGGGCACGATCAGACTTAAAATCCTGCCCTCCACCGGGTCGATTTCCGCGTCGCAGACGTAGCCCAGCCGCGCCCCGCTTTTCAGGTCGATGACCTCCTTGTATTTCAGCTCCGAGAAAAGATTGCCCATGACCACGCCCCCCTCAGAGGAAGGGTATGCGCCTTAGGAGACAAAAATGTTTTTTTTGATCTGGGCAATGGCGTTTTTCTCCAGCCGGGATACCTGCGCCTGAGAAATGTTGATCTGTGCCGCCACCTCCATCTGGGTCTTGCCGTCGTAAAAGCGCAGCGCCAGAATGCGCTTTTCCCGCTCCCCCAGCTTTCCGATGGCGTCCGAGAGGGCCAGCTTTTCCAGCCACTGCTCGTCCGTGTCCCGGGTGTCGCCGATCTGATCCATCACGCACACGCTCTCGCCCCCGTCGGTGTACACCGGGTCAAAGAGGCTCACCGGGTCGGAGATGGCGTCCATGGCGAATACCACGTCCTCCCGCTTGATGTCCAACGCCTTGGCAATCTCGTCGGAGGTGGGCTCTCGCCCGGTCTCCGCGGTGAGCTTTTCCCGCATTTGCAGCACCTTGTAGGCCGTGTCCCGCATGGAACGGGATACCCGCACGCTGCTGTTGTCCCGCAGATAGCGGCGGATCTCCCCGGCGATCATGGGCACGCCGTAGGTGGAAAACCGCACGCACTGGCTCGCGTCGAAATTGTCAATGGCCTTGATGAGGCCGATGCAGCCCACCTGAAACAGGTCGTCCACATTCTCGCCCCGTCCCGCAAACTTCTGAATCACGCTGAGCACCAGCCGCAGGTTGCCGGAGATGAGCTTCTCCCGGGCCTGGGCGTCGCCCTCCTTCACCTTCATCAGCAGCGCGCGGGCCTCATCCGCCTTCAGCATGGGCAGCTTTGCCGTGTTCACTCCGCATATTTCCACTTTTCCCTGCAAAAAGAAGACTCCTTTTCCGGAAAGTACAGGTAGTCTTTCCCGGGGAAGAAGGTTTGATACACGCAGACAAAAGGTCGACGCCGGCTTCTGGGGGGAGAAGCCGGCGTCTTGGGGGGAAGTATGAAGTTTGAAACAAGTTCAAACTTCATTTAATTCATGTGCGTTTTTCTCGCCGCTTACGCGGCAACCGAAAAACAGGCACATTTTGTTCATTCCTTGAGGAATGAACAAAAAAGAAAGGGTGCGTAAAAGAAAGCGGTCAGTTGGCCTGACGCAGCGAAACTTCCTGGGGCAGCTCCACCAGATTGGAGTAGTCGGGGACGCCCAGCATCTCCCGGCGCAGCGTGCGGACGCACTCCGGCGCGGGGGCGGTCAGCTCCCGGCGGGCAAAGGTAAACTGGGTCCAGTCCTCGTCCAGGTAGTCCAGCACCGTGTCGCCGTAGTCGGCAATCTCCCCGGTGAAGCGCAGGCAGCTCACCTCATGGCGCACACCGGCCAGCAGCAGGTCGGAGAGGATGCTCCCCGCGCCGGCGGGCTTGGCGGCGAAGCCGGTGGGGCTGCCGTCCGGCAGCACGGCAAGGCGCAAATCCAGGCAGATGGCCGCGGCGCGGGGGTCGCCGTGCCTGCGGCGCAGCAGGGTCTCGTACTCGTTTCCGGTCACGGGGAAGCTGTTATCCCCGTCAAGACAAAAGGCGATGTAGCGGGCCCAAAGCAGATCCATGTCGTGGGAAAGGTTTTCGGGCACACTGTCGCCGCGGCGCAGCCCGGTCAGATCCATTTGGGGCAGAGTCTCCCGCAGGCCGGAGGTCTCCTCCTGGGCGCCGTGATTTCTGAGATTGAGAAAAAGTATTTTTTTCATAAGCGTATCCTCCTTGACAAAAGGTTGTGGGTGTGTTTTAATATTAACGTAACTTAAGTTTCTGAGCGGGGCGAAAAAAGAACCCGGAAACCGGGAACTCTTTTGCTGTTAACGTAACTTTAGTATAACACCGCATTTGCGATTGTCAAGTAAAATTTTCTATTTTTCTGAAAATTATTTGAAGGGGCGAGAGAATGAACGCCGATGACAGCAGAGACGACCGGGTAGCGGAGGAAGCGGAGCCGAAAAAGAAGCCCGTGAGGGAGCGTCCGGTGAAGGAGCGTCCCGGGAAAGAACGCCCGGTCAGGGAGCGCCCCGGGAAGGAATCGAAGCAGCCGAAAACACCGGAGCCGCCGCCGGAGGGGGAGCGGCCGGATGAACCCAAGGAGCTCAAGCGCCGCCGCCGTCCCATTGACGCGAAGGATGTGTATGTGCCGGAAACGGAGGAGGGGGGCGACATGAACGCCCTGTTCCGCAAGCGGCTCACCTTCCTGATGAACGGCAACAACAAGCTGGGCAAGGCGGTGAACATTCAGGAGCTGGCGGACGCGGTGGGCGTATCCCGTCCGGCCATCCGCAAGTATCTGAAGCCCAAGGACAGGGGAGAGCCTACCACCCCCAGCGCCTTGACCGTGTGCCGCATTGCCCGGTATTTCGGCACCACGCCGGATTTTCTGCTGGGCTTTGAGGAGCCCATGCCCGAGTCGGAGCGGAAGGCCCATGAGAGCGAGTACTATAACCGGCTGGGGCTGAACCAGATCACCATTGACAAGCTGCACGCCCTGCGCGCCATGCGGCTGGACGTGAAGCACGAGGAGCGGGCCGCCACGCTGCTGGCCATGCTGGATAAGCAGATCAGCAGCTTTGTGGATGACGCGCTGACCCTCTTTGAGAGCAAAAAGAAGAAATAAAAGATAGGCGGGCGCACCCTATGGGTGCGCCCGCCTATCTTTTTTGTCCTTGTGGGGGGCTGCCGCCTGTTATGCGGTCTGGTCGGGCTTTACGAAGCCCAGCTCGATGGCGGGATTGGCGGCCTTCAGCAAAGCCTGCGCCTTGTCCACGCTGGCCTCGTCCTCGCTGACGTTTACGTCCACAATTTCCTTGCCGCCGGACACCAGCACCAGCCGGTAGACATACATGGAATAGCCGCCGCAGCAGCAGTGGGTGGATACCTCCTGCACCCGGGTAAAGGCCCGGTCAATGGAGGAAAGGGGAACATAGCGCTTCTTCAGACCGTCCCGGTAGTAGAAGCCGGTTTTGCCCACCCAAAAGGGGCCGGCCTTTTCGGCGGCGCGGAAATCCTCGGAAAGGGCGGCGTCGTCCAGACGGTCGCCGGTAAGGGTGGTGAGCTTGATGTTGGACATGGTTATGCCTCCTTGTTAACATTACTGGGACTTAATATCAATTGGTTGGCTATACTATATCACCCAGATAGGAATTGTGCAACTGTTTTCAGAATATTTATTGTTAAAATTTGGCCCGGGTGTTATACTTTCTGGGCATAGGACAGAGGGGGAACGGAATGAAGAAGTTTTTCGCCGCTTTTTTTGACAGGCGGTTTCTGCGATTTTGCGTGGTGGGCGTGGTCAACACGCTGTTTGGCACCGCGGTGATGTATGCCGTGCGAAATCTGATGCCCTGGGCGGCGCTGGGCTTCGCCGAGGCCTCCCGCTGGCCCTACTGGATTTCCAGCGCGGCCAACTATATTCTGGGCAGCGTCCTCAGCTATTTTCTCAATAAGTATTTCACCTTCCAGGCCCGTCAGGGCGGCTGGCGGCAGGTGCTGCGCTTCGCGGCGAACATCACCGTCTGCTATCTGGTGGCCTACGGCGCGGCAAAGCCGCTGGTGCGGCAGGTGCTGGAGGGCTCCTCGGTCACGGTGCGGGACAATGTGGCCATGCTGGTGGGGATGGTTCTGTTTACCGGGCTGAATTATCTGGGACAGCGGTTTTTCGCCTTTCAGCAGCCGGAAAACGGCAAAAATGCCGAGAAAAAGCAAGAATAACCCTTGACAATCCAAGGCAAAGCTGATATCTTATTTAGGCGCTCCAAAGACAGCAGGCTGCGAAAGCGGAAGTCCTGCCGAGGACGGCCATCAGTTTTGATAGCTTTCTGTCTCCGTGTGCGTCAGCACAGGGAGACATTTTTTTGGGCGTCATCAAATATCACGGAGGTGAAATGTAAGAATGCCTAACGCAAAAGTTCTCAGTGAGAAGCAGGCGATCGTCGAGGCGCTGGCAAAGCGTTTGAGCGAGGCCGAATCCGGCCTGTTCATCGACTACAAGGGCATCACCGTGGCGGAGGACAGCAAGCTGCGCCGCGAGCTGGCAGAGGCCGGCGTGGAGTACAATGTTGTCAAGAACACTCTGGTGAAGTTCGCCCTGGACAAGACCGGTCTGAGCGGAGTGGATCACGTCCTTTGCGGGACCACGTCCATGGCCACCTCTACCGGCGACCCCATCGCTCCCTTCCGCATCATCAAGAGCTTCTCCGACAAGATGGGCGACCGCTTCAATGTGAAGGCCGCTTTCATGGACGGACAGGTTCTCAGCGAGAGCGCCACCGCGGAGCTGGCCAAGCTGCCCGGTAAGGATGCTCTGTATTCCATCGTTTTCGGCACCATGCTCGCTCCCATCACCAGTCTGGCCGTGGTCCTGGCTCAGATCGTAGAGAAGAACGGCGGCTCCGTGGAGTCTGCCGAGGCCGAAGCCCCCGCCGAGGAAGTCCCCGCCGCCGAATAAGCGGAACACAACAAAACATTTAGGAGGAAAACATACAATGGCTAGTGAAAAAGTAACCGCAATGATCGAAGAGATCAAGGCTCTGTCCGTTCTGGAGCTGAGCGAGCTCGTTCATGCTCTCGAGGAGACCTTCGGTGTCTCCGCCGCCGCTGCCGCCGCTCCCGCCGCCGCCGCTTCCGCCGCCCCCGCCGCGGAGGAGAAGACCGAGTTCGACGTGGTCATGAAGAGCTTCGGCGCTGAGAAGATCAAGGTCATCAAGGAAGTCCGCGCCATCACCGGTCTGGGACTGGCTGAGGCCAAGGCTCTGGTCGAGGGCGTGCCCTGCAAGATCAAGGAAGGTCTGAGCAAGGACGATGCCGAGGCCATGAAGAAGCAGCTCACCGACGTGGGCGCCGAGATCGAGCTGGCATAAGTCAATCCCCAAAAATAATCGCCGTCCGGCTATGCCGGGCGGCGATTTTGTCATTTTGATTCCTGC
>CAZCDJ010000117.1:0-5793 GCA_964497655.1 uncultured Oscillospiraceae bacterium | reverse complement strand
GAAGCTGGAGGCGTCCGGCTCGCCGCGCACCAGCTCCTTGCCGGAAAACTCCATGAGCACGCCCCCATCCGGGGCGGGCGTGATGAAGCTGTCGTGCTTCTCCGCGGTTATCCCGGTAAGCGGCTGGAACCAGTGGGTGAAATGGGTGGCGCCCCGCTCCACCGCCCAGCTCCGCATGGCCTCCGCCACCGCGTTGGCCACGGAAAGGTCCAGCTGCGCGCCCTCGTCGATGGTGCGGCGCAGGGAATTGTAGATCTCGCCGGAGAGCGAGGCCCTCATTGCCCGGTCGTCAAACGTCAGGCTGCCGAAATACTCAGATACTGCCTCCATAACTCATTCTCCTTTGCATATGAAAAGGCAAGGACGCCTTGCGGAAGTTACTCCGTAAGACGTCCTTGCCTTAATGCGGCGTATTGTAACCCCTCCGCCGCCGCTTGTCAACCCTTTGCGGCGCATTTTTTTCCCACGCGGCCCTCCTCCCTTGACAAGCCGCCACCGCCGTTGTAAACTCCCACTAACATGAGTTTCGGTGTTTTCGCAGGCAGAAAACCTTCGTTTTCCGCCATCCGTCAGACCAGAAAGCAGGTGCGTTATGAAGTATTCCAAGCAAGAGGTAATGCAGTTCGTCCGGGAGGAGGATGTGAAATTCATCCGACTGGCCTTCTGCGACGTATTCGGAAAGCAAAAGAACATTTCCATCCAGCCGGGAGAGCTGGAGCGCGCTTTCACCTACGGCATCGCCTTCGACGCCTCCTCCATCGCCGGCTTCGGGGACGAGATGCGCTCCGACCTGTTCCTGCACCCGGAGCCGTCCACGCTGTCCGTGCTGCCCTGGCGGCCGGAGCATGGGCGCGTGGTGCGTATGTTTTGTGACATCACCTGGCCCGACGGCAGCCCCTTCGACGGGGACACCCGGCATCTGCTGAAGGCCGCCGTGGCGGAGGCGGAGAGGAAGGGCTGCGACTTCCGCTTCGGCGCGGAGCTGGAATTTTATCTGCTGCTGCGGGATGAGCGGGGCGAAGCCACGCTGGAGCCCTATGACCGGGCGGGCTACATGGACATCGCCCCCGACGACCGGGGCGAAAACATCCGCCGGGAGATTTGCCTGACGCTGGAACAGATGGGGATTTTCCCCGAGGGCTCCCACCACGAGGGCGGCCCCGGCCAAAACGAGATTGACTTCCGCTACTCCGACCCGCTGACCGCCGCGGAGAACGCCCTCACCTTCTGCACCGTGGTCAAGACCGTGGCAAACCGCAACGGCATCGCCGCGGACTTTTCCCCCAAGCCGCTGAAGGATCGCCCGGGCAACGGAATGCACATCAATTTTTCCGTAAGCCGCGACGGGAACGAGGACGCCCTCACCCCCGCCATTGCCGGCGTGCTGGACACCGTGTCCGACATGACCGCCTTTCTGAACCCCCTTGAAAGCTCCTACCAGCGGCTGGGCAACTGCAAAGCCCCCCGGTACATCTCCTGGTCCGCGGAAAACCGCTCCCAGCTTGTGCGTATTCCCGCCGCCTTCGCGGAGCAGCGGCGGGCCGAGCTGCGCTCCCCTGACCCCTGCGCCAACCCCTACATCGCCTACGCGCTGATGATTTTCGCCAGCCTGCACGGCATCGAAAACGGGCTCACCCTGCCGCCGGCGGCGGAGCTGAACCTGTTCACCGCCTCCGCCCAGGCACTGTCCCGCTTTGCCCGCCTTCCCGCCACGCTCTCCCAGGCCAAGGAGGCCGCCGCCGGGAGCGCGTTCATCCGCAGGCACCTGCCAGAGAGCATCATCGCTTCCTATGTGAAATAGAGATAATCCCGCAATCGAGGGAAAGGGGGAATGGCCTTGCTGCCGGAGGAACTGATTTTCAGCGCGCTGCTGGTATCCGCATCGGAACAATTTGTGAGCACCATGGCCGGTCTGATGCCGGCATCCGCCTATTTCCCCGTGTGCACCGCCCGCAGCGCGACGGAGGCCCGGCGGGAGCTGCAGGAGCGCAGCTACGACCTGATTCTTGTGAACACCCCCCTGCCCGACGAGCTGGGCGTCCGCTTTGCCATGGACGCGGGGCGGGAGCACAGCAGCGCCATCCTGCTGCTGGTGAAGGGCGAGCTGTACGACGAAACCAACACGAGAGCCATGGAATGCGGCGTCTTTACCCTGCGGAAGCCCACCACGGCGGTGCTGATGACACAGTCGCTGGACTGGCTGCGCGCGGCACGGCAGCTGCGGCGCGGCGCGGAGCGAAAGGCGGTGTCCCTGGAGGATAAAATGGCCGAAATCCGCCTGGTGAACCACGCCAAGTGGGCTCTGATCGAGACCTGCAAAATGACTGAGGCAGACGCCCACCGGTACATCGAGAAGCAGGCCATGGATCGGAGCGTCACCCGGCGGGAGATCGCGGAGGGCATCCTCAGGACGTACAAAAACTCCTGATCGTCGCTTTTGTGATTTTAGGTGATAAAGTGTTTGCGGACAGCCTCGTGATTTAGAACAAATCCCAATTGACGAATTTAGCCAAATGGTATATCGTAATGAATGTGCAAAGGAGCACGACCCCAAGGGGGATTCGTGTTCCTTTGCTTTTTTTGCATTTATGAGAGGATGCAAAGAAAAAGAATAGGAGGAACTGATATGAAATTCAAGAAAACGACCGCTCTGCTGCTTACGCTGGCGCTGGCCCTGTCCCTTTGTGCCTGCGGCTCCGCCGCCCCCGCCGCGACCACCGCGCCCACCGCCCCCGCCTCCGCGGCGCCTGCCACGGTCTCCGCCGCCGACGCGCTGGCGGGACAGACCATCACCATCGGCAACATCGCCCCCATGACCGGCGCTCTGGCTGCCTATGGCACCGCTGTTGACAACAGCGTGCGGATGGCCTGTGACGAGATTAACGCCGCCGGCGGTATTCTGGGCGCTACCGTGGTCATCTCCACCAAGGACGACCAGCACACCCCCGCCGAGGCCGTGTCCGGCTTCAACGCCCTGCTGAGCGAGGGCGCCACCGCCATTATCGGCGCTGTGGCCAGCGCCGAGACCTCCGCCATCACCGGCCTTGCCAACGATGAGGGCGTCGTCCTCATCACCGGCTGCTCCACCGCCGACTCCATCACCACCGAGGACGACTATGTGTTCCGCTCCTGCTTCAAGGACAGCTTCCAGGGCGAAATGGCCGCCGCCTACGCCTCCACGCTGGGCTGCACCAAGGCCGCCGTCCTCTACGCCACCGGCGACGCCTACTCCTCCGGCCTGCGGGACGCTTTCGTGGCCGCCGCCGACAAGTACGGCATTGAGATCGTCTGCGAGCAGTCCACCTCCGACACCGGCGCTGTGGACTTCTCCAGCCAGGTGGCCACCATCGCCGCCAGCGGCGCGGACTGCATGTTCGCCCCCTACTACTACGACGCGGTGGGCCCCAAAATCATCCCCCAGGCACGGGAGTCCGGCTTCACCGGCGTCATTCTGGGCGCTGACGGCTTTGACGGCACCCAGAACTACACCACCGGCGACCTGAGCGCCTATGAGAACTGCTACTTCACCAACCACTTCTCCGCCGAGGACCCCAGCGAGATCGTGCAGAGCTATGTGAAGAACTACACCAAAAAATTCGGCGCGGATTCCTTGAACGCGCTGGGCGCGCTGTGCTACGACGCCATGTACATGCTGAAGCAGGCCATTGAGGAGGCCGGCAGCCTTTCCAGCGACGCCATCCGCGACGCCATGAGCGGGATGCACTATGTGGGCGTCACCGGCGACATGACGCTGGACGAGAGCGGCACCCCCGCCAAGAGTGTGGCCATCCTGACCTTTGCCGAGGAAAACGGCGCTCTGGTGCAGAAATTCGTCACCACCCAGGGCTAAACAATTTACGGGGTGCACCGGCGGTGCGTTACCCCCTCCTCTCAACTCTGTTTCCGTTCCTTTCCCTCCACGCGCCGCCGTTGTCCAAAATTGCGCGGAAGCCGCCCCGCTTCCGCGCAAATCTTATTCGAAAGGCAGGGGACAATGATGACCGAGTTTTTGCAGCAGCTCATTATCGGGCTGCGCATCGGCAGCGTATACGCTTTAGTCGCGCTGGGCTACACCATGGTGTACGGAATCATCCGTCTCATTAACTTCGCCCACGGAGATTTCATCATGGTGGGCGGATATACATTGTATTTTACCATTCCCATTTTGCTGTATAACATGGGTCTGCCCGCCTGGGTGGGCGTTGTGGCGGCGGTGGCCATCTGCGCCCTTGTGGGCGTTTCGGTGGAGCTGCTGGCCTACCGGCCCGTGCGGAAGAAGGGCACGGATATGTCCGCGCTCATCACCGCCATCGCCATGTCCCTGCTGCTGGAAAATCTGGCTCAGGCGATCCCGGCCATCGGCCCCAACCCCAGAGTCATCTCCGATTCCATTTTCGGCACGCAGCCCATCTCCATCGGCGGCGTTTCCACCAACCAGACGGCAATCTTCACCATCATCGCCGCCGGGCTTATCATGGCTGGACTCCATTTCTTTGTGAAAAAGACCAAGCTGGGACGAGCCATGCGGGCGGTTTCCGAGAACAAGGCGGCCTCCACGCTGGTGGGCGTGAACGTGAACCGCACCATCGTGACCACCTTCGCCATCGGCTCCGGCCTTGCCGCCGTGGCGGCGCTGATGTACTGCGCCCAGTACCACACCGTGACCACCACCATGGGCTCCATGCTGGGTCTGAAGGCCTTTGTGGCGGCCGTGCTGGGCGGCATCGGTATCATTCCCGGCGCTATGCTGGGCGGCATCGTGGTGGGCGTGGTGGAGGCTCTGGTCACCGCCTACATCAGCTCCTCCCTGGCAAACGCCATTGTGTTTTTGATTCTCATCCTCGTGCTTCTGGTCAAGCCCGCAGGGATTCTGGGAAAGAATGTGGGTGAAAAGGTATGAATACACTTCGAAAAGAACGTATGCGCGGCAGCGCGGTCTGTCTGGCGCTGATTCTGGCGGCTTTCGCGCTGGTGCTGGTGCTCAGCCGCGTGATGAACGAAAACACCTATCGCCGCACCCTGATCCCCATCATCTGGCAGATGTGCATTTTTATTCTGCTGGGCACCTCCCTGAACCTGACGCTGGGCTATCTGGGTCAGCTCACACTGGGCCACATGGGCTTTGCCGGCATCGGCGCGTACACCGCCGCGCTCGTCTCTCTGGCTTTGGAGCGAGCGGGGCTGTTCAGCGCCAAGACCGCCGCCCCGGCGGAGCTGATCGGCGTGATTCTTCTGTGCTGCCTGCTGGGCGCGCTGCTGGCCGCCCTCATCGGTCTTCTGGTGGGCATTCCCGCCCTGCGTCTGCGGGGCGACTATCTGGCCATCGTCACGCTGGGCTTCGGCCTTATTGTGGAGAACGTAATCGCGAACCTGCCCTTTGCCGGCGGCAACGGACTGGCAGAGGGCACGGCCAGCTCCTCCCTCTATAAGAACGGACTTGGTCTCTCCTCCGCGCTGCAGGCCTCGTATGTGTGGCTGGTGCTGGCGGTGACGGTGGTTTGCGTGGCTCTTATGTGGATGCTCATCAGCTCCAAGTACGGCAGAGCCATCAAGGCCATCCGGGACGACGAAATCGCCGCTGCGGCCTCCGGCGTCAACACCACCTACTACAAGATTCTCACCTTTGTGATTTCCGCCTTCTTCGCGGGGCTGGCGGGGGGACTGTACGCCACCTGCTTCTCCTCCCTTGCCACCTCCAGCTTTTCCTTCACCAGCTCCTCCATCTGGAACTCCACGTTTATCGTGGTGCTGGTGGTGCTGGGCGGCATGGGCTCCATGACCGGCTCGGTGCTG
>CAZCDJ010000116.1:0-5944 GCA_964497655.1 uncultured Oscillospiraceae bacterium | reverse complement strand
TTTGGAGTGGCCCGTATCATTTTATTTCCCCGTGCCAATCCCTCAAGTCGCGGCCCCTTTGTGATTTGTCCGCGCATGACGCTTGATAATCCGGGCGGAAACATATATACTGTCTCCGTATCGCGCAAAGCGCATCCTTTAGACATCAGGGAGCACACTATGACACTAACCGAGTTTTTTGCCCAGAATCCCCGCTGCGCGCTGGCCTTTTCCGGCGGCGTGGACAGCGCCTACCTCTTTTACGCCGCGGTGACCGCCGGCGCGGACGTGAGAGCCTACTACCTCTCCGGCCCCTTCCAGCCCGCCTTTGAGAAGGCGGACGCCCTGCGTCTGGCAGACCAGTTGGGCGCGGAGCTGACCGTACTCACCTACCCCACGCTGGACATTCCCGGCGTGGCGGAAAACCCCGCCGACCGCTGCTGCCTCTGCAAGCGGGCCATGTTCACCGCGCTCAGGGACCGGGCCGCCGGCGACGGGTACGACCTCATCATCGACGGCACCAACGCCAGCGACCGGGCGGAGGATCGCCCGGGGATGCGAGCCCTGCGGGAGATTGGCGTGCGCTCGCCCCTGCGGGAGTGCGGCCTCACCAAGGCCGACGTGCGCCGCCTGTCCCGCGAGGCGGGGCTGTTCACCTGGGACAAGCCTGCCTACTCCTGTCTGGCCACCCGGGTGGCAGCGGGGGAGCGCATCACAGGCGAGACGCTGCAAAAGATCGAACGGGCGGAGAGCGCCCTGTTCGCCCTGGGCTTTTCCGACCTGCGGGTGCGGGTGAGCGGCAGCACAGCCAAGCTGCAGCTCATCGCCCCCCAGCTGCCCCGGGCTTTGGCGCTGAGAGAAAAAATTGTCGACGCCCTGACGCCGGACTTTAGTTCCGTGACGCTGGATTTGATACCCAGAGAGGAGAGCCTATGAGCCAGAAGGATATTTACGACACCCTGCGCGCCGTGCAGGCCGGGGAGCTGAGCGTGGACGACGCCGCGCTGCGCCTGAAAACCAAGCCCTTTGACGACATCGGCTTTGCCAAGATCGACTACCACCGGGAGCTGCGCCAAGGCGCGGCGGAGGTGATTTACGGGCAGGGCAAGACGGCGGAGCAAATCGCCGGGATATTGGAGAATATGCTGCAAAACGGACGCAAAAGCGTTCTCATCACCCGGATGTGCGCCCAGACGGCGGAGACACTCTCCGCCCGCTTCCCCCTGCATTACCGGGCGAACGCCCGCATCGGCATCGTGGGCGATCTGCCCGCGCCGGACGGACGGGGCAGCGTGGTGGTGGCCACCGGCGGCACCACGGACATCCCCGTGGCCGAGGAGGCCGCCCTCACCGCCGAATTTCTGGGCAACCGGGTGGAGCGGCTTTACGACGTGGGCGTCTCCGGCCTGCACCGGCTGTTGAGCCAGCTGCCCACCATCATGTCCGCGGAGGCCATCGTGGCGGTGGCGGGCATGGAGGGTGCCCTCCCCAGCGTGATCGGCGGGCTGGTGGACTGCCCGGTGATCGCCGTGCCCACCAGCGTGGGCTATGGCGCGTCTCTGGGCGGCATCGCGGCCCTGCTCTCCATGCTGAACTCCTGCGCCAGCGGCACGTCCGTTGTGAACATCGACAACGGCTTCGGCGCGGGCTATCTGGCCAGCATGATCAACCACATCGGGGTGATTAAATGAAAACTCTTTATCTGGACTGCTCCATGGGCGCTGCGGGGGATATGCTGGCCTCCGCCCTGCTGGAGCTGTACGGCGACCGGGCCGGCTTTGTGGAAAAAATGAACGCGCTGGGCATCCCCGGCGTCACCGTTTCCGCGGAGGACGCGGTGCGCGGCGGCGTGAAGGGCACCCATCTCACCGTGCTGGTGCACGGGGAGGACGAGCACGACGAGCACCACCATCACCACCACGGCACCCACGACATCGACCATGTGATCGGGCACCTGCCCGTGTCCGACCGGGTGAAGGCGGACGTGCGGGCGGTGTACGCCCTGATCGCGGAGGCGGAGAGCGCCGTCCACGGCGTACCCGTCAGCCAGGTGCACTTCCACGAGGTGGGGGCCATGGACGCGGTGGCGGACGTGACCGCCGTGTGCCTGCTGATGGAGGCACTCTCGCCGGAGACGGTCTGCGCCTCCCCGGTGAACGTGGGCGGCGGCACGGTTCGCTGCGCCCACGGCGTGCTGCCCGTGCCCGCCCCCGCCACGGCCAAGCTGCTGGCGGGTCTCCCCGTCTACGAGGGGGAAATTAAAAAGGAGCTGTGCACCCCCACCGGCGCTGCGCTGCTGCGCCATTTCGTTTCCGACTTCGGCCCCATGCCCGCCATGCGGCTGGAGAAAACCGGCACCGGCATGGGCAGCATGGACTTCCCCGGCGCTTGCAACGGCCTGCGCGCCCTGTGGGGCGACACGGACACGGAGAGCGACTCCATCCGGGAGATGTGCTGCAATCTGGACGACATGACCCCGGAGGCCATCGGCTACGCCGCCGAGCAGCTGTTCGCCGCCGGCGCGCTGGACGTGTGGACCACCGCCATTGGCATGAAAAAGAGCCGCCCGGGCGTGATGCTCTCCGCCCTCTGCCGGGAGGCGGAGGCGGACACCGTGCGCAGCGCCATGTTCCGCCACACCACCACGCTGGGCATTCGGGAATACTCCCCCGCCCGCCATGTGCTGCGCCGCAGCGTGCGCACCGCCGACACCCATCTGGGCAAGGTACGCATCAAATCTGCGGAGTTTTTGGGCGAAACACGGGAAAAACCCGAATACGACGACCTGCGCGCCATCGCCTCCGCACAGGATATGACCTTCCAGAAGGCCCGGGAGGAAGCTCTGGGCGAAAAATAAGCGGCGAATTTTTCCTTTGCCGCATCATATTGCCAGCCCTTTAATTTCGGATCGAGTGCACATACTGAATGTGTTCTCGATCCGATTTTTTTAAGGAGTGACAGATATGGATAAGCCAAGAGATTTTATTGACACCCAGGACTATACCGCCCGGGAGCTCATGGACATCATTGAGCTGTCTCTGGAAATCAAAAAATGCATTCAGGTGGGCTACCACCCGCCGCTGCTGCAGGGCAAGACCCTGGGCATGATTTTCCAGCAGTCCTCTACCCGCACCCGGGTGAGCTTTGAGACCGCCATGCAGCAGCTGGGCGGACACGCCCAGTACCTGGGGCCCGGCATGATTCAGCTGGGCGGCCACGAGACCATCGGCGACACCGGGCGGGTGCTCTCCAAGCTGGTGGACATCGTGATGGCCCGGGTCATCACCCACCAGACGGTGGCGGAGCTGGCGAAGGCCTGCACCGTGCCCGTGCTCAACGGCATGAGCGACTACAACCACCCCACCCAGGAGATCGGCGACCTGTGCACCATGGCGGAGCACCTGCCCCAGGGCAAGACGCTGCGGGACTGCAAGGTGGTGTTCGTGGGCGACGGCACACAGGTGTGCGCGTCTCTGGGCATGATCTGCACCCATCTGGGCATGGACTTTGTCCAGTACGGCCCCAAGGGCCATCAGGTGGGCAAGGAGATCACCGCCATCTACGAGGCCAACTGCGCCAAGAGCGGCGGGCACTGGGCCGTCACCGACGACCGGGAGGCCGTCCGGGGCGCGGACTTTATCTACACCGACGTGTGGTACGGTCTCTATGAGAGCGAGATGCCCAAGGAGGAGCGGGTGCGGGTATTCCACGACTATCAGGTGAACCGGGAGCTGATGCAGCTGGGCAATCTGGGCTGCAAGTTCCTCCACTGTCTGCCCGCCACCAGGGGCGAGGACGTGACCGACGAGGTGATTGACAGCGCCGCCTCCCTGTGCTGGGAGCAGGCGGGCAACCGGCTCACCGCCATGCGGGGCCTGCTGGTGTACCTGACCCGCTACCAGAAGCCGGGCAGTGAGCTTGCCCAGGCCGCCGCGCGCCGTGAGCTGGAGGACTTCCTGCTGGAAAAGGGCATCGTGTAGCCCAAGGGCGGGGGGACGCCCCCGCACTCATCACAGAGAGGAACAACACTAATGGAGAAAAAGACTTTCAAAATGGCGGACGCCATCCTCACCGTCATCTGCGTGGTGTTCGTGGCGGAGGCGGCAGCTCCCGTGGCGGCGCTGGGCAACAGCCAGTATTTCTGGTGGCTGTTCATGATCGTGGCCTTCCTGCTGCCCTACGGCTTCATCTCCTCGGAGCTGGGCACCGCCTTCAGCGGCGACGAAGGACTGTACGACTGGATTCGCGCCGCCTTCCCCCGGGGGCGTATGCCCGGCCGGGTGGCCTGGTACTACTGGATCAACTTCCCCCTGTGGATGGCCTCTCTGGCGGTGATGTGCCCCTCCCTCATCGGCGTCATCACCGGCGTGGAGCTGGGGCTTGTGCCCTCCCTCATCATCGAGCTGGCCTTCATCTGGGTCATCGTCTATGTGAGCTTCTTCCCCGTGTGCGACAGCACATGGATTTTGAACGGCAGCGCGGTCATCAAGGTGCTGCTGGCGCTCATCATGGGCGGGCTGGGCATCTACGGCGCCATCCGCAGCGGCACCGCCAACCCCATGGACGCCGCCTCCTTCCTGCCCAAGTTCGACCTGACCAGCCTGAGCTATATTTCCGTCATCATCTTCAACTTTCTGGGCTTTGAGGTCATCTGCACCTTCGCCGACTCCATGCCCGACCCCAACCGGCAAATCCCCAAATCCATCATCACCGGCGGCATTGTCATCGCCGCCATCTATGTGTTCTGCGCCTTCGGCATCGGCGTGGCCATCCCCTCCCGGGAGATCAGCGCGGACACCGGCCTCATCGACGCCATGAGCCTGCTCACCGGGGACACCGGGGGCATCTTCATCCGGGTCATGGCCGCCCTGTTCCTGGTGACACTATTCGGCAACATGATCTCCTGGAGTCTGGGCGTGAACAGCGTGGCGGCCTACGCCGCGGACAACGGCGACCTGCCCCGGGTGTACTCCGCGCGGGGCAAGGGCGGCATCCCCATCGGCCCTGCGGTGATGAACGGTCTGGTTGCCACCGCCGTGGTGGTCATCGGCGCGTTTCTGCCCAACCCGGACCTGTTCTGGAGCTTCTTTGCCCTGAATCTGGTGATGTTCCTGCTCAGCTACCTGCCGGTGTTTCCCGCGTTTCTCAGGCTGCGGCGCACCCAGCCGGACACGCCCCGCCCCTACCGGGTGCCCGGCCCCCGCTGGCTTAGCTATTCCATGGCTCTTGTTCCCATGGCGCTGATCGCGGTGAGCATCGTATTCACGGCGGTGCCCCTCTCCTGGGACGGGGAGACCCTTGCCGCCGTGCTGCCCATCACCATTGGCAGCATTGTTTTCATCGTATTAGGCGAAATCATCGTCACTGTTTGCAGAAAAAAGAAAGGGAGGTCCTATCGTGGCTAAACGAATCATCGGCTCCACCCCCAAGCTGGACGGCTTCCGTATGCCCGGCGAGTTCGAGCCCCAAAAACAGGTGTGGATGCTCTGGCCGGAGCGCAACGACACCTGGCGCGCCGGCGGCAAGCCCGCCCAGGCCCAGTACGCGCAGGTGGCAAGGGCCATCGCGCAGTTTGAACCCGTGACCGTGTGCGTCTCCGCCGGGCAGTACAAAAACGCCCGCACCCGCCTGCCGGAGGACGTGCGCGTGATTGAGATGAGCAACGACGACGCGTGGATTCGGGACTGCGGCCCCACCTTCCTTGTGAACGACAGGGGCGAAAAGCGCGCCGCCGACTGGACCTTCAACGCCTGGGGCGGGCTGTACGACGGCCTTTATTTTCCCTGGGACAAGGACGATCAGGTGGCCCGGAAGGTGTGCGAAATCGAGGGCGTGGACTCCTACCGCACCGAGGGCTTTGTGCTGGAGGGCGGCAGCATCCACGTGGACGGGGAGGGCACCGTGCTCACCACCGAGATGTGCCTGCTCTCCCCCGGGCGCAACCCGGACATGACCAAGGAGGATA